>JAEZCY010000046.1 GCA_023429845.1 Acidobacteriota bacterium
GCCAGCAACTGGCCGTCACGAGTCTTGAGTCGGTACGTCGCAGGCTCGCTCCTGCCGTCGCCTGCTGAGTGCGACGCCACTGATGCCCGGTCATCCTCGTGCACGCATTGCAGCCAGCCGTCTCCGACGTTGTCCTGCAGCGAGGTGCCGGTGAATTCGAGCCAGCGCCGATTGACGTAGACGACGCCGTCGGGAGGGGTCCAGATCCGCACCAGGACGCCGACGTGGTCGAGCGTCCGTCGGCACACATGGTCGAGGACAGCGGCCGCGTCGTTCATGCCGTGGCCACTTCTTCCTGCGGGGCCATCAGACCGTACTTGCGCATCTTGGCGTAGAGGGTCGGTCGATACACGCCGAGAATGTCCGCTGCCGCGCGCTTGTTGCCGCGCGTATATGCCAACGTGCGGACGATCGCCGCGCGCTCCACGTCTTCCAGCGTGCACAAGGGGCTGGTGTCGTCCACGGTGGCGCCGGATCGGAAGGATTCCGGCAGGTGGCGCAACTGGATCTCGCGCCCGGTCGCGACGATCACGGCGTGTTCGACAACGTGCTCGAGTTCGCGGACGTTGCCGCGCCACACGTGCTTCATCAGGCGCTGCAGCACCGAGGCGTGATAACGGACGACCTCGCGCTCGTACTTCTCGGAATAACGCTGCAGGAACAGCTGGGCGAGCACGGGGATATCCTCCCGGCGCTCCCGCAGGGGCGGGATGTCGAGCACCACGGTGTTGATGCGGAAGTAGAGGTCCTCGCGGAACTTGTTGTCGGCCATGAGCTGCTCGAGCCGCGAGTTGGTCGCACAGATCAGCCGGAAGTCGGGCGTGGTCATGCGTGTTTCGCCAAGCCGGCGCACCTGCTTCTCCTGGAGCACGCGCAGGAGCTTGACCTGGGCATTCGGCGGCATCTCGCCGATCTCGTCGAGCAGGAGCGTCCCGCGGTCGGCTGATTCGATGAGACCGCGCTTGTCGGCCAGCGCGCCGGTGAAGGCGCCTCGCTTGTGGCCGAACAGTTCCGACTCGAAGAGCTCGCCCGGGATGGCGCCGCAGTTGATCTTGATGATGGGGCCGTTGGCCCGCGGGCTGCGCTCGTGCACCGCGTCGGCGACCAGTTCCTTGCCCGTGCCGTTCTCGCCGCGGATCAGCACCGACGCGTCGGTCGGCGCCACCAGCTGGATCAGGTCGAACAGGCGCCGCATCGCTGGCGACGTGCCCACGAGCCGTCCGAGACCGTCGCGGCGCTCGGCGCTCATACGCAGCCGGGCGGCCTCGGCATGCAGGTTCCGGTGGGAGAGGGCCTTGTCGAGCACGGCCTCGAGCACCGCGAACTCCACCGGCTTCTCGACGAAGTTGAACGCGCCCTCCCGCATGGCTTCGACGGCGAGGGACACGCTGCCGTGGCCGGTCAGCATCACCACCTCGACGAGCGGGTCGGCGTTCTTGAGCTGGCGCAGCACGTCCAGCCCGTTCTGGTCGGGCAGCTCGTGGTCGAGGAGGACGATGTCGGGGCGGTGCGTGGTGAATGACGCGAGTGCCGAGTGCCCGTCGGTCGCAACCGTCACTTCATACCCCTTGCGCTCGAGAGCCAACTTCAACCACTCATGGGTCTCTGGCTGGTCATCGACGTGGAGGATGCGGGCGGCCGGCATGGTGTCGCGTGTGGTCATGCTGAGTCCTTCTCGTGGCGCGTCGTGCGCGGTCCCTGAGCCAGGCGCTACCTGGAGTGTTGTGCCTGTGAACACAGTGTACGTTTGCAATGCCATACGACCGTAGTCTTGTATTTTTTTGAGCTACGGTCCGTCGCAAAATCCGCGTGAACTCCGCATGATTCGTCTTGCGGGTGTTGCAGATACCTACTCGACTGTTGCATGGAACGTACCAGCGGGGCAGACGACTCCGGCGTGAGGCAGCTGGTACTCTGGTCGGATGGTGGCCGTGGGGCGGAACGTCGTGGGGACGGTACTGGTGCTCGTGGCGCTCGGGCTGCTGGCGGTAGGCTGGCGCCTGACCGAGACCGACCGGTTCTTCCTGCTGCACGCCGCCCGCACCACGGGGCAGGTGGTGGCGCACGAGGGCTTCGAGCGGGAGGCGCGGAAGGTGCAGCAGCGCTTCCGGCTCGTGGTGGCCTTCACCACGGCTGGCGGCGAGCGAGTCCGGTTCCGGAGCACGTCCAATTACGGCCGCCCGCCCTACGCCGTCGGTGAGACGGTACCGGTGCGGTACGACCCGGACCGGCCCACCCGGGCGCGTGTGGACCGCCGCATCGAACTGCTCGTGCCGGTGCTCATCTGGCTGGGCGCGGTGGTGTTGCTCGGCGTTGTCGGCGTGGCCATCGCGGTGTTCGGTCCGCGCAACGTCCGCCGCGCGCCGGGCGCCTGACTCGGCGCCGACGCACGCGGAGTTCACCGTGGCTGCCAGAAGGCGGCCGCCACCGCGCCGAAGAGCAGCACGAACGCCAGCACGTAGTTCCAGCGCAGGCCTTCACCGAGGTACAGCCAGGCGAAGACGGCGAACACGGTCAGCGTGATGGCCTCCTGGATGATCTTCAGCTGGTAGCCCGAGAACGTCGCATAGCCGATGCGGTTGGCCGGCACCTGGAACGCGTACTCCACTGAGGCGATCAGCCAACTCACGAGGATCACCTTCACGATCGGCGCGTCGCGATAGCGGAGGTGTCCGTACCATGCGATGGTCATGAAGGTGTTGGAGACGACCAGCAGGAGGACGGTGAGCATCCGCTCATTGTCCGACGGTCCGGCCCGCGTTTGCGGTTCTCGTTGACTTCTCGTGATTTCCCGGCACAATACTGAAGGTTCGCGCGGGCGGGCTTAGCATAGTGGTAATGTCCTGGCTTCCCAAGCCAGTCAGGCGGGTTCGATTCCCGCAGCCCGCTCCACCCAATCCCATACAACATCAACAACCTACGGCGTCACGCCTGAGGCTGTTGCACGCGCGACGGTCGCTCATGCACTGCTCTCTCGGGCGGCGCAGTCTGCGCTGACGGTTCCAGCGCAGGTGCAGCCGTTACCACTATCGGCACGCCCTTGCGATCCGCCGAGTCGGTCTGGGAAGGGAACGACCGTGGCTTTGGCGTGGCAACCCATTGCCCCATTGCGACGGGTCACCCCGGCCGTCCCCAATCGCCGAGGTCCTGGTGCAATCCGTTCGCCAGCCATCAGGACGCCGATCTGCCGACCCAATGCGTAGAACCGTCGTTGCTAACGCCTGATGTCTGCCTGAGAGGAGACGTTTGGTCACGGTTGTGGCGACGCGACGCAGCAGGCCAAGAAGTCGCTTCTCTTGACCGCCGCGCGACGCGGCGTCATCTGCTTTCGTCTGGCGGGCACGACGGCGCGGACGGCGGCGCAGTGCGCGAGTCTCGAACGAGATGATGGCGACCCCAGGAAGGTCATCCGTGTTCGCTGCGGCTCGAACGGATGAGGCGGGTTGCCTCTGACTTTGCCGCCATGAGCGACAATCGTCAGCATGGCAGACGATCCGAACGTGGGCGACTTCATCGTGCTCTTCGATAGCGACTCCGACGATGCGCGTGAGCCGCCCATCCTGCTGGTACGCGTGACCGAGGAGGGCTTCGAGGGGATTGGCGAGGCCTGGCTCAAGGAGGTCGATCTGATTGAGGCGCGTGCCCGCTTCCTGGCACAGGAGGCCGGCGTGCGCGCGTGGCGGCATGTTGGCGATGGGTACACGCAACTTCCGCTGGACCAGCCCAACACGGACGTGCATTGAGCGGCGACCAACCTCACCGTGCGCTCGACCCCGCAGCGCTCAGCACCGTCCGCAGGTGTCACCGCTCAGAAGAGGCCGCAGCCGACTCATGCGTGCGTGTGCTTACGCGTCGGCATGGCCGACGTGTGTCCTTTTCCCGAAGGTTGTAGTTCGAAACTACATGACTTCGCAGGTTCTTCGCTGATGGCGGTTCAAGACGGCTGTGGACGCGGCGGGTCCAATTCTTGCCTTGATCGAAAGGCATGAGGCGACGACGGCTCGCCGTCCGTCGCTGGGCCCGCCCTGCGCAATGTCGCGCACCGGCGCGGCTCACCGTTGAAAGACGGAGGAACGACAGCCATGAAGCGCACATTCCAGTGGGCGACCACGTTCATCGTGGCGGCGAGCATGACGACGTTGGCGCAATCGACGTCATCCAGCCAGGCCGGCACGCAATCGGGCAACCAATCGGCGCAGGCATCCTCGCGTTCCGGCGAGAATGGCCAGCAGGTCACGCTGCAGGGCTGCCTCATGTCCGGCACCAGCATGAGCGGGACGGCGGCCGGCACCGCGTCGCGCGGCGCGCAAGGCGGATC
>JAEZCY010000059.1 GCA_023429845.1 Acidobacteriota bacterium
CCTCCTGCTCGAGTGGTTCATCCTCGAACGGGAGGTCGAACAGCGAGTTCACCCGAGGTCCTCGATATCGGCCGGTGTGAGGCTGAGGCGCTCGATCGCCGTGGCGTGGCCGGTGGCCTCGTCGGCCGTGATGACGACACCGTGCAGGCGGGGCGACCCGGCGGCCGTCTCCCATCGTGCAGGCATGCCGGTGAGGAAGCGGTGGATGACCGGTCCACGCTCCACGCCAATCACGCCGTCGTGGGGCCCGGTCATGCCGACGTCGGTGCAGTAGGCGGTGCCGCCCGGCAGCACCTGCGCGTCGGCAGTCTGCACGTGGGTGTGCGTGCCCACGACGGCCGTCGCCAGGCCGTCGAGGTGCCAGCCCATGGCGATCTTCTCGGAGGTCGCCTCCGCGTGGAAATCGACGAACACGATCGAGGCATGCGCCTTCAGGCGCTCGACCTCGGCGCGACCGAGCGTGAAGGGGTCGTCGATGGCCTGCATGAAGACGCGCCCCATCAGGTTCAGGATGCCGACGCGCGCTCCCGACGTCGTCGTGACGATCGTCGACCCGCGTCCCGGCGTGCCGGCCGGATAGTTGAAGGGGCGGAGCAGTCGGGGCTCCTCGTCGATGAACGACAGAATCTCCCGCTTGTCCCACACGTGATTGCCGGACGTCATGGCGGCAATCCCCAGCCCGAAGAGCTCGGTGGAGATCTCGCGCGTGATGCCGAAGCCGCCGGCGGCGTTCTCGCCATTGGCGATCACGATGTCGATGTCGTGCGAGGCCACGAGTGCGGGGATGGCACGCTTGACGAGCTCCCGACCGACCTTGGCGAAGATGTCACCGATGAAGAGGATGCGCATCGGTGCGTTCAGAGGACCTTCTCGATTGGAATCACGAACCCCTGTCCACCTTCGAGCTTGGGTAACTGCACGCGCAACTCACCCTCGGTCATGGTGGCGCGGGCGTTGGCGAGGTCGAGCGTCGCGGTGACGCGCACCGCGCGGGCGAATCGACCGAAGCTGCGTTCGACGAGGTGAAAGGCGGTGGCCCGCGACGGCGGGCCGGCGGGCGGCCACTTGCACCCGGCGATGACCAGGGTATTGGCCTTGAAGAGCACACGGACGTCTTCGGATGCCACGCCAGCCAGGTCCATCACGATCTCGAGTGCGTCCTCGCGCTCGACGACGTCCATGGGGGGCGCGTAGAGGCCCCCGGGTGCCGCATCGTGCGCATGCGGGAGCTCATCGAAGAGCCGACGGACCTCGTCGGCGAGTTCGGCCGCCTCGGGAAACGACAGCATGCCGAGATGATCGCATGGGTTCCTGCAATCGAGACCGAGTAGGTCCGGCCGATGCCGCGGGCTGGGGCCCCAATGGCGGATGTTTGCGGGCATGAGTCGAACTCGCGCATATTCAATGATTGACACATACTCATATTCAGCTACACTATCTGTGTGCTGGCCAGACGAACCAGCGCCGACATTCGTGACCAGGGTGCGCGGCCTGCATAGCCGCCGCCGTGTTGAAGGAGGAAACAATGAGCATGGTGCGCTTCGACCCGTTCCGTGAACTGTCCCAGATGCAGGACCGCATCAATCGCGTCTTCGGCGATGCGTATACGCGCCGGTTCGACAACGACGACCTGACGCAGCGCGGCGAATGGCTGCCGCCGGTGGACATCTACGAGAACGGCGATCAGGAGATCGTTCTCAAGGCGGAGCTCCCGGGCATCGGCCGCGAGAACATCGACCTGCGCGTCGAGAACAACACGCTGACCCTGCGCGGTGAGCGCAAGCGTGAGCAGACGGTGAAGGACGACCAGTACCACCGAGTCGAGCGTTCGTACGGCGCGTTCAGCCGGTCGTTCTCGCTGCCGACCCGCGTGGACACCGAGAAGGTGCGGGCGGACTTCAAGGACGGCGTGCTGACCATCACGCTGCCCGTGAAGACCGAGGCCAAGCCGCGGCAGATCGAAGTCGCGGTGGACTGAACGAGGCGGGAGGGTGGGCCGATGGGCCTACAAGCCTACGGCCTACAAGCCTACGGGGGGACCGCCGACGCCTACTGCCTGCCGCCTCCGCGGCGCAGGCGGTAGGCGACTCATCGCCCCTGACCCACTCTCGGGGACTCCAGCGCGCGTCGCTCGCCTCACCCTGTCGAAGCTCTCTGCGGGCGCAAGCTCTCGATCGCGTAGGAAATGATGAGACTTTGTAGCGCAGAGCGTGGCGTTGCCGTCACTGCCTCGTTCCCACGCCACCTGACCCGCTACCGTGGCGCCGCATACGGCCACGCCGCCTTCGAACCCTGCACGGAACCTGCTCGTCTCATCCCGACAAGGAGCAGCCGTCGATGGAAATCCTCTTCGTGGGACTTGCACTGATCTCCGCCGTCGTCTTCGCCGGGCTGGCGGCCGTATGGTTTGCCGTTCGGGCCGTGCTGTGGGTGGTGTTCTTTCCACTCATGCTGCTCAAGGCCGCCTTCGGACTGGTCTTCGGCTTCCTCGGCATGGTGTTCGGGCTGGTGTTCGGCAGCATCGGCCTCGTCATCTCCTTCCTGGTGATGCTGGCGCTCGGCGGCGTGGGTCTCCTGGCCGTGCTGGCCGTGGTCGCGATTCCGCTCGTGCCGTTCCTGCTCGTCGCGCTGCTGGTGTGGCTCGGCGTCAAGGGCACGCAGGCGCTCGCGGCGGCGTAGCGGCGTGCCGGACCCTCGCCGGCGGCGAGGGCCGGGTGCAGGCTATCGGGGCGGTGAGGGGAACACGCCCCGGGCGTCTTCGTACGCCGCGGCGGCCCGCAGGAGAGTCGTCTCCTGGAATGCCGGCGCGATCAACTGCAGGCCCACGGGCAGTCCCTGACCATCGAGCCCGCACGGGACGCTCACGGCGGGCAGCCCCGCAAGATTCACGCTGACCGTGAAGACGTCGGCCACATACATCTGCAGCGGATCCTGCATTCGCTCACCCAGACGGAAGGCCGTGGTCGGTGAGGTGGGCATCGCGACGACGTCCACCCTTCCGAAGGCCTGCGCATAGTCGCCTGCGATCAACGTACGCACCTGCTGCGCCTTCCGGTAGTACGCGTCGTAGTAGCCGGCGCTCAGCACGTAGGTGCCGAGCAGGATGCGCCGCGTGACCTCGGGGCCGAAGCCGGCGCTGCGCGACGTCGCATACATCGACGCCAGATCCGCGAACTCACTGGGCGCCGCGCGATAGCCGTAGCGCACCCCGTCGAACCGCGCCAGGTTGGTGCTGGCTTCGGCGGTGGCCACGATGTAGTACGTCGGAATCGCGTGCGGCGCGTGCGGCAGGTCGATGTCGTGCAGCGTGGCGCCGCCCTCCACCATCAGCGCCAGCGCGCGCTCGACGCTCGCCGCGACATCCTCGTCCACGCCGTCGGCAAGGAGGCTGCGCGGCACACCGACGCGCAGCCCCGCGAGCGACACGTCCCTGCCAGGCACGGCGAACGGCTCGGCCGCCACGGTCGTCGCATCGAGCGGATCGGGGCCGGCAATTGCCGCGAGCACGTGACCGGCCTGGCGCACCGACCGCGTCATCGGTCCGATCTGGTCGAGTGACGACCCGTAGGCGATCAAGCCGTACCGCGACACGCGTCCATACGTGGGCTTGAGGCCTACGACGCCGCAGAGCGCTGCCGGCTGTCGGATGGAACCGCCCGTGTCCGAACCGAGCGCGACGGGCACGACGCCCGCGGCCACAAGTGCGGCCGATCCGCCACTCGATCCTCCTGGGGTCCGGTCGTGGGCCCACGGGTTGCGCACGGCGCCGAAGGCGGAGTTCTCGTTGGACGAGCCCATCGCGAACTCATCGCAGTTGGCCTTGGCCACCACGATCGCCCCGGCGGCGTCGAGGCGCTGCACGACCGTCGCGTCGTAGGGCGCCACGAACGAGTCGAGCATCCTTGACCCGGCGGTGGTGCGTGTGCCCCGCGCGCAGATGTTGTCCTTGAGGGCGACCGGCACGCCGGCCAGCGGCAGCGCCTCCCGGTCGGCCGGCGGCAGTGCATCGATGGCTGCGGCACGTTCGCGGGCGCGCTCGTCCAGCACCGTGAGCACCGCGTTCAGGGGCGCGGCATCGGCAACAGCACGCAGCGCGGCGGCGCAGGCATCTGCGGCTGTGGTGACAGGGGCGCTCATCGCATCACCGCTCACGAGCCGATGACCCGCGGCACCCGGAACAGGCCGGCGGCCTCGTTGGCGTCGGTGGCGTTGCCCAGTGCGTCGTGGACGCTGAGCGACGTATGCGGCTCGTCGGCGCGCATGTCGCCGGCGCCCTCGACGATGTGCGCGGTGAGCGGCACGCCCGCGGTCGGAACCGCGCTGAGCCGATCGACATACTCGAGGATGCGCTCGAGGTCTGTCGCCAGCCTGGGGCGGACGTCGTCACTGATGCGCAGGTGCGCCAGCGCGGCAACACGGTCGATGTCTTCGTGGGTGATGCGGGCCATCGGACGGCAATTCTAACGGGAACGCCTCCGGGCCGGGGCCGCCTCGCTCGACGCGCGGCAGCGCACGCCCGACGGGCAGGACCCACGGCTACTACAATGGTGAGCGATGCGCCGCAGTCGACTCCGCCCGTTCCTGTGTGTCGTGCCCCTCGCGCTGGTGCTGCTCGTCCCCGGACGGTCCGACGCCTGGGGCTTCGAGGCGCACAGGTTCATCGCCGACAAGGTCGTCGCGCTGCTGCCGCCCGGGCTGCGTGAACTGTTCGAGCGTCAGCGCGTGCAGTTCGTCGAACACGCGATCGACCCGGACCTGTGGCGCAACGTCGGCTTCGAGGACGAGCCGCCGCGCCACTTCCTCGATCTCGATGCGTACGGCAGCGCTCCGTTCGACGCCCTTCCTCGCAGCTACGACGAAGCGGTGGCCAAGTACGGGCCGGAGAAGGTGAATGCCGAGGGCACGCTGCCGTGGCGGGTGTCCGAGATGCACGGACGCCTGCGACGCGCCTTCGAGCAGATTGCGCGCCCCGACGGCCCCGGGTACGCGTACGACAACGCCGTCTTCTTCGCGGCGGTGCTCGGCCACTACGTCGGCGACGCCCATGTGCCCTTCCACGCCATCGTCAACTACGACGGGCAGGTAACCGGGCAGCACGGCGTTCACAGCCGATTCGAGTCGGAGCTCTTCTCGCGGTTGCGCCCGTCGTTGGCGATGGCGCCCGTCCCGGTGCCGGCGGTGACCGACGCACGCGGTGCTGCGTTTGCGACGCTCATCGAGAGTGCGGCACTTGCCGGCCGTGTGCTCGAGGCCGACCGGCAGGCCATCGGCACCGGCAACCTCTACGACGACGGCTATTTCGCGCGCTTCGCCGAGGGTGGCGCCGGCCCAATCCTCGAGCAGCGGGTGAATCAGGCGGCGGCCATGGTGGCGGCCTACATCACCGGCGCCTGGGAAGCGGCGGGAAAGCCCGATTTGTCGAAGCCGCGCGCCCCTCGGGCTCCCCAGCGCAAACGCCCCTCTCCTCGCTGACGCCGACCCTGCGCGTTGCTCAGAACGTGCGCACGTACGTCAGGTTCTCGCGCACCTCGACATTGGCCAGGCGTGTCTTCGTTCCGTCGCTCCTCGTGATCTCGACCGTGTACGTGCCCGCGGGCGCCACGAGCACCTGATAGCCGTCGCCCGACACCGCGCGTGCGGCTTCGCTGCCGTCCGCACGCAGCAGGCGTGAGGACCACGCGACCTTGGTGGTCTCCCTGGCGCCGGCCTGTCTGATCTGCAGCGCGCCCCAGCCCCTGTCCAGGTTCACGACCTCGAGATGCTGCTGGAACTCGCCCGGGTAGTCGACGAGCAGGCGAAGGCTCGTCCATGAAATGCCGATGACCTTGCCATCCTGCTGCTGCACGAGTTGCAGGTCGTACTGCCCCGACGGGAGCGGAATGCGTCGTTCGCCGCCGGCGGCCTGAGGCACCGGCTTGCCGTTCGTTCGGCTGCCCGCCTTGTAGACGGTCACGGCGGTGTCGGCCGTGACCTCGGTCGCGCCGCGGAACACGCGCACGTCGAGCGCGAGGTCGGGCGCGGGCTGCAGGCCGAGGACGAGGGCGGCCAACCAAAGCAGGGAAGTGGCAGTCATGAACAAGAGGATACAAGTCGTCACGACGGCCTCGCGCGCGGGCCGGTGAACGCCGACGCGGGTGCTATCGTAGAAGCCAGCAGCGACGCACATGTTCGACGTCTACCTGATCCCGATTGGCGACGGCCGGCTGGAGCCCTATTGCGAGCCGGAGGACGACCACGTGCCGGCCGATCCGGCCGAAGAGCGCGGCATGTTCCGCAGGCTGATGGATCGCTTCCGCGAGATGCTGCACGAAGCGGAGCTGGAGCGGCGGCGGCGTGCGCGGGGGGAGGACCTGCCCGACCCCGGCTCCGTGTTGGGTCGGCTGAAGCGACGCACGCTGCGCGGCGTGGCCGAGCACATCAACGAGCAGCGCCTGCTGTGGCATCTGCGCAAGCACACCCACGCCGCACTGCACCATGCCGACGATGTGACGCCGGAGCGGGCCCTTCAGGTGATGCGCTCGTCGCTGCGCAAGGATGGGGATCGTCACCTGCTGTGGCTGGTGATCACGACGATCCTGTTCATCGCGTCCGGTGCGCTGGCGCTGGTGCCCGGACCGAACGTGCTGGCCTACTTCCTGGGGTTCTTCGTGGTGGCGCGCTACCTCTCGTGGCGTGGCGCCAAGCACGGGCTGGGCAGGGTGGTGTGGCACATGACTGCCAGTGAGCCCCTGTCCGAACTGCGTGGCGCCTTGCAACTGCCTGGCGAAGCCCGCGCCCCACTCGTGCTGGACATCGCCACGCGCCTGCGCCTGCAGGACCTGCCGCTGTTTGTCGCGCGGATGGTACCCGACCGTCTCGCCGCGCAGTAGCGGGCGCCTGTACGCTGCAGCCCGACCGTCGCCCGGGGGGCGACGGCTACGTACCAGACGACGTGCCGTTGTCGGCCGCGATGGGGCTCACGTGCATGCCGCGGCGCGATGCCACTGTCGTCTGCGCGCCGCGAAGCGATGCCACAGGCGTCTGCGCGCCGCGCAGCGACGCCCCTGGCG
>JAEZCY010000115.1 GCA_023429845.1 Acidobacteriota bacterium
CGCCTCCTAGTCCCCCGGGCGGCCGGTCCCGGCCGGACCGGACGGCGATCCAGCCGGACCGGTGGTGGGCAACGGCCCGTTCAGCATGCCGTCCGGCGCCTTCGGTGCCGCCGGAGCCGGGGCGCCGCCACGCAGCAGCGCAATCTGGCCCTGCCGCGCCAGGTCGATCGACACGGCGAGGAGCCGCTCGGCCTCCGCTGGCGCATGGAACCCCATCGAGTTCTCCGCCTCGATGAAGTCGAGCAGGAACTGGGCGGCGCGCTGCTGGCGTCGGGCCTCTCCGAGCTGCGCGTCGGTGGCGCCCTTCTCGCGAGCGACCTTGACGTCGGCGATCAGCTCCATGAGGGCGTCCATCGCACGGTTGCGGAGCGCGAACACGCGTCCCTGGATGGTCTCGGCGCGTTGCAGCAGCTCGGCCTCCGACCACTTGTGGCACGTCTGGCACGCCCGGTTGATGTTGAGCAGCGGGCTGCGGACGTGGTGATCCGAGACCTTCAGACTGCCCTCGCGCTGGTAGGGCATGTGGCAGTCGGCACAGGCGACGCCCGAGCGCGCGTGGATGCCCTGGTTGTACAACTCGAACTCCGGGTGCTGTGCCTTCAGCACCTGTGCGCCGGTGTCGGCGTGCGTCCAGTCGAAGAACCCTTCCTTGTCGTAGTACGCGAGGATCTCGTCACCCTTGATGCCGTTCTGCCACGGGTACGTCAACCGCTTCTCGGGCCCCTTGAAGTAGTACTCGACGTGGCACTGGCCGCAGACATAGGTCCGCATCTCCTGCCGCGAGGCCATGGTGTTCACGTCGTAGTTCTCGATGCCCGCCTTCGCCTTCACCAGCTTGATGCCCTCGAGGAAGCCGGGGCGGGTCACGCGGAGCTGCATGGTGTCGGGGTCGTGGCAATCGATGCAGGCCACCGGATGGTCGACGTGCTTGCGCGCCTCGCCGAAGGGCATCTTGTTCATGATCTCGAAGCCCTTGATGAGATCGCCGCCGCCGAGCTTCTTGTACGGCACGTAGACCGACCCGTGGCAGTGGATGCAGGTGCCCGGCTGCTTCACCGCCTGTTGCCGTTCCGTGTAGATCTGATCCGTGAGCATGTAGGCATGCCCACGTTCCTCGCGGAAGTCGCGCGAGAAGGCATAGCCGGCCCACATCGTCTTGAGGCGGGGGTCCTCCTCGAGGCGTGACTGCGAGACGACCGACCGGGGGTCAGCCTGCGTCGGCGTCCGCGGCACCGCTTCGCTGCCGCCGTATCGTGTGCGCTGCTGGTCGGTCGTGCGCCTGTAGCTGTCGTACTGCAGCGGAAAGTTCTGACCCCAGATTGCCGGGTCCGTCGTCTCGTCGGTGAGCTCGACGACACGGAAGAACGGATCGCGGGCCTCCTGCTTGCGTTCGAAGATGTTGACGAGCAGAGCCGTGACGCCCGCGGCAAACAACGCGGCAAGCACGGCCGTGCCAGCGAGCAGCTTCCATGCGGGCCGCCTCGGGCGGGCCGGTCCGGGGGTGCCGTCAGTCGTGGTCACGTGAGCGTCTCCTTGCAGGCGGGTTCGTCATTGGCGTCACCGCAGGTGCCCCACCGAGTCGTGACACCGCACACACGACATCGCCTCGCCCTTTGGATGGACGGTCTGGATCGCGTCGGTGATCGGCTCGTGGCATTTCTGGCACGCGGATTCGGTGATCGCCTTGTTGCGCGGCGTGGCGCGGATGTGTTCGGGGTACCACCCGGTGGTGAACGCGAACGAGTGCCAGAAGCCGTTGTTGGCCTTCGTGACGTACTTGGCCACGGCACCCGACGGCGTGTGACAGTCGTTGCACACGGCGACGCTGCGGTGACTCGAGCGCGTCCAGCCGTCGTACTGCTCGTTCATGATGTGGCAGTTGGCACAGGCCGCCGGGTCGTTGGTGAGGTACGACGCGCCCTTGGCATAGACGAACGTGTAGCTGCCGATGCCGACCAGCAGCCCGATCAGCACCGCCGGGATGAGATACCAGCGCCACGTGAAGCGACGCTCCACGGGCTCCTTGCCACTCGGCGTGGGGGGCGCGTCAGTGCTCATCAGCTCGTCCGTCTCTCACGATTCGCGTCAACGTACTCCTACGCCTCGAATACTGCAAGCGCCTGACCAGCCGGCGCGAGTCAGCGCTACACGATCGGCCGCCATCGCGATGGCGGCGTCAACGAAGAGCCTCCGCCATGCGGCTGCGGAGCCGCGCGTCGGGCAGTGACCCGGTGCCCGCGGCCGCGTTCTCCCGCATGTGCTCCGGGCGGCTGGTGCCGGGAATGACGCAGGTGACTGCCGGGTGCGAGGCGACGTACTTGAGGAGCACTTGCGCCCATGACTGGCAGCCGAGCTCTCCGGCCCACGCGGGAAGTGGCCGCGACTGCACCCGCCGCAGCAGTCCGCCGCCGCCGAACGGCAGGTTCACGAGCACGGCGATGCCGCGGTCGGCCGCCAGCGGCAACACGCGCGCCTCTGCGGCCCTGTTGTCGATGGAGTAGTTCAACTGCACCGAGTCGATCGCCTCGGCGCGCATCACCGCCTCGAGCTCGTCGTGCGCGTCGTCGCGATAGTGGGTGATGCCCAGGTGCTGGATGCGGCCCTCCTTCTTCCAGGCCCGGAGCGTGTCGAGGTGCGTGCGCCAGTCGAGCAGGTTGTGTACCTGCATCAGTTCGATGCGAGTGTCGCGCAGCTTGCGCATGGACTCCTGCATCTGCGTCACGCCTGCCGCGCGGCCGCCGGTCCAGACCTTGGTCGCCACGAAGGCGCGATCGTGGGCGCCGAGCGACGCGAGCAGGTCGCCTGTCACCGATTCGGACGATCCGTACATCGGCGAGCTGTCGATGACGCGTCCGCCCGCCGCGAAGAGCTCACGCAGCACGTCGGTGAGTCGGGCGCGTGCCGCGGCATCGTCTCCAACGTCGAAACCGCGCCACGTGCCGAGCCCGATCACGGGCACCTCGACTCCGGACGAGGGAATCCTGCGGGTGTGCATGCGGGCCGCCTGACGCGTGGATGCCGGCTGCACCCCGAGCGCGACGGCCGAGCACACGGCCAGGAACTGTGCGCGGGTCAGCCGCATTCCACAGCGTACCCGATGCGCCAGCGCCGACGTCCGCGCGAGACGTGCTCAGCGACGTGCCAGCACGGCTCGGCGATCGAGCAGCAACAGGGTGCGACGCATCGCGGCCGCGTCGTGTGTGGCGAACGCGAGGCGGCCTTCCCGCAACGCGAGTATGGACGATCGGTCAAGCCGCTCGCGCATGAGGCCGCCGCCGTGTCGCAACCCGAGCAGGTGGCCGATCTCGTGCGCGACCGCGGCTCCCGTCAGATCGGCGTGCGTCTGCAGCCCGAGCAGAGGGTGGACCTTCGTCTCGACCAGTTGCGCCAGGCGCCGCGCGACGTCCTCGACGCAGGGCACCCAGATACGCACGGTTCCTCGGCCCTCTTCGCTCCCGTGCGCGGCACGGCCGCACGCATTCGGGCGCGCTGCGTCGGGTCCGGCTTGGAGGATGACGACGATCGGTGCGCTGCGGGCCGAACCGTCCTGGCAGCCGTCCTGACCGCACAATTGCCACTCGCTGTCGATTCCGGCCTGGCGCAGCAGCAGGTAAGCGACCTCGGCGGCGTCGCCAAGGTAGTCGTCGACGATGCCGCGCGCAGAATGGGCGCGAACCTGCAGGACGGGCCGATCATCCCCCATCGGCATGAGCTGACCGGAGACGGGACGCGACAGGAGCAGCGCCCCCGCCAGACATGCGCCGACGACGAGCCGCGTGGTCACCGGGACACCCTTCCCTTCTTGCGTCGGGCGACGCGCTGACGATGGAGGGGACCGGAGTATGGGACACCGCGGCGCGCGGCGTAACTACCTATGCAGGTAGGGCGTGACGACTCGTCACACGAGGTGCTCGCGGAGGGCCTTGGCGACGGCCTCGGTCTTCGAGTGCACGTGCAGCTTCTCGTAGAGATGCTTCAGGTGGAACGACACGGTGTTCACGCTGATGTCGAGCGACTGTGCCGCCGTCTTGCGATGGTGGCCATCCGCAAGCAGCTTCAGCAGCGCATGTTCCTGAGCCGTCAGCCGGCAGCGGTCGCCGGGCGGAGGCTGGAACGTGCGGAACAGGCGGACGACGCGGCGCGCAATCTCCGGCGACATGGGCGCGCCGCCGCGCGCCGCCTCGTCCAAGGCGTCGAGCAACCTGGCCGGCGGCGTGTTCTTGAGGACGTAGCCGGAGGCGCCGGCGCAGATGGCGTCGAAGACCGACGCGTCGGTGTCGAACACCGTGAGCGCGAGGATCGGCAGCTGCGGGTGCTGACGCCGCAGCCGCGTGATGCCGTCGATGCCCGACATGCCCGGCAGCTGCAGGTCTGTGAGCACGACGTCAGGTCGTGCGGACCCGAAGGCGGCCAGCGCTGCCTCCATGGAGTCACAGCTATGCCGGCAGCAAAAATCCAGACTGCCGTTGATGAGCGCCGCAAGCCCCTCGCGGACATCGCGCTCGTCCTCGACGATCAACACGCTGAGGGGCGCGCTTCTCGTCCCGTGAGCGTCACCGGCGTCGGTCGCCAAGCGGCACCTCGACCCTCACCCGCGTTCCGCCTCCAGGCGACGACAGGATCTCGAACGTCGCCCGCCGGCGCGCGGCCCGGCGTCGCATGTTTCCCAGCCCGTGACCGGTTGCGGCCGCGGCGACCGGGTCGAAGCCGACGCCATCGTCGGACACCGTCAGCGTGAGTCGTCCCGCCTCGAGCGCGAGTGCAATCGCCACGGCGCCGCACCTGGAGTGTCGCGCCGCATTCGTGACGGCCTCCTTCGCAATCAGGTACACGTCGCGCCTGATGTCGCCGCCGACCTTGCTCTCGGCCATGTCCGGCACGTCCATCGTCAGCACGATGCCGCGGTCCACGAGGACTTCGCCGGCGTGCGCGCGAACCTTGGCGGCCAGGTCGCCGATCGTGTCGCGCTCGGGACTCACCGTCCAGACGATGTCGCCCATCGACGCGACCGACTCGCGAGCGACGCTGGCGATGGCGTCGAGCTGCCGGTCTGCTGGGGACGCAGGTCCGACGTGATGGCGGGCGACTTCCGTCAGGATCGCAATGCGCGTCAGGTTGGCGCCGATGTCGTCGTGCAGGTCGCGCGCGATACGGGTCCGGAGCGCGAGCAGATCGTCCCGTCGCGCGCGGCGAATGCGGTATCCGGACCAGACGAGTGCGGAGGCCGCAAGCAGGCTCGACGCCACGAACCACCATCGTCGCCACACGGGAGGCTGGATTGTGAACGCGAAGCTCGCCGGACCGCCGGGACCGGCGGTGGCGTTCACGGCACGAACGAGGAGCCGATACTGTCCGGGTCCGAGGTTCGCGAAGCTCACCCCGAGCCTGTCGGAGGGAGGAGTCCAGCTCGTGGTACCTCCTTCCAGCGTCACCTGGAACCGGGCATCGCGCGGCCCGAACCCGGGCGCCACGAAGTCGACGTCCACGGCGTTGTCGGTATGGGGCAGGACGACGGGCGGGACCGAGCGCTCACCGACGCTCGAAAGGTGGAGAGGCCGGCCAGACAGACGCACGCCGGTGATCACCACCTGAGGCGCGTCAGGCGGCCGGTCGGTTCCCGGCGCCAGGCGGACGACACCGGTGAGGTAGGTGAACCACAGGGCACCGGATCGATCGCGGATTGCCGCCTGCGCCTCCCCTGGCGGCAGCCCGCCGGCGGCCAGATAGGTCTGCACGCGTCGGCTCACCGGGTCCACGACGTCGAGGCCACGCGCCGTGCCGGCGTAGATCCGCCCGTCGGCATCCTCCACGATCGCCCCGAGTTCGTTGCTGGACAGCCCATCGTCCACCGAGTACCGGGTGAACGTCGGAGCTCCGGCCGACGGCGCCTCGACCGAGATCAGGCCGCCGCGGTAGCTGGCGGCCCACAACCGTCCCATGGAGTCGAGCAGAAGGTTGCGAATCGTGCCGGCCGGCACGCCATCGCGCGCCGCGAACACCACGAAGCGTCCCTGACGGAACCTGGCGAGACCCCCTTCGCCACTCAACCCCACCCAGACGTCGCCTGCGCGATCCTCGGCCAGCGCCGAGACATAGAACTGGTCGAGCGGCGGCAATCCGTCCCGCTCCGTGTAGTGCGTCAGCCGCCCCGTGCCGTGGTCCCACCGCGAGAGGCCATTGCGGCGCTCGCCTTCCCCGGCGGTGGCTATCCAGACGTCTCCGCGCGAGTCCTGGGACAGCCGGAGCACGACATCTGTCGCGAGCCCGTCGCGCGACGTGTAACGGCCGATGGGCGCCGCGCGCGCCAGCGGGTCCACGCCAATCCGACCGCGGAAACGCCAGACGCCACTCCGGCTCGCGAGCCACGACGTGCCGGCGCGGTCCACGACGAACATCTGGTTCCAGCCCCACGACGTCTCCAGCCTCTCGGACGGCAGCGTGGACTTCACGAACGCATGGCCGTCGTAGCGGTTCACCCGCCACTGGTTGACCGCCTCGAGTACGAGCACGTCACCCTGCTGCGTCAGCGCGAGCGTGGCCGCCGTCTGCACGCCATCTCCGCCATCGAAGATCGTGAAACGGCTGGACAGGAGCCTCGCCGCACCGTGCCTCGTGCCGATCCAGAGACGGCCGTTGCGGTCCTCGGCAAGCGCGCTGACGTGGTGCGACGGCAGCCCTGATGCCATCCCGAAGGGCCTGAACGTGTCGCGATCTCCGTGCCGGCCGGAGACACGCCTGGCGAGCCCGCCGTCGGTCGCCACCCACATCGTGCCCTCTCGCGTTTCCCGCACCTGCCACACCCACCGGCCGCGGAGGGCATCGCCGGCCCCGTCGACCCGATCGGTGATGAACGCGTCAGCGCGCGGCGCAGATACGAGACGCACCAGCCCGTTCGTGGTCCCCACCCACACGCGCTGCTGCCGGTCCACGTACACGCTGAGCACCCGGTTGGCAGGCAGGCCATGCGCGGCGGTCCAGCGCTCCGCCGGAACGCCACGGCGCCAGCGGTACAGCCCGTCGTCTGCGCCGACCCACAGCGCGCCCGATGGATCCTCGGCGAGCGCGTTCACCGCGGGTGTGCGATCGAGAAGATCCTCGCGCATCCACTGCCAGCGGCCGTGGTCGTCTCCGACCCGATACAACCCGAGGCCCGTGCCGACCCACAGCCCGCCATCACGCCTGTCGAGCAGCACGTTCGCCGATCGTGCGCGATGGTCTGCACTCGGCGCGTATCGCGCGAACGACGCAGGACCGGCGCCGCCGCCGCGAGCCGACGCGTTCGCGCGCGGATCGAACAGCACGAGACCGTCCGCCGTGGCTATCCAATAATGGCCGTCCGGCGACTCGGCGAGGTCGTGGACGACGGCGCTGGGCAGTCCGGACCCGAGCCCGAATGACGTGAACCCGTGTCCGTCGAACCGCGAGAGGCCCTCACGCGTGCACAGCCAGACGAACCCCCGCGAATCACTGACGATGCGATTGACGACGTTGTTGGAGAGACCGTCCGCGGTGGTGAGCACGCGCAGGGGCAACCGCTCGCCGGACACGCAGGGCACCGAAGCGCCGTGCGCCGCGAGGATGGCGAGGAGGGCTGCGCCGAACCGCCCGCAAGACCAGTCGCACACCTTACGTCACCGCCGGCACGGCGATCCGGCCGGGCTCCGGTACGCACCGTTGCACCGAAGCCGGGCTATCGCTGGTCCGATAGCTGGCAGGATGGCACAGGACGGGCGTGGGCGCGACGCACTCGTCACTCGGAACCTCAGGCGGGCTCCCGGCTCGACAGCAACCCGGGGGCGACCGTGACGACCACCGAACGCGCTAGCGGTGTGCGAGGCGGAACTCGGGAGCGGACTCGTCTTCGTCGAGCACGAGTCGGGCGACGTACTCGCCCATGGCTGGCCCCATCTTGAAGCCGTGCCCGGAGCCGCCGCCCACGATCCAGGCATTCGCCGCACCGGGGTGGCGATCGACGATGAAGTGCGAATCCGAGGTCAGCTCGTACTGACAGACCTCTGCGCCCAGCAGCGGCGCATCGGCGAGCAGCGGGAAGCGCAGGCGCAGGAGACCGCGCGCTTCCGCGAGCGCCTCGGGCGTAGGCGAGCGATCCCCGTGTGTCGGGTCGAACGTGGCGCCGGCCGTGTCGTCGGACACCTTGAAGCCGCGATGTGCATTCCCGGGGATGCCGTAGAACATCTGCGTCCCGTAGTCGAGCCACACGGGCATGCGCGGCGGAAGCCAGCGGGTGTCGCCCGCCGGCGTGCCGAAGTAGAACGATTCCTGCCGCGACGGACGAATGCGCGCGCCCACCACGTCGGGCAGCAGTGTGCCGAGCCACGGACCGCACGCGAACACGAACCGGTCCGCCTGCAGCGCCTCGCCGTCCTCCAGCGTGATTGCTGCGAGCGCGCCGCCTGTCGCACCGACGGCAGGCACGCGACCGACGAGATAGCGGCCGCCGTCGGCGACGAACCTCTCGACGACGTGCTCGCAGGCGCGGCGTGCGTACGCAAAGCCGGCGCGCGGCTCCCACAGCACGTGCGTCACTTCGTCCAAGGCGATGTGCGGCCAGCGCCGTCGGGCCTCTGCGACGTCGATCCACTCGACCGGCAGCCCTTCGGCGTGCATCGGCTCGACCGAGGCGCGGCCGAACCCGTCATCATCCCTGAAGAGCCAGAGCGCGCCGTTACGGACGACGAACTGGCGCTGCGTCGTCGCGTCGTGCTCGCTCCACAGGCGCATGGCCCGCGCAGCCATGCGCGTATAGATGGCACGGTCGCCGTACGTGCCGCGAAGCACCCGGGTTTCACCACCCGAACTCGCACGCACGTTGCCCGGCCCCCACGCGTCCACCAGCGTCACGTCGACGCCGGCGCGGCGCAGCATGAGCGCCGTCCATCCGCCGAACGCGCCGGCGCCCACCACTACGACACGTAATTTCACGGTTTCAGAATGTCAGCACCAGCGCCACCCTGGACGGTGGTGCGATTGGCAATCTCAAACTTCGAAGGTACAAATTCGAAATTTCCCTAGTGTCCCATGCCGGCTTCGCCGCTCAACCGCTTGGCCAGCTCGCCCATGACCGCCTTGGAGTCACCGAAGAGCATGAGCGTGTTGTCGGCGAAATAGAGCTCGTTCTCGATGCCGGCAAACCCCGGGTTCATCGTGCGCTTGTTGGCGATCACGGTGCGGGCCTTGTCGGCGTCGATGATCGGCATGCCGTAGATGGGGCTCGACTTGTCGTGGCGCGCCGCCGGGTTCACGACGTCGTTGGCGCCGAGGATGATGCAGACGTCCACCTGGCCCATCTCCGGGTTGATGTCGTCCATCTCGACGAGGTTCTCGTACGGGATCTCGGCTTCCGCCAGCAGCACGTTCATGTGGCCGGGCATGCGGCCGGCCACCGGGTGAATGGCGAAGCGGCAGTCGATGCCCTTCTTCGTCAGCTGCTCGAAGACGTCGCGCACGCGATGCTGCGCCTGCGCCACCGCCATGCCGTACCCCGGCACGATCACCACGCGGTCGGCATTCTCGAGCAGTTGTGCGGCGTCCTCGATCGTCGCCGACTTCACCGAGCGCTGCTCGGCCTCCGCCGCCTTGCTGCTCACCTGTCCGAACGCACCGAAGAGCACGTTGGTGAACGAACGGTTCATACCGCGGCACATGATGATCGACAGGATCAGGCCCGACGACCCGTCGAGGGCGCCGGCCACGATGAGGAGCTTGTTCTCGAGCACGAAGCCCATCGCCACGGCGGCAAGACCGGCATAGGAGTTGAGCAGCGAGATCACCGTCGGCATGTCGGCGCCGCCGATCGGCATCACGAGCATGACGCCGAAGGCCAGCGCCAGCACGATGAGTATCGGGAACAGGAAGGTCAGCGACGGGTTGACGACCAGCGCCACGCCGATGGCGATGCCGGCGCCGATCAGCGCGAAGTTCACGAAGTTCTGGCCGGGATAGGTGACCGGTCGCGTCGGCAGCATCTCCTGCAGCTTGCCTGCGGCGACGAGGCTGCCCGTGCAGGTCATCAGTCCGAGGGCCACCTCGAAGACGATGGCGCCCGTGCGGAACGGCGTGAGATCGCCGTCATGGAGGAACAGGTAGTACTTGCCGATGCCGACCAGGCCGGCCGCCAGCCCGCCGAACGCGTGCGACAGGGCCGTGCGTTGCGGCACCGCGGTGAGCGGCACCCACGAGAGCGGCACGCCGACGATCGTGCCGAGCACGATGGCGATGAAGATCCACGTGTAGCTGGCGATGTCGGGGCGCAGCAGCGTGCCGACGACGGCCAGCACCATGGCCGCCACGCCGGCGAACACGCCGTTGCGCGCGGTCTTCGGATCGCTCATCCACTTGAGCGAGAAGATGAAGAGCGCGGCCGAGACGAGGTAGACGAGGTCGATCGTCTGCAGCGTCACTTGCCGCCCTCCTTCTTCTTGAACATCTTGAGCATGCGGTCGGTGATCAGGAAACCGCTGACGATGTTGGTAGTGGAGGCAAACACCGCCACCGCCCCGAGCACGGTGCTCAGCTGATCGTGCTGCGGGCCGGCCAGGATGATCGCGCCGACGATCGCGATCGCGGAGATCGCATTGGTGAGCGACATCAGCGGCGTGTGCAGCAGCCGCGACACGCGGCGGATGACGTCCATGCCGATGAACGTCGCCAGCATGAACACGAAGAGGGCCGTGACGAAGTCCATGGCTCAGGCCTTGGCGATGGCCTCGCGCAGTTGCGCGAGGTATGTCGGGATGGCGCCGTACGGGTCGGGCTCCGACTCGTACTCGAGGACGACGTAGCCGCGATAGCCGGCGTCCTTCAGCATCTGCACGAAACGCGGAATGTCGGTCGGCGTCTTGACCTTCCCGGTGCCGGTCTCGACTTTCAGCTGCACGTTGACCGCGTAGGGCACGATCTTCTTCAGCTCGGCGAAGACGTCCTCGGCGTCCACGTTGCCCGAGTCGAGGTTGACGCCGAACCACGGCGAGTCGATCTGCTGCAGCGCCGGCAGCATCCTGTCGATCTTGGTCAGGTAGTCGTGGTTCTCGAGACCGAGAATCACGCCGTGCTTCTCGGCGGAGACGAGCGCCTTCTTCAGGTTCCTGATGCCGTTGGCGATGCCCTGCTCCTCGGACACGCCCTTGGGAGGCACGCCGCTGAACACCCGCACGACGGGCGCTCCGAGCACCGCATAGTGGCCGAGCCACGTGTCGGTGTGCGCAAGCCACTTGGCCAGTTCGGGATCGCCGTCGGGCAGCGTGAAGTTGTTGCGGATGGCGCCGCCGGAGATGTCCAGGCCGTTGACGTGGCAGCGGCGCTTCACCTCGTTCAGGTAGGCGCGGTCGAACGTCGCCGGGAAGTAGTACGACGTGAGTTCCACGGCGTCCACGCCGAGAGTCGCCGCGTAGTCGATGAACCCGAGCAGGTCCATCGCGCCCTTGGTGCCCGGCTTGGCCTGCAGGTACTGGCGCATCGAGTAGGCCGCGAGGCCCACGCGCAGCTGACTCTTGCCGGCGCGGGCGATCGGGGCGGCACTCGCGCGCGCGCCGGGCAGAGCCGAGACCACGGCCACCGAGGCCGAGGCAGAGAGGAAGAAACGTCGTGTGATGGTCATGGACGTGTGCAGAGTGTATCTCCGAAGGCAGCCGCCACCAGGGCCGCTACCTGCCACCTACCTGGCGCCGAACCAGTACGTCATCTTCACGAGGAAGACATCGTCGGCCGGCGCCGTGAAGACGCCGCTGGCGTCGTTCCTGAAGTCGAACTCGCCTGTGGACCCGAGGTCGCGGCGCTGCTGCGTCCACACCGCGTACAGCGTCGATCCGGGCCGGAGTTCCCAGCGGAACACCGTGTTGGCCCGCAGCGACCGCACGTTGAAATCCGGCTGCTGCACCGCGAATGCCGCCGCCGCTCCCGCGCCGTCCGGATCGATGATCAGCGTGCGCGTGCCGGTCGGCCCCTGCACGATCGTGCTGCCGCCATCCTCGCCGTACCGGACGAAGGCGAAGGTCCGAGCCGCCTCGAGCTCCTTGACCGCGCCATAGTCGCCGGCCGAGATCAGCGGCTGCAGGTAGACCTGCAGCGAAGTGCGCGGGGAGGTGGCGACGTTGAGGCGCGTCACCATCGAGACCTCCTTCTGATCCAGTTCGCCGAACACGTAGCGGGCGCCGAAGGTCCGGGCCGCGAGCGGGTCGGCCCGGGTCGTCAGGTACTGCGCGGCAACGATGTTGCGGCGTATGGCCGGACCGACGCTGACGGTCACCGCCGGCACCGGCCGCACGCCGACGCTGGCCCCTGCCGAGAGCGACGACGCGCCGTACTGTCGCGCCGTGTACCCCACGTCGGTGGTCAGCACGGCCCGTTTGCGGTTGTCGGTGCTCACCGACAGCTGCGCGCCGATGCTGCCTGGGCGGATCACCGTCGGCCCGCCACGCGTCAGCTTGTCGTCCCACACGCGGCGCGCGTGCGTCAGCGTCAGCGTCGACCGCCAGAAGTTGCGATACTGCACGCTGCTGCCCGCCTGCCAGCCATCGCCCTGCAGTTGCGCGCCGTAGTTCCACGTCCACCACTTCGAGATCCAGGCGGAACGCTCCCGCGTCCAGCCGTCCGGCACGAGCTTCCGGAACTGCACCATCGCGTGCCCGCCGGCCCGGTCGGTCTGCGTGGAGAAGCCGAGGTCGTTGACCTCGAGCCCGGGACTCATGCCCCACACGCCGAGGTTCACCGTGACGTTGCCGCTGTTGCGATTCAGGTTGGCCTGCCCGGTCCACCCGGAGAGGCTCGTCGCATCAGGATCGACGGACACGTGCGGCGCGTCCGGGCGTTGATAGTACCGCTGCTCGGCGCGCTGCAGACGCGTCATCGCCTGCGGAGTGCCCTGGACCCAGCTGCCCGCGACGCCACCGTGCAGCACCCAGAGCCGCCGCGCGTCGATGAACCAGTGGCCGTCCACGCCCAGCATGTGGGCACGTGAGGCAAGCGTCCCGGCCAGTTCCTCGTCGCCATCGTCCCGCAGCACCGACGTGCCCAGGATGCCGATCCCGGCACGGGCGCCGAGCTCGCGTTGCGCCCGCACGACCGCGTAGTTGGTCAGCGGCTCCACGTCGCGGCGCGTCGGGTCGAGGCCGCCCGACAGGCGCGCCTGCTCCCGCCCTGTGACGGCGTCGAGTGCGCCTATCGTCCATCCGTTCCTGGTGCGTCCCACGAGCTTCGCCGCGCCGATGATCGTCGTGGTCGCCGGCACGTCCACGTACGGGCTGCTGGCGACCGGCCCCTGCGGTGCGCGCCCGATGCGCCGGCTGTAGAACAGCGTCGGCTCGGGACGGAAGAACCCCCAGTACTCGCTCGCGCCACTGCGCCCGAAGTTGCCGAACACCTTGGCGCCTTCGGTGAAGAACGGCCGGCGCTCCTCGAAGAACACCTCGAACTGCGTCAGGTTCACCACCGCCGGATCGACTTCCACCTGCCCGAAGTCGGGGTTGAACGTCGCGTCGAGGGTCAGGTTGCTGCTGACGCCGTACTTCATGTCCATGCCGGCGCCGGCGAAGGCGCGGATGCCGTCGTTGAACGGATTCCCCGGCGATGCCGGCTCGATGAACTCCACACGCGAGGTGACGTAGGGCATCAGCTCGAGCGTTCCCGGAGGCGCGATATCGGCCACGCCCTCGAGGTGCGCCATGCGCGAGGCGAGTCCGGCCTCGTTCTTGGGCACGAGCTGCAGCCAGGCCGACTCGTTACGCCGTTGAATCACCCGCTGCACGTTGATGCCCCAGGTGTAGCGGTCGGCGCGGGGGAACCGCAGCTGCGACAGCGGGATGCGCATCTCGACGACCCAGCCCTGGCCGTCCACTTCCACGGCCGACGCCCAGACGGCGTCCCACGTCGGGTCGAGAAACTGATCGTTGTAGATGAGCGCGTCGCGCTGGACGCCTGCAGCCGAGACACCGAACTGCGCACCGGTGAGGTGGTCGTGATGCGGGTCCAGGTAGACGATGAAGGCGTCAGCCTCGACGACGGCGTCGCGCCGCGACACCTGGCGTGCGATGGCCGCGGGGTCGCGGTCGTAGAGCCGGGCGGCGATGTACAGCGCCTTGTCGTCGTAGGCGACCTGCACGAGCGTGTCTTCACTGGCCGGCTCGCCCTCCACCGGGTCGCGCTGGAGGAACCCCGACACGGGGTCGGCACTGCGCCAGATCTCGTCGTCCAGGCGCCCGTCCACGAGGGGCGGTGTGGAGGCGCGAACGGCTTGCACGCTCCGGAGATCGGCACCCGGCACCGGTGCCGCCGACACGCGTGCGCCGACGGCCCCGAGCAGCAGCAGGCACAGGGCAGCAGCACGCGGTCCCACGCGCGAATTCTAGCGTTGCGCGCCGGTTTGCACCACGTGGCGGCATGACATACGCTGGGCACGTCCCGGAAGTCCGGTGCCCTTCATGGCCTCAGATCCCTGTCCCGCGACCGCGGGGCGGCGGCACGCCGCTGGGCGCGTCGTCGCTCAGGCGGCGCTCGTCGCGTTGCTCCTCGCCGGTGTCGGCTGCCAGTCGCGTGTGCCCGACATGGCAGGCCTGCCGGACGAGGTCGACTTCAACTTCCACGTCAAACCGATCCTCTCGGACAAGTGCTTCGCGTGCCACGGCCCCGACGACCGGGCCCGGAAGGCCGGGCTCAGCCTCCACACGGAGGAGGGCGCGTTTGCCACGCTGCCATCCGGCCGTCGGGCCATCGTCGCCGACGACACGAACGACAGCGAGCTGGTCCGCCGCATCCTGAGTACCGATCCGGCCGTCATGATGCCGGCCCCGGCATCGCACCTGACACTCAGCGACCTCGAGAAGTCCACGCTCGTCCGCTGGATCGAGCAGGGGGCGACCTGGAAGCCGCATTGGGCGTTCATCGCGCCGAGCAAGCCGCCGGTGCCGGCGGGCAGCGACGTGGCGGGGTCGCGCAATCCGATCGACGCCTTCGTCCGTGCCGGGCTGCGCGGCACGGGTCTGACGCCGGCGCCCGAGGCCTCGCGCGAGACATTGATCCGGCGCGTGTCGATGGACCTGACCGGTCTGCCGCCGACGATCGCCGAGCTCGATGCCTTCCTCGCCGACACGTCGCCCGACGCCTACGAGAAGGCCGTCGAACGGTTGCTCGCCTCGCCGGCCTTCGGCGAACGCATGGCGGCTGACTGGCTCGATCTGGCCCGCTACGCCGATTCCCACGGCTACCAGGACGACGGGATGCGCGACATGTCGCCGTGGCGCGACTGGGTGATTGCCGCGTTCAACCGCAACCTGCCGATGGACCAATTCATCACGTGGCAACTCGCGGGCGACCTGTTGCCGTCGCCCACCAGCGAGCAGCGACTCGCCACGGGCTTCAACCGTCACCACATGCAGAGCCAGGAAGGCGGCATCGTTCCCGAGGAGTACCGCACGGAGTACGTGGCCGATCGCGTCAACACGTTCGGGGCTGCGTTCCTGGGACTGACCATGGAGTGCGCGCGTTGCCACGACCACAAGTACGACCCGGTGATGCAAGCCGACTACTTCAAGATGTTCGCGTTCTTCAACAACGTGAACGAAGCCGGGCAGATTCCGTATTCGGGCGTGCCCAGCCCGACCCTCACCGTGTCGAGCCCCGAGGCCGACGACACGCTCGCCGCCCTGCGAGCCGAGATGGGCCCACTCGAGGAGGCCACGCGTGTGGAGCGGCTGGCCGCCGGACCTGCGTTCGAGGCGTGGCTGGCGAAGGCCCAGGCCGCCGATGCACCGCGGGTGCCGCTGCCCCGCGCGATCGTGCACCTGCCGCTCGAGGCGATGAAGCGATACGCGTTCGAGAACCGCGCCACACCCCGACGCAAGGGCACGGTCGGCGGCGAAGAGGAACAGCAGAAGAAGACGGTGCGCGAGCCGGTCACCGTGGATGGCCGCATCGGCAAGGCGCAGCAGCTGGTCGGCGACATGCACATCGACCTCGGCGGCCGCGAGCAGGGCTTCGCGTTCTTCGAGCGCAACGACCCCTTCTCGTATGCGCTGTGGGTCAGGCGCGACAAGGATGGCGTCGGTGGGCCGATCATGACGCGCTCCGGCGCGGTGATGAACGGCCATCGCGGCTACGAGCTGATGCTGCGTCCCGACGGCACGGTCCACGCGGGTGTCCACCACGTGGCGCCGGACAACTCGGTGGACCTCGAGTCCGTCGACGCCTTGCAGGTGGGCGTCTGGCACCACGTGGCGGTGACCTACGACGGCTCGAGCCGCGCGTCGGGGCTCCGCCTGTATCTGGATGGGCGACCCGCGCGGGCGCGGGTGCTCAACGACAACCTGTGGCGGAGCATCATCGAGGAGCCGACCGGCAACCACGGCAGCACGCCGTCGCTGCGGCTCGGCCGCCGGGGCGACGAGACGCTGTCGGACGTCTCGCTCGACGAGTTCTACGTGTTTCCCGACGAGCTGACCGCGCTCGAAGTCGCCAGCCTCGCCGACACGTCCCCCGTGGCCTGCCTGCCGCCTGCCACGTGCGACGGGTTCAAGGATCACTGGGTGCGCAGGATCGCGCGCCTTGGCGAGCGGGAGCGAAAGCAGCTGCAGGCGCTGCGCGGCAAGGAGAACGCCATCATCACCGCGCTGCCGCAGGTGATGGTGATGCGCGATCTCCCCGAGGCACGCCATCGCCCGACGTTCATCCTCGCGCGGGGCGCCTACGATGCGCCGACGACGAAGGTGGAGGCGGATACGCCGGAGGCGCTGCCGCCGTTGGACGCGACGCTGCCGCGCAACCGTCTCGGCCTGGCCCGCTGGCTGTTCGCGCCGACGCACCCGCTGGTCTCGCGCGTCCTCGTCAACCGTTATTGGGCGCTGATGTTCGGCAACGGCATCGTGTCCACGCTCGAGGACTTCGGCAACCAGGGCAAGCTGCCCACGCATCCCGAGCTGCTCGACTATCTGGCGGTGACGTTCCGGGAGAGCGGCTGGGACCTGCGGGGATTGCTGCGGCAACTGGTCACCTCGGCGACGTACCGGCAATCCTCCGTCGCCACGCCGCAGGCGCTGGAGATCGACCCGGCCAACGCACGGCTCGCACGCGGACCCGCGTATCGCCTCGCGGCAGAACAGATCCGCGACAACGCGCTCGCGGCAAGCGGCCTGCTGGTGCGCCGGATCGGCGGACCGAGCGTGTATCCGTATCAGCCGCCCGGCCTCTGGGAGGAGCTCGCCACGCGCAACGCGACGTCGTACGTGCAGGGGAAGGGCGACGACCTCTACCGCCGCAGCGTGTACACGGTGTGGAAGCGCACGACGCCGCCGCCGGCGGCGATCAGCTTCGACGCGTCGGAACGGCTGTTGTGCACCGTGAGGCGCCAGCGTACGAGCACGCCGCTGCAGGCGCTCGTGCTGCTCAACGACGTGCAGTACGTGGAAGCCGCGCGGGCGCTCGCCGAACGCGTGCTGCTCGACGGCGGCGCGACGCCGGAGTCCCGCATCGCGCTGGCGTACCGCCTGGTCGCGAGCCGGTCGCCGACGCCGACCGAACTGGCAGCGGTGCGCGCGCTGTACGATGCCCAGCATGCGGTCTATGCTGCGAAGACGTCGGCCGCGCGCGAGCTGTCCCGAATCGGCGAGAAAGCGCCGGCCAGGGGGCTGGCTCCGGTGGACGTCGCGACGTGGACGGTCGTCGCGAGCACGATCATGAACAGCGATGCAGCGGTGAACAAGCGATGAAGGCCCTCCAGGATCTCAAGTTCAACGCCACCCGGCGACACTTCCTCTCGGCGGCGAGCCTCGGCATCGGCACCGTGGCGCTCAGCTCGTTGATCGATCCCACGAGCCTGATCGGCGGACCGGCACAGCTACCGGCCGGCAGCGTGCCGGCGTCCGCCGAGGGCGGGGCGATCCTGCAGGGCGCGCACGTGGTGCCGCGCGCCAGGCGGGTCATCTACCTGTTCCAGAGCGGCGGCCCGTCGCAGCTCGACCTGTTCGACGAGAAGCCGCTGCTGCGCACGATGAACGGCGAGGAGCTCCCGGCGTCCATCCGCATGGGGCAGCGGCTGACGGGGATGACGGCCCACCAGAAGCAGTTCCCGCTCGCCGGATCACATTTCACGTTCGCCCGCCATGGCCAGAGCGGCGCGAACATCAGCGAGCTCCTTCCCCATACCGCGGCCATCGCCGACAAGCTGTGCATCGTCAAGTCGCTGCACACCGAGGCGATCAACCACGACCCGGCGGTGACGTTCGTCCAGACGGGCTCGCAGCAGGCGGGCCGGCCGTCCATGGGGTCCTGGCTGTCGTACGGGCTCGGGTCCGACAACAGCAACCTGCCGGGGTTCATCGTCCTGCTCTCTCGCGCGCGCAACGGCGACCAGCCGCTCTACTCGCGGCTCTGGGGCAGCGGCTTCCTGCCATCGCAGCACCAGGGCGTGCAGTTCCGGCGCGGCAAGGACGCCGTGCTGTACCTCGGGAACCCCGACGGCCTCAGTGCGGAGACGCGCCGCCAGATGCTCGACACGCTGCGCGCGCTCGAACAGGAACAGCACGCCAAGGTGCTCGATCCCGAGATCGACGCTCGCATCGCGCAGTACGAGATGGCGTACCGCATGCAGACGTCCGTGCCGGAGGTGATGGACCTCTCGAACGAGCCCGCCTCGGTACTCGAGATGTACGGGCCGGACGTGCGGACGCCAGGCACGTACGCCGCCAACTGCCTCCTCGCGCGCCGGCTGGCCGAGCGCGACGTCCGCTTCATCCAGCTCTATCTCCAGGGCTGGGACCAGCACGGCAACCTGCCCAAGGACATCCAGATCATGACGCGGTCGGTGGACCAGGCCTCGGCCGCACTGGTGCGGGACCTGGAGCAGCGCGGCCTGCTCGAGGACACGCTCGTCATCTGGGGCGGTGAGTTCGGCCGCACCAACTACTCACAGGGCAAGCTCACCCACGACAACTACGGGCGCGACCACCATCCGCGCTCGTTCACGATCTGGATGGCCGGGGGCGGCGTCAAGGGCGGCATCACCCACGGCGAGACCGACGAGTTCGGCTACAACGTCGTGCGCGACCCGGTCCACGTGCACGACTTCCAGGCCACGTTGCTGCACCTGCTCGGTGTCGATCACGAACGGCTCACGTTCAAGCACCAGGGTCGGCGCTACCGGCTGACCGACGTCGAGGGGCACGTGGTCAAGGCCATCCTTGCGTAAGTTCGTGCTGACGAGGTTCCCGCGCGGCCGGTGGGTCGCATCCGCAGAGATCGCACTCGTCGTGGTGGTGCTCGCCGCCACGGTCGCCGGCGTCGTCCGCAGCGGCGCCGACCTGCAGGCGTTGGTCGGCCGCTTCCACCCGCTGATCGTCCACCTGCCGATCGGCTTCCTGCTGCTCACGGCGCTCGTCGAGGGCCTGTCGCGCACGCGGCGCCATGCCGCCGCGGCGGGGCTGATTCCCGCACTGCTCGGCGTCACGGCGGCGGCCACTCTTGCCGCGATCCTCACTGGCCTGCTACTCGCCGAGAGCGGCGACTACGACGCGGCGCTCGTCGCCCGCCATCAGGCGTGGGGTATCTACCTCGGCATCGCAGTCGCCCTGGCGGGCGTCGCCGCATGGCTGCGCGCCACGAGGTCAGGCCGCACCGCAGGCATGCTCTTCGGCATCGCCTTCGGCGCGGCGGTCGTGCTGCTCGGCGTCACGGGCCACTTCGGCGGCGCGCTCACGCATGGCGACACGTACCTGACCGAGCACATGCCGCAGGTGCCGTTCTTCGGTCGTGCGACGGCGAGCGCGGCACCGGCGGCCGTGGATCTCAGCACGACGCGCGTGTTCACGTCGCTCGTCGCGCCGACACTCGACGCACGCTGCGTGCAGTGCCATGGCCCGGCGAAGCAATCGGGGAAGCTGCGACTCGATTCCCCCGAGGCGATCGTTCAAGGCGGCGAGTCGGGCGCCGCCCTCGTGGCCGGCAACGCGGCCGCGAGCGAGATCGTCCGGCGCATCTTCCTGCCCGCGTCCGACAAGAAGGTCATGCCGCCGAAGGGCCACGCCATGCCCTCGCACGCCGAGGTCGCGCTGCTTCGGTGGTGGATCGACGAAGGGGCGTCGTTCGAGCAGACCCTCGCCGACAAGCCGGTCAGGGCCGAACTCGAACCCGCGATCGTCGACAGGTTGGGACCCGTGGACCTGGACGCACCCGCCATCCTGGCGGTGCGCGTCGCGCCCGGCGACACGGCGGCGATCGCCGCACTCGTCCAGATGCAGTTGAAGGTGGAGCCGCTGCGCTCGGACTCGGCGCTGCTGCACGTGCAGGCGCCGCCCGCCGCCCGCGCGTTCTCCGATGGGGACCTGAAGCGGCTGACGCCGCTCGCCGCGCAGATCGCCTGGCTGGACCTCGGCGGCACCGCGGTCACCGACGCAGGGCTGGTGGAGGTGCTGCCCGCACTCGTGAACCTCTGGAAGTTGTCGCTGGATCGCACCGCCGTCACCGACGCCACGCTCGGCGCGCTCGCGGGCCTGCAGCGCCTCGAGACCGTGAACCTCTACGCCACGCAGGTCAGCGACGAAGGCATCGCGTCTCTCGGCACGCTCTCACGACTGCGATCCGTGTACGCGTGGCAGACTCGCGTCACCGCCAGGGGCGCCGAAGCCCTGCAGGGTTCCCAGAAGAACGTCCGGGTGAACATCGGCGGCGCCCCCTCCGAATGAGGACGCAGGGGCCGGATACGTAGCCGTCGGGCCCCGCCCGACGGTCCCCCGTCGGCTTCGTCGCCCGCTACGCCCGCTACGCCAGCTTCGCGAGGCGCGCGCGCTCGAGCCCACGCGTGACCTCCTGGTTACGCATGAACCACTCCCAGACGCGGCCGCTGCGAAGGTTCTCGGCCGCGAGCAGCGTGATGCCGACGTCGATACCGATGACGTCCGGGTTCACCCAGCCGCTGGTCGGGTGGAACGCGTCGGCGAACCCGTACCGTCCGTAGATGCGATCGCCGAACCGCTCCTTCATGGCGTGGAGGGCCGTGAGGCTGATGTCGGGCGCGAACATCAGCGACCCGCCTGCCGCGCAGGGCACCACGGTGCCGTCGATGCCTGGCGTCCGCGGCGGTCCGCTCCAGGCCCGGTAACCGCTGCGCGTGTCGGAGGCGGTGATGCCCCAGACCGACTCGTCGTAGCAGCCCGGGAACTCCGGGGCGAGATCGATGCAGAACTGCCGGTGCGCCCGGACCGCGCGAACGGAGTTCTCGTGCCAGTCGTGCGGATCCTCAGGGTCCCGCCAGTCGCGGAAGTCGATCCAGGCGTGCGCGTACTGGTGCACGAACAGCGGCACGCGGCCGACGTACCTGTAGCCGCCGTACTCGACGGGTGGCCGCTGCCACGCGCGCCAGGACGCCACCGACAGCGGCTCCCGAGCCGCACCGAGCCCGAGCACGTACAGGATCATCAGCTCGCTGTAGTCGTCCCATCGGTGCGGGATGAACCCGACCTCGGGATACCACCCGTGCGACAGCAGCGACGGGTGACCATCGAGCATCCACTGGTAGTCGAGCCGATCGACGATGGTGGTGACCAGCGACTGGATGTCGCTGTCGGCAGCCCATGCCTGCTTGGCCGTGAGCACACCGGCCACGAGCAGCGCCGTGTCGATGGACGACACTTCACTCCGCCACTCGCGCTCGCCTGTGTGAACGTTGAGGTAGTGGTAGAACCAGCCGCGCGTCGGGGGCACCTCGAGCGCGAAGGTTTCGAGCGTGCGCCACACGCGCTCGCGGGCGTCGCTGCGCGACATCCAGCCGCGCTCCACCGCGATGCAGAGCGCGGTGAGCCCGAAACCTGTCGCAGCGATGCTGCCCACGGCGTCGTGCGGCGTCGACGGCGTGCCATCGGTCCGCGCGCGGTCGCGCACGATGCCGGTCGGCCCCGTGTGATCAACGAAATACTGGAAGCTGCGGCGCGACAGGTCCTCGAGGAAGGCGTCGTCCACGTCGGCCACGCGCGCCAGCGCCGTGCCTCGCGAGAACGGCAAGGCACAGGAGAGGCCGACGAGTGCCTTCAGGACGGTTCGCCGACGGAGTGCCGCCCCTTGCGGAAGCCTCGCGTGCGTCGCGTGATTGCCTTGCGCCACCAGCGTCCACCTCACTGCCACGCGCACCCGAACGAGCGCGAACATGACCGTTCGCAGCGGCGCCGTCCGACGCGCCCTGCGGTCCCATCTTCCCGATGTAATCGAGCGATCGTGGTCGCGACGTGAACGCCGCCGCTCCATCAGGATAGCGCCATTCGACCGTGCCCGGGGCGGGTCGCCGTTCCGTAGGCGTGCGCGTCGGCGACGGGGCGGCGAAAACCCGCCGGCCAGTCGGTCGGGCGAGGCGCGACGGCTACGTACGAGCAGCGGCTCGGCGGGGACGGGCGCCGGCGGCGAGGCGCGCCACGACGGCCTTCTCCAGATCCGCTTCGATGGCGAGCAGCTGCTTCAGCTCGGCCGCAGAGTCGACGCCCGGCGACGCGGCGGCTTCCTCGCGACGCCCCGTCGCACCAAGCTCTGCGTCGGTGTGGACGTACGCCTCGACAATGGCGCCGACCTCGGCACCGGTCTGCGCAGCCAGGCGCGGCAGGAACGTCACCCCGGCGTGGTTGATCACGTGGTTGACGCCCACGGTGGCGATGATCTCCCGTTTCAGCGGGTGCTTGCCGAACCACTCGCCGTAGCGCGCCTTCATCAGATCGGGGAAGTACCGCGTGAGCAGCGGCATGCCAGCCGGGCTGTCGGGGAACCCGGAGGCAAGCACCTGCGTGTAGGCGTGCAGCTTCGCCTGCCCGAGCAGCACCGCGAGCAGTGGCCTCGGCAGCCCTCGTTCACGACTCGCACTCGAGAGCAGCGCCTCACGCGCCGGCACGGCCTGGTCCTCGCGGCTGAAGACACGGGCCGCGACGAGCTGATCGATGACGTCCACGAACGTCTCGTACTGCGAGGTGCTCCGGATGCCGTCCAGCGTGATCGCCCGTGCCTGGTTGCGGTTGTCGTCGAGCACGAGCTCCGAGACGTTGTCGGTCATCTCCTCGAGCACCGCATTGCGCTCGTCGCGCCCGGCGATGACCTTCTCGCGCACGAGGATGTCGAGCAGGATCTTGATGTTGACCTCGTGGTCGGACATGTCCACGCCGCCCGAGTTGTCGATCGCGTCCGTGTTGGACGCGCCGCCGCGCTCCCAATACTCGAGGCGGGCTCGCTGCGTCATCCCCAGGTTGCCACCTTCGCCGATGACGCGCGCCTGCACGTCGCGGCCGTCCACGCGCACGCGGTCGTTGGCGCGATCGCCAACCTCCGAGTCGTCCTCGGTGCTGGCCTTGATGTAGGTGCCGATGCCGCCGTTGTACAGCAGGTCCACCGGCGCCGTGAGCACGCGCCTGATCATCTCCTCGCCGGTCACCTCGTCGGCCTCGATGCCGAGCAGGGCCCTGACCTGCGGCGACACGCTGATGGCCTTGGCCGACCGGTCGAAGATGCCGCCGCCTTCGCTGATGATCGAGGCGTCGTAGTCGCGCCACGTCGATCGCGGCAGCTGGAACAACCGTTCACGCTCGGCAAACGACTTCTCGGCGTCGGGGTTCGGGTCGAGGAAGATGTGCTGGTGATTGAACGCGGCGACGAGCCTGGCCGCGCGGCTGCGCAGCGCGCCGTTGCCGAAGACGTCGCCCGACATGTCGCCGATGCCGACCATCGTGAACGGCTGGACCTGGATATCCTGCCCGAGGTTCCGGAAGTGGTGCAGCACGCACTCCCACGCGCCGCGCGCCGTGATGCCTTCCTCCTTGTGGTCGTAGCCCTGGCTGCCCCCCGAGGCAAAGGCGTCGCCCAGCCAGAACCCGTACTGCGCCGACACGGAGTTGGCCGTGTCCGAGAGATGCGCGGTGCCCTTGTCGGCGGCCACCACGAGGTAGGGGTCGGGGTCGTCGTGGCGCACGACGTCCGGCGGATGCACCACCGCGCCGGCCACGATGTTGTCGGTCACGTCGAGCAGTCCGGCAACGAACTGGCGGTACCTGTCGACGAGGTACTGGTCGAGTGCGGGGCGCGCGGGCAGTCGTCCCTTGAGAACGAAGCCGCCCTTGGAGCCGACGGGCACGATGATGGCGTTCTTGGCCATCTGCGTCTTCATCAGACCGAGCACTTCCGTGCGGAAGTCGTCGTGACGGTCGCTCCAGCGCAGGCCGCCTCGCGCCACCTTGCCGCCGCGCAGGTGGATGCCTTCGAGGTGCGGCGAGTGGACGTAGATCTCGAACAGCGGCCGCGGCGACACCATGCCGGCGACCTTCGCGCACTCGACCTTCATCGAGATCACGGGCCGTTCGGGCTTCTGGTACGCGTTGGTTCGGACGACCGCGAGGATCAGGTTCTCCACGCCCCGCAGGATCTCGTCGTCGAGCAGGCTGCCCACCTGCTGGAGCGCCACCCGCAGCGCCCGGTCGGCCTGGTCGATCGCCGCATCGCGCTCGCCGTCGACGACGGGGTTGAAACGCGCGTCGAACAGGCGCGACAACGCCGCTGCCGCGGTGCCGTTGCGCAGCAGCACGCTGGTGACGGTGTCGGTGTTGTAGTTGGGACGGATCTGGATGAGATGGTTGCGCAGCGTGCGCAACACCTCCACCGCACGCCAGGGGAGCCGCTCGCTTGTCACGAGCCCGTTGAGGGCGTCGTTGGTGGCGCGCCGCTCGTGCAGCGCCCGAAGCGCGTCGAGCAGCGGCTCCGGTGCGTCCACCACCGCCCGCACGACGTCCGGCGGCGCCTGGATGCGCAGCCGCTCCATGAAGCCCGTGCGGCCCTCTGGCAGGATCAGCGGCAGGGCGAGTTCCTCGACGACGGGCAATCCGAGGTGCTGCAGCGTGCGCAGGGTCTCGGTGAGCCCGAGCGGTGTCGGCGCGAACAGCTTGATCGTGACCTGGTCGGCCGACTCCGGCAGGACGTTCATCTCCAGCCGGCCCTCGAGCGCCTCGAGCCGCCGCAGATCCTCTGGTACCTCGGGGGGCGTCGTGGACTCGCGATAGAGGCCGCTGCGACTCTCCGTGCGCACGTACTTGTTGAACAGCCGCCGCCCTTCGATGGTGCCGTAGACGCGCTCCAGTTCGTGCGCGACCTGGTCCTCCCAGGTCGTCACGCTCGCGCGCGTCAGCGCACGCACGGTCTCGACGTCGATCTCGCCGTCGAGGCCGGCGGCGTCGAAGTAGAACACGATCACCGCCTTGGTCCCGAGGTCGGCCCACTCGCTGAACAGGATGGGGCCGACCGCGTCCTCGAGCGCCAGTCGCAGTTCGGCTTCCGCGGCTGGCGAGTAGCGCACGTCCGAGAACGCCACGGTCGCTGCCGCGTACCCGGTGCCCGTCCGCGCCGCCACCGCGATCTCGTCGTCGCCGACGAGCGTGACGATCTGCTCGATGATGCGCTGCAGGTCGGCGCCGCGCGCGTAGAAGAGCTCGCGCTTCGGGAAGTGATTGAAGATGGCGCGCGCTTCACGCCACGCGTGCGAGTTGCGCGGCACGCCGAGCCCGTTGAGGATGCCCTTGAGCTTGTCGTCCAGCACCGGCACGGCCGCGGCCTTGGTGGCGAACGCACTCTTGGCGAACCGGCCGATGACGAGCGTCATGCCGGCCAGGCCGCCGTCCCGGGCCCACTCCCGCACGAAGACGTCCTCGAGCGTGCCCAGGTGGTGGATGGCGCGGCCACCAACGCAGTAGTCGATGTCGATGATGCGTGTGTCGTCGGCCGCCGGCTCGAGGTAGCGCTGGATGTCCTCGACGAGGCCTGGGAAGACGGTCTCCAGCAGCGCGGGGTCCTTGAACGCACCCAGGGCGCTGCCCTCCTGGGCGTGCAGCACGCCATCGCTGCCGGGGACGTAGCGCATGACGCCAAGCAGCACGAAGTTGTCCTCGACCAGCCAGTCGAGCAGCCGACGCGACCCGTCCGCGGCGACCGGATCGCCATCGCGCCCGCGAATGCGCGTGCCTGCCGCCTTCACCGCCGCGGCCATCGCCTCGAAGTCCTCCACCGCCAGGAACACGCTCTTGAGCAGGCTCGAGATCTGGTGTTCGAGCCTGCGCATGCGTTCGGCCCGGTCCACGCGCTCGATGCGGAACTGGCAGAACAGTTCCTGCGATCCGTCCTCGTCGTATGGGCCAATCTGGACGACACGCTCCCATTGCCGGCGGACGGTGATGCGCGGGTGGATCGCCGAGAAGACCCGCAGCCCTTCGTTCTTGAAGAAGTTCGTCAGGCTCTCGAAGATGAACGGCGCGTCGGGCGTGTGCACTTCGACGATCGTCACCTCGTGGGGCCCGCCATCGTCGCCAGCCGTGGCGCGATCCTCGGCGTCGGTCGCATTGCGCACCGCGACGTGCAGGCCAGGCAGCCCTCGGTACAGCTGCACTTCGGGCGGCATCGTCTGCGCGATGAACCTGAAGTACTCTCCCAGGCGTGCCGCCAACGCCGGGGCCGGCAGCCGGAACAGCATGCTGTCCGGCATCTCGGCCACGATCACGCCCGCAAGAGCGCTCAGGAGTTCACGGTCGCCTTCGGGCGCCGTGTGCGTGGCGATGCGCCGTACCTCGTCGAGGATGCGGGCGCGTTGTACGGGGTCGGCTGTGATCATGACGTGTGTGGCGACTCTGGCGTCCACTGAGGCTATCGCTTCGTCAGGGGGGAGACAAGGCGCGACCCGGCGGGTGCGGCGCTTGGCCCCCGCGACTCTCGTGACAGTGCTCGCGTTCGTGCTCGCGGCCGGCGCGAGCGCGCAAACAACGCCAGCGTCGTCCACATCGTGGACCGACGTGGTGGACCACTACCTCGCTGGCCGGCACGAACTCGTCGCGGCGAGCCTGCGCGACATCCAGCCGGGCGCGGTGCGGCAGCTGTCACGCGACGCCATGGACGGTTGGGAGGCGCGTGCGCGCGCCGCGCAGGGTGGCGCAGAGGCCGCCGACCAACGCCGTCTTGCGATCCGCCGCCTGCAGGCGTCGGCGGCACTGCCCCTCGAGCTCGTGTCGGCGATTTCCACGCGTACCCGGGTGGATGCGCGACTGGACCCCTACCAGGAGGTCGCGATCGACGCGTGGGAGCGACTGGCCGCCTTCGAAGACGCGCGACTGGAAGGGTCGGGCTCCGCAGGACGCGCCGTGCGCGACGCCGAACGCACACGGCTGCAGCAGTTCCGCACGTGGTGGCGGATCGGCGTGCTGCAGTACCTCCTGAACGTCGGACGTCACGACGACTTCGTGCGCCACGCCAGGCTCGTACGACTTTCCCGTGACGACCGGACCATGCAGGCCGAGTTCCATTTCCTGCAGGGGATGATCGAGGAGAAGACGGCACGCGCGACGCGCGGCAGCGCGGTGCAGAGCTCCGGGGGCATGGGCGCCGATCGGCACGCCACCGCCGGCGGGCGCCCGGCATCGGCGCTGCGTGAGCTCGACCTCGCCATGGATTCGGCAGCCAAGTCCTATCGTCGCGCGCTCGACGCGATGCCCGATCACGAAGAGGCTCGGCTTCATCTGGGTCGGGTGGCGCTGGACGTTCGGCGCCCGGAGGAGGCGCTGACGCGCCTCGCACCGCTCCTGAAGACGCCGTGCACGTCAATCACCTGCGGGCTGGCGGCGCTCTTCACCGGAGAGGCGCACGACCTGCGCGGCGAGGCCGACGATGCCGGGCGTGCGTACGCGCGGGCGTCCACTGTGGCGGCCGTTCGCCAGTCGGCGCTGGTGGCGCTCATGCAACTGGCCGTGCGGCGGGGCGACGTTCGCGCCGGGACCGGGCTGGTGGGGCATTTCGCCGAGGGCGCCCCGCTGCCGCGGCACGATGGTCCCGATGCATGGTCCACATATCTCGGCGGGCGACGCCAGGACATCGGCGCCGTCCTCGGCCCCCTCAGCAAGGCGATCCTGCCGTGACGCGTGGCGGTGCAAACGCCTGGATGGTCGGAGCGATGGTCGCGCTCATCACGACGCCTGGCGCCGGCGCACGCGACCGGCAGGAGCCGACGCCCCTGTTCCGGTCGGTGGTGGACATCGTCACCATCGACGCGTTCGCGCATGACGACCGCCAGCCCGTCGAGGGCCTGACGGCTGCAGACTTCGTGGTGCGTGACAACGGCGTGGAGCAGAAGGTCGATGCGATTGGCACCACCGACAGCGCTCACGTGATCGTCGGGCTCGACCTGAGCGGCAGCGTGGACGGCCGCGTGCTCGAGCGCCTGCGCGCCGGCGTTCGCACCGTCGTCGCTCAACTCACGCCCGACGACCGGCTGTCGTTGTTCACGTTCGCCGATCGTATCCGCGTGCTCTCGCGCGCGCAGCCGCCTGGCGCGGACCTCGACGGTGCGCTCGACCGGCTGCACGCGTCGGGCGCCACCACGCTGCACGACGCCATCATCATGGGGAGCCTTCTGGCGAGGATCGACCAACGGCCCGCCGTCTTCGTGCTGTTCACCGACGGCGAGGACACCGCGAGCTGGACCACGGTCAGCCGCGCGCTCGACGTGCTTCGGCACACGGACGTGGTCGTCTTCCCGGTCGGCGCCGGCCTTCCCGGCGGCGTCATGACGCAGACCAACTCGCTGTACTTCCGGCACCAGACCTACGTGATGCCGAGGACTGGCGACATGCTGCGCCTCCTGCAGGAGATCGCCGACGTCAGCGGTGGCGAGTTCCTGCGTGTGGGCCGCGAGGCCAGGCTGGCCGACACGTTCGCGGGTATCCTCGGGCAGTATCGCCAGCGCTACCTGCTCTCGTTCACGCCGAACGGCGTCAGCGACACCGGATGGCACCGCCTCGAAGTCAGTCTCCGCAACCGACCAGGCACCGTCGTGGCCCGCGAAGGCTACATGGCGCGCCCGCAGTAGACTTAGCTCGCGATGTCCATCCCATCTTCCCGTCGCGCCTTCCTCTCCACTGCGGGAGCCGCGCTGGCGGCTGCGTCGGTGCAGGCGCAAGCCGTCGTGCCGGCGCGCCAGCCACGTCCGGTGATCCTGCCGCGCCCGGTGGCGCTGGGCCTGGACAACTTCTCCCTGCGGGCATTCGGCTGGAAGGCGACGCGCCTGCTGGAGTACGCGGCAGGCGTCGGCGCCGACTCGCTGTTCATCAGCGATCTGGACTCGTTCGAGTCGATCGAGGAACCCGCGCTCCGGACGCTGCGCGAGGACGCGCTCGCGCGCAACATCACGCTCCATGTCGGCACGTGGAGCGTGTGCCCGACGAGCAAGGCGTTCCGCAGCAAGAACGGCTCGGCCGAGGAGCAGCTGGCGCGTGTCATCCGGGTCGCACATCTGCTCGGCTCGCCGGTGGCCCGCGTGGTGCTGGGCACCTGGGAGGATCGACTCACGCCCGGCGGCATCGGCCGCCACATCGACAGCCTCGTGGCCGTGCTCAAGGGCGGTCGCTCGCAGGCGCTCGACGCCGGCGTCAGGATTGCGGTCGAGAATCACGCCGGAGACATGCGCTCGGAGGAACTCGCGGCACTCATCGAAATGGCGGGGCGTGATTTCGTCGGCGTGAACTACGACTCGGGCAACTCGCTGTGGACCCTCGAGAATCCGCTCGATTCACTGGAAACGCTGGCCCCCTACATCGTCACCACCAGCCTGCGCGACGGCGTCGTCGTCGAGATTCCGACGGGATGTCGTGTCAGGTGGACGGCCATGGGAGACGGCCAGGTCGATTTCGTGCGATTCATGCCGCGATTCGCGGAGCTGTGTCCGGGCGTGCCGATCCACATCGAGACGATATCGGGCGTGGGGCGCGACTTCCCGTTCCTCGAGGACGAGTTCTGGGCGGCGTGGCCTCGACTCGAAGCGCACGCGTTCGCGAAGTTCCTGAGAGTGACGCGCCTGAAGACGCCGGCGGCACCGATCACCACCCGACCGAACGACCAGGCGGAGCAGAGGCGGGAACTGGAGCGGAGCCTCGCGTACTGCCGGCAGACCCTCGGCCTCGGCCTGCGCAGCCCGAAGGTGGCGCCGGTGTGAGAGCGGTCCTGACGTCCCTCGTCATGCGGGCATCGGCCCTCGCATCCAGACCAATGCTCGTCGCGGTGGCCGCGCTCGCCATGCTCGCGGCCGCGGCGTCGTCGGCGCGGGCGCAGCCCGTCAAGCCGCGCAACATCGTCTTCATCCTCACCGACGACCATCGTCACGATGCACTGGGCATCACCGGGCACCCTCTGGCACGCACGCCGAACATGGATGCGCTCGCCAGGGGCGGGGTCCACATGCGCAACGCCTTCGTCACGACCGCGCTGTGCTCGCCCTCGCGTGCGTCGATTCTCACGGGGACGTACGCGCACACGCACGGCGTCGTAGACAACTTCACGCCGATTCCGCCGACCCTGCCCAACATCGCGCAGTTGCTCAAGTCGGCCGGCTATCAGACCGCGCTCGTCGGCAAGTGGCACATCGGCACCGAGACCGATGCGCCGCAGCCCGGTTTCGATCACTGGGTGAGCTTCAGAGGCCAGGGCGAGTACCTGCCTCGCGGCGAGGCCACGACGTTCAACGTGGATGGCCGGCGCGTGGCGCAACGCGGCTACATCACCGACGAACTCACCGACTACGCCGTGGACTGGCTGTCCGGGACGTCGCGGGACAGGCCGTTCTTCCTCTACCTGTCGCACAAGGGCGTGCACGCCGACTTCGTCCCTCCCGAGCGCTACAGGGGGTCGCTGAAGGATGTGCCCGTGCCTACGCCCGCGACGATGGCGCCGTCCGCTGCCGATGCGGGCCGGTTCCCCACGTGGGTCCGCAACCAGCGCAACAGCTGGCACGGGGTCGAGTATCCCTACCACTCCACGCTGGACGTCGCCCAATACTACCGGCGCTACATGGAGACACTGCGGGCCGTTGACGACAGCGTCGGTCGCGTCGTCGCGTGGCTCTCCAAGGAGAAGCTGCTGGAGTCGACGCTCATCGTCTACATGGGCGACAACGGCTTCGCGTTCGGCGAGCACGGGCTGATCGACAAGCGCACGGCATTCGACTGGTCGATGCGCGTGCCAATGCTCGTGCACGCGCCCGGCCTCGTCGCGCCCGGGCAGGCGCTCGACCGCGTGGTCGCCAACATCGACATCGCCCCGACCTTCCTCGACATCGCCGGCGTGCAGCGCCCGCCTCACATGCAGGGCATGACCATGCTGCCGTTACTGCGCGACCCGCGCGCACCATGGCGCGACACGCTGCTGTACGAGTACTACTGGGAATGGAGCTTCCCGCAGACGCCGACGCAGTTCGCGCTGCGCAGCGAGCGGTACAAGTTCGTCTTCACGCACGGCGTGTGGGATCTCGACATGTTCTTCGACCTCCAGGCCGACCCGCAGGAAACTCGCAACCTGATCGACGACCCGGCGCATCGGCAGACGATCGAGTCGATGCGCGGCCAGCTGTTCGACACGCTCGCGCGCACGGGCGGCATGGCCATCCCGTTGCACCCGGTGCGGGGCTCCCAGATGCGCCAGCGCAATCCGGCAGCCTCGGGCGCAGCGCCGTTTCCGCCGTCGTTCAGCGCACCGCCGAAACCCTAGCAATCCCCGTCGCCGGCCGCCGCGGGGCAGCGAACGCGCCAGCGCCAGGTTGGCGCCGCCCTGGCTTCACTTCCGCCAGGCGTCGCGCAGCAGCTCCGATACTTCTTCGAACTCCGCCGCGGTGGCCGGCGCCCAGGCCCCTCCCGCCGCTTCCCGCAGCGCTCGCGCGCGGGCCTCGACGTCGGCCCCGGCCGTGATGTTCAGGAACGAGCGCCACTCCGAGGCCACGGCCGTCGCGTTCTCACCATGCGCGTCCGCGAGCCATGCGCGGATGGCCGCCGCAGCAGACCCATGCTCGACGACGAAGTCCTGATGCAGGTAGCCATCGAGCACCGCGCGCAGGTTCGACCAGGTCGTAGGGCCCTTCACGTTCATCGGGAGTTCTCCGGGTAGGACGTCAGCACGAAGAGACCGTCGTCACGCCACCGCAGCACCACGACGGCGCCGAACGCATCACGAGACTCGTCATCACCGCGGCGCATGATGCGACCCGTCGGCAGCGCGCCGCGCGCGCGGTAGCGAATCGCCAGGTTCGAGCGGGGACCGCGGCGGTCGATCCACTGCCGCACCTGTCGTGCGTTCTCGGCAAGCGCCAGCTCGACGATGCGCTCCGCCGTTGCGAGGTCGGCATACGTGGACGCGGCGGCGATGCTCTCGCGCGAGAGTCGCGCCTTCAGTTGCGCGTCCGTACGGCCGACATGCCGCGCGATGGTGTGGCCGCCACGCTGCTCGTCACGTCGCAGATCGACGTCCCAGCCGGTTGTCGGGCTGTTGCTGTCGTCCTCCCGATCGGGCCGCGGCTCAACCCGTTCAGCCTGAGCAGGAGGCCCGCTCGCGGCCGGCGGCGTGTGCGGAGGCGGCGCGGGCGGCGAACACGCGACGAGCGCCAACGACGCAAGGACGACACAAGCGAATCGGCGCATGGACCTGACTCCTACGCGTGTGCGGGGCCGCTGCGCCCCGACGGTGCGGCATGGACCACAGGCGTCATCATCAGGCGACCCAGCATGGCGCCCGCAGAGACCGCCACGTATGCCGGGGCGAGTACAACGCAGCGGTCGGCCATCACCGACGACAACCAGACCGACAGCGCATCGCCGGCGAGGATGGCAATCGACGCAGCCATGGCCGGAAGGGCAAGCAGGGCCGGACGCCGGCGCAGGAACAGCAGCGTCGCATACAGTGCGAACATCGCCAGCAGCAGGAAAGCCCGTCACGGCTCGACCGGGGTGCATGCTGGCAGACGATGTGCCGGTTCGGCAAGACCTGCTGCCGGCAGCTCGAAGGTGATGGACGCTTCGAACGTGCGACCCCAGGGCAGGCGGACCTGGAGGCCGCGCGGGGTGCCGAGCTGAACGGCCACGTCGGTCGGCGCGGGCGCAGGCGGGACGAACACCCCGGCCGTGAACATGACGGCGTACCTGGCCAGCGCCGGCGCGATGCCGTCGCGAATCCGCGCCGCGACCTCGGGCGCGTGCGAGGCCAACTGCAACGGGGTTCTGCCCGCCTGCCTGATGTCGGCGTTGAGTCCCGGCCTCAGCAGGCCCTGGTACGCGTAGTCGTTCACGAGGCGATGCAGCATGAAAGTGGCCTGCGCGCCGGCAACAGCGGCCCACGACGGACTGGTGCAGGAGGTCGCGAGATGTGACCCGGCCCACGCGAGCAGGCCCTGCGGGATCGCGGTGCCGAGCGTGTTGCCGGCCGTGTTCCACGAGGCATACCCGTACAACTTGGGGAACACCTTCGCAGCGAGCAGCGGTTCGGTGAACCCTGCGGCGCCGCCCTGCACGTCGCCCTTCGGATCCACGTCGGCGACGATCGCGCGCGCCCCGCCGTTGATCGCCGTGACGATGCGCGACGCGAATCGCGCCGGCACATGCGGGTCGTGCCGCGACGCGAACACGAAGAGATCCAGGGCCGGCGCATCGATCCGCGTCGACTCGCTGGCGCCGGCCGATGTCAGCTGAAAGGACACCGTCTCGTGGAGCTGCCGGTCCTCGAAGGGAGCGACCATCGTCCGGGCAGCCTCCGACGAGTACGTCGCCCGCACGGTGGGCCGCAGTCCCCGTGCGTGGAGCACCGATCGCGCGAGCAGCAGCATCGCCACCTCGTCGGCGCCCGGCTGCACACCCACGCGGGCCGCGAGGGCCTTCTCCGCTATGGCCGTCGTCACGGCCGAGCGATCGGCCAGGTGCACGCCACGAGGCTTCGCATCGTCCTGCGACACGATCAGGAAGTCGATGACCCCGTCGGCCGCCAGTTGGACGGCGGCGAGGTTGACGCGGCGGTTGCGGGCACGCGCGCGCCTGTAGTCGTCGAGCGCCGGCGGCGGAATGGCGGCGGCGAGACGGGCGAGTTCCTGCGCCTCGCGGCCGGGCCGCGCATCCCCGGCGATCTCCGCCCATCGCGCGAGCTGCTCGCGATAGGCCTCGTTCGTTCCGTCGGCCGTTGGCGCGAGGCGCATGATCGTGCTGAAGCCGAGGATGGACAGCCGAGGGTTCGCGCGCTTGACGTCGCCAAGCACCGAGAGACGCGCGAGGGCGCTCACCTCGTTCACGCCATGCACGCGCGACGCCACCAGCCCGCCGTACGCGAGCATGTCGGTGGACACGATAAGGGCGTCGATACCGGCCCAGTCCTGTGACTGAAGCCAGCGGCCGAGTGCGGCAGTGTCGCCCGGCGTCGTGAAGCGACCCAGCAACTCGAGCGGAGGCGCGACGACCTCCGCGTGCGCCAGCCGCGCCATCATTTGCGGATACTGGAGACAAACCGGACGGTCGTCGAGTGGAACGAGCGCGACGCGGAGCAGCCTGGGCATCGTCGGCGCGGTTGGAGGCGCCTGCGCCGATGCGGACCGTGCATTCACCAACGCGAGCAACCCGGGCAACAGCAGCAGCACGCACAAGGCGCGTCGTCGCATCGCGCCCGAATTGTACGCCCGCCTCCCCGTCGGGCGGCTCCTGTCCTGCTCTTGATACCATCCCGCTTCATGAGAATCGCCTTCATCGGCCTCGGCGTGATGGGCGCGCCGATGGCGGGACATCTGCAGCGCGCCGGCCACGACGTCGTCGTCTTCAACCGCACGCCTTCGAGGGCAGAGAGGTGGGTGGCCGAGTACGGCGGGGCGTCAGCGCCGACGCCGCGCGCCGCAGCCGACGACGCCGATCTGGTCTGCGCGTGCGTGGGAGCCGACGACGATGTGCGGGCTGTGACGGTCGGGCCGGAGGGTGCGTTCCACGGCATGAAGCCGGACGCGGTGTTCGTGGACCACACGACGGCCTCCGCGGCCGTGGCGCGTGAGTTGTACGACGAAGCGCGGGCCCGCGGCCTGCATTTCATCGACGCACCGGTGTCGGGCGGCCAGGCGGGGGCGCAGAAGGGTCAGTTGAGCGTCATGTGCGGGGGCGACGAGGCGGCGTTCGCGCGCGTCGAGCCGGTGCTGAAGGCCTACGGCCGGATGGTGGCACGCATCGGCGACAGCGGCGCCGGGCAGTCCTGCAAGATGGTGAACCAGATCTGCATCGCCGGTATCGCGCAGGGGCTGGCCGAGGCCCTTCACTTCGCGCAGCGCGCCGAACTCGACATCCCGAAGGTGCTCTCGGTGATCTCGAAGGGCGCCGCGCAGTCCTGGCAGATGGAGAACCGGTCCGAGACGATGGCCGCGGGTCAGTTCGACTTCGGGTTCGCCGTGGACTGGATGCGCAAGGACCTCGCGATCGTGCTGGACGAGGCGCGTCGCAACGGCGCCCGCCTGCCGGTGGCGGCACTCGTGGACCAGTTCTACGCACAGGTGCAGGCGCGGGGCGGCGGACGCTGGGATACGTCCAGCCTCATCGCGCTGCTCGACTGACACCCGGCGCTCCGCGTTCGCCGTTCGACGTTCGACGTTCAGCGTTCGCCGTTCAGCGAGCAATCGGTCATCATGGGGTGATGCTCGACGTCGTACGCTGCGCGCTCCTCGGCGCGGCGCTGCTCTCCGTCCCGACACCTCTCGCCGGGCAACCATCGAACGCCGACCCGACCGTGCCTGCCGTACCCGCGGCGACGCCGGTCGTCGCGCCGTTCCACGAGTGGCTGCAGGGCGTGCGGGAAGAGGCCCTCGCACGGGGCATCGCACCCGCCACCGTCGCTGCGGCGCTCGACGGGATCACGCCGGTTGCGCAGATCCTGGATCGCGACCGCACCCAGGCCGAGTTCAAGGAAACGCTGTCGCAGTACCTGGCTCGCCGAGTGGGGACACCGGCGGTCAGGCTCGGTCGAACCATGCACGGCAGGCATGCGGCAGTGCTCCGCAAGGTCGAAGCCGCGTACGGGGTGCCGACGAACGTGCTCGTGGCCGTGTGGGGCCTCGAGTCGAGCTTCGGGCGCTTCAGCGGTGTGCGTCCGCTCCTGCCGACGCTCGCCACGCTCGCGTATGACCAGCGTCGTGGCGCGATGTTTCGGGCACAGCTGTTCGACGCCCTCACCATCCTCGATGCCGGGCACATCGATTTGCCGCGATTGAAGGGCTCGTGGGCGGGCGCGATGGGCCAGCCGCAGTTCATGCCGGCCAGCTACCTCGAGTACGCCGTGGATTTCGACGGCGATGGCCAACGCGACATCTGGGCCTCGTCGGCCGATGTGTTTGCATCGATAGGCAACTACCTGTCGCGCAATGGGTGGACGGCCGGCGAGCTCTGGGGGCGCCCCGTAAGGCTGCCCGCCGGACTCGACGCACTAAATCGGGCGGCGCCGCTTCGTGCGACAGGCTGCCGCGCCGTGAGGGAACTCACCGAGCGCAGGCCGCTCGCCGAGTGGCAGGCGCTCGGCGTGCGCACGCACGAGGGCGGCACGCTGCCGCGTGCCGACATGGACGCCTCGCTCCTGCGCAGCGATTCCGGGGCGTTCCTCGTGTACAGGAACTACGAGGCGCTCCTCCGCTACAACTGCGCCAACGCGTACGCGATGGCCGTCGCGCGCCTCGCCGACCGCATCGTCGACGGCGCGCCGCTGCCCTCGGCTGCACCGAAGAGGAAGGCGCCGGCGAAGCGACGGCGCTGAGGGTAGGAGCTCGCAGTAGCGCCGGCTGGGGCAGCCGGTCCTACCTGATCCGACAGAGAGACTCGGCCGACGACGCGTCGGCGAGCCACGGCTTCTCGTCCACACGGATATCGGTCACGACGCCGTCCTCGACGATGGCCGCGTAGCGCTGGCTGCGGAACCCCTCGCCGACGACGGTGGCATCGAGTTCCATGCCTGCCGCTCGCGTGAACTCCAGGTTGCCGTCCGACAGCATGAGGATCTTGCCCGTTGCGCCGTGCTGCTCTGCCCACGCAGCGAGCACCCACGCGTCGTTGGTGGAGAGACACGCGATCGTGTCGACACCGCTCGCCTTGATTGCCTCGTGGTTGCGGACGTAACCCGGCAGGTGCGTCGCACTGCACGTCGGCGAAAAGGCAGCGGGCACCGCGAACAGCACCACTTTCTTGCCCGCGAACACGTCGTCGGTCGTCAGCGTCGCCGGGCCGTCGGCGCCCGGGGTACGAAGGGTGGCTGTGGGGACTCGGTCGCCGATCGTCAGCATCGACCGAGTCTACCGTGGAGATGAACGGCTTGCGAGGCGGGTAGCTCCGACGCGTCGGTTCAGACGCGACAGCTCGTCCCTACGTCACACAGACGCGAGCACCGGGGCGCATGCGGCGGCGATGCGCTCGATGTGGCGATGGTCCGTGCCGCAGCACCCTCCGAGGACGGTGACGTGAGGCAGACGCTGCCGGATGTCCACGTACGCGGCGGCGAGCGCCACCGGGTCGCCAGCATCGAGCTCGGGCGCCTCGTTCAGCTCGGCGTGGCTCATGCACGACGCGTTGGCGCGAATGCCCCGCACGCGGCGGGTCCACGACTCCGCGGGATCCAGCAGGTGGGCGAAGTGCGACGGATGTGCGCAATTCACCATGTAGTAGGCCGGGTACGCACCCGTGGCGGCATCGACGAGCCTGACCGCCGAGGCGAGCGACTGGCCGGTCGGCAGCCGTCCATCGGTCTCCACCGTGAAGGCGATGGCGATCGGCATGGCGGCACGGCGCGCCGCGTGCACGATGCCGATGGCCTCCTCGACGTAATTGAGCGTCATCGCGCACAACATGTCAGCGCCCGCTTCCGCGAGCATGTCGGCCTGGGACTGGTGATACGCCTCCGCGTGCCTGATGCTCATGCGCGTGGAAGGCACGTAGCCGTCACCGCGCGGGCCGATGCAGCCGCTGATGACGATCGGGACGGTCGGATACTCCGCCCGCAGCGACTCGAGCAGCGACACCGACCGGCGATGGACCTCGCGCGAGTCTTCGGCGGTGAGCCCGCGCGTCGTCATCCAGTCGGCACTCGCACGCCACGTGGCGGTTTCTGCGACCAGCCCGGTGCCGTAGTGTCGAGCGAGGGCCGCGTACGTCCGGAAGTACTCACGCAGGATGTCCTGGCCCTCGGCTGTCCGGAGCAGGTGGAACGAGGCGAAATCGGGCAGGTCGATCCCGTTGTTGAAGATGAGCGTGGTCTCGAGGCCGCCATCGGCCAGGAACAGCTCTTGGCCGAGTTGCGGAAGTGCGGAACGGTAATGAGGCATGGCGTGCTCCGTGAGAATCGATCCAGCGGCGCGCCAGCGTGCCGGTGCAGACTGGCCCCGATGGAGACGGAAGCAGGACGACACGCGTTCCAAGCGCAGAGCTCCGCTGAGCGAGACGTTCGGTCGAGGGAATTTCAGCGTTTCCGCCGCTGCGGCGCCTCCGACGAGCGATGGAGCAGGGAGGCAGCGCGTTCTGCCGCGGTTGCCTTGCCGCTCAGCGCGCCCCTGTGCCCGGCCAGCGCGCGATGCAGCTCGCCCACGTCGAGGCGGGAGGCCTGCATCTCGGCGAGCCGCGTGCGCGCGCGTCGTGCAATCACCTGCATGGCACGCGTGGCCTGCGGGTTGCGGGCCGCACCCACGATGCCGTCGGTCATGGCGTCGGCTTCGGCAGCCACGTGCGCTGGCGGTACGCCAATCGTGTGCAACAGAGCGATCAGATCGCGCACGAGGTGCTCCGGCAGTTCACCGAGACGCTCCGCGGGCATGACGATGGAAAGGCCGCTGGCCTCGCTCGTACACAGCAGGAGGTCGCGTCCCGCGGCGTGGATCGATCGGACGTACCAGTCGCCGAGGCTCGTCGTGGTGCGGGGTGTCGCGCCGACCTCCGGGTCGGCCGGCGCGAACCGGGCGAGCAGTGGCCTGCTCAGGCGCAGCGTGTACATGGCCTCAGGCGGATGCTCCTCCGCCTCGCACCGGCGGCGTTGGCGTCAGCTGCCGCCGGCGGCGAAATGCGGGTTCTCGATGAGCCCGATGACATTGCCGAACGGGTCGCCCACCTGCGCCACCTTGATGCCTTCGCCGACGTCCGGCGGCGACGAGATGAGCGCTGCGCCGGCGGCGACGAAGTGGGCGACGGCAGTCTCGATTGCGGGTACCCGCCAATAGGCGACGCTGCCGCCCGGGCCGGGTTGCCCGGCAGTCATGTCGGGGTGCAACCCGAGTTCGTAGCCGCCGATCTCGAATCCCACGTAGAACGGCTGATCGAAGTACGGGGCCTTCCCGAACGCCTGGGCATACCACCGCTTCGCGCGGTCCAGATCGGACACCTGATAGATGACGGTGGCCAATCCGAGAGTGATGGGCGTGCTGTCCTGGGTCATCGCACACGTCTCCTGTGTGCTCGCTGACGCCTGCATCTGTCGGCCCGGCGAGATCGGACCGCAGGTAGGGGCTCCTCTCCGTGCCGGGACCCCGCCAGGAACGCGAGCACCTTACCCATCGCCCCGCGCTGCCGTCAACCGGGCGCGTTCGGGACGAGGACGCGAGCGTGGGGGTCATCGCTCCTCTGTGTGCTGCCTGCGCAGGGGGTTCGTGCAGGCCGCAATCCATGCCATGCTCTCCCGCATCGTGCATCGACGCTGGCGTCACTCGCCCGCCTTCGGCGTTGCCGGCCCGCGCACACGGGTCGCCCTCGCGCTGCTGCTGGCGGCTGCTTCAGGACCGATGGTGGCCACGCAGTCACAACGGCCGCCGCTGCCGCGCCTGCACGAGACCACCGAGATCCCACTCGCGCTGTTCGAGGTGCCCGACGGCTTCGAGGTGACGCTCTGGGCCGGCGCCGACCTGGTGCGCAACCCCACGAACATCGACGTGGACAAGGACGGCCGTATCTGGGTGGCAGAAGGCGTCCGCTATCGGCATCGCCACGCGCGCCAACCCGAAGGGGACCGCATCGTCGTGCTGCAGGACACCGACGGCGACGGCCGCGCAGACGCGTCGCACACTTTCGTGCAGGAACCCGGGCTGGTCGCGCCGCTTGGCGTCGCGGTCATCGACAACAAGATCGTCGTGTCGCAACCGCCCGACCTGCTCGTCTACACCGACGTCGATCGCAATCTCCGCTTCGACCCGGCCATCGACACGCGCCAGGTGCTGCTGACCGGATTCCAGGGTGCCAACCACGATCACTCGCTCCACTCGGTCACGGTGGGCCCCGACGGCAAGTGGCTGTTCAACTCCGGCAACATGGGCGCGCGGTTCACCGACCGTTCAGGACGCACCTTCACGTCCTTCAGCGGCTATCGCGCCGACCCGATCGGCCCCTTCACCTTCCCGCACGACTCGACAGCGCTCGTCGGCACGCGGAGCGACGACGGGCACGTGTACGTCGGCGGATTCGCGGCCCGCATGAACGGCGACGGCACGCATGTCGAGATCATCGGCCACAACTTCCGCAACAGCTACGAGCAGGCCATCACCTCGCTCGGCGACGTGTTCCACAGCGACAACGACGACCCGCCTGCCTGCCGCGTGAGCTGGATGATGGAGCACGCCAACTTCGGCTTCGCCTCTGCCGACGGGCAGCGTACGTGGCAGGCGGACCGACGCCCCGGGCAGCCGGTGCCCGTGGCGCACTGGCGGCAGGACGACCCCGGCGTGGCGCCTGCGGGTGACGTCTACGGCGGCGGCTCGCCGACCGGCGTCGTCTTCTACGAGAACGGGGCGCTTGGCGATGCGTGGAACGGCACCCTGCTTGCCGCCGAGCCCGGACGGAACGCCATTCTCGCCTACGCGCCTCGGCGTGAGGGCGCGGGGTTCCGGCTCGAGCGCCGCACGTTCATGGCGTCCAACGCCGAAGGCCAGTGGGCCGGCACCGACTTCACGGGTGGTCCGCAATCGACGACGGCGGAGGTCTCGACGCTGTTCCGTCCGTCCGACATCGCCGTCGGCGCAGACGGCGCGCTCTATGTGAGCGACTGGCTCGACCCGATCGTCGGCTTCCACCAGGATCTGGACGAAGCGTCCTCTGGCGCGATCTACAGGATTGCACCGCGACGCTTCGCCGCGCGTGCGCCGGTCATCGACGCGACCACGATCGAGGGACTGGTCACCGCCTTGCGCTCACCTGCCGTGAACGTGCGGGCGATTGGCTTCGAAGGCCTGAAGGCACGAGGTGCTGCGGCCGTGGATGCGGTGGCCGGTCTGCTGACCGACCCCAACGACTACATGCGCGGCCGTGCGATGTACCTGCTCCACCAGCTTGGCCCCGAAGGTGTGCAACGGGCCGGTCGCGTCGAGTCGCTGGCCAATCCCGCACTGCGCATTGCCGCGTTCCGTGCCATGCGCCGCGCCGGCAGCGACGTGCTGCCGGTCGCCAGCACGCTCGCACGGGATGCCGACGCGGGCGTTCGCCGCGAAGTCGCGCTCGCGATGCGCGACCGACCCGCCGCCGACGCACTGCCGATCCTCGTGGACGTCGCGAACCGGTTCGACGGAACGGACCGCAGCTACCTCGAGGCGCTCGGTATCGGCGCCACCGGCAAGGAGGCCGCGCTGTTCACCGCGCTCCTCCGCCAGTTCGGTGCTGGCGATGCGCGCGCGTGGCCGGACGCGTTGGCGTGGATCGCATGGCGGCTGCATCCACCGGCCGCGGCGGGGGCGTTGGAGCTTCGCGCGACGGCCGGGACGTTGACACGTGACCAGCGCCGCCGGGCCGTGGACGCGCTCGCCTTCATCGACACGCGGGCGGCATCTGCGGCGATGATCCGGCTTGCCGCCGCAAGCGGGCCGATGCAGGAGCTGGCGACGTGGTGGGTGCTCAACCGCATGTCCAACGACTGGTCTAACCACGATCTGCTTCCCGCCTTGAAACGCCATCGCATCTACGACCCCGACACCGTCACGCTGCACGATGCGGTCGTGCCCGCGAAGGGCCCCGACACGCCGGTGATCGCCGTCGCCGAGGTTGTCGCTCTGCGCGGCGACGTCGAACGCGGCGAGGAGGCGTTCACCCGGTGCAGGATGTGCCACGCGATGGGAGGCGTGGGCGCCGACGTGGGACCGGGGCTCGACGGCTGGGCCGCCGGCAAGTCGCTGCAGGTCATCGCCACAGCGGTCGTGGACCCCGATGCCGGCATCGCACACGGCTACGCGGCAACCACCATCCGGACGAAGGAAGGGCAGACGCTGCAGGGGCTGGTGATCAAGGAAGGCGACCCGCTGATGGTGCGCAGCATGGGCGGCGTGACGCAGATCGTGCCGCTCGCGCGGGTGCGGTCGCGCGAGCGCATGAACGGGTCGCTGATGCCTGGTGCCGCGCTGCTCGGCATGACCGCGCAGGATGCTGCCGACGTCGTCGCGTTCCTCCGCGCGCACTGATGACCCGCACTGCCGCCGCTGTTGCCGACGGGAATGGCGGCTTCACGATCGACGAGATCGAGGTGGGCGCCCCACGCGCCGGCGAGGTGCTCGTCGCGATGGCGGCTGCCGGCATCTGCCACACGGACCACGCGTCCCTCTCATGGGCGCGTCCGCTCGTCATGGGACACGAAGGGGCGGGCATCGTCCGCGACGTCGGCCCCGACGTCACGCACGTCGCGCCGGGCGACCGCGTGGTGCTGAACTGGTGCATCCCCTGCGGTGCCTGCTTCCAGTGCCGTCGGGGCGACACCGTGCTGTGCGAGACGAGCCGACCTGCGCACGTCATGGCGCCATCGCGTGGACACGCGCATGCCGAGGGCACCCGCTGGCGCGGCCAGCCGATCGACCGCTCGTTCAACATCGGCACGCTGAGCGGCCTCGCACTCGTGCGGAGGGAAGCCGTCACGCCCATCCCCGCCCACGTGACCTTCGCCGCGGCGGCCATCAGCGGCTGCGGCGTCATGACGGGCTTCGGCTCGGTCGTCAACGTCGCGCGCGTGCAGGAGGGCGAGCACGTCGTCGTCCTCGGCTGCGGCGGCGTGGGTCTGAACATCGTGCAGGCGGCCCGCATCGCGCGAGCGGCACGGATCATCGCCATCGACAGGAACCCTGCCGCCCTCGAACGCGCGCGGGCCTGCGGCGCCACCGACGCCATCGAACTGCTGCAGGACGACGGCACGGACATGCACGCCGTGGCCGCACGCGTGCAGGCGCTGACCGACGGGCGCGGCGCCGACTACGCCTTCGAAGCCACGAGCGTGCCCGCGCTCGCCTTCGTGCCGCTGCTTCTCGTGCGCGATGGCGGCCTCGCGTTGCAGGTCAGCGGCATCAACGAGGCGGTGACCGTGCCGATGCCCTGGTTCATGTGGAACAAGCGCTACCTGACGCCGCTGTATGGCGGGTGCGTTCCCTCGCGCGACTTCCCGCGGCTGTTCGAACACCATCGCCGCGGTGCACTGGAGCTCGATGCGCTCGTCACGCGGACGTATCCTCTCGCCGACCTCGCCGAGGCACTCGACGACATGCTCTGCGGCCGCAACGCCAAGGGCGTGATCCTGTTCGAGTAGCCAGCGACATCAGGCGCCACATCGACAGGCTCCATGTTCCGCACGATCTGCATCTCCGATCCCCGCTTCGAGACTGCTGGCCTGCGCCACGTGACGGTGAAGAGTCCGGCGCTGCGTGGCCGAGGCGACCTCACCGTGTGGTGTCCCGACGTCACGCCCGTCGGTCTCGTGGTGCTGCTCCACGGCGTGTACGGCAGCCACTGGAGCTGGGCGCTGCAGGGCGGGGCTCACCGCACGGCGGCACGCCTGATCGGCGCAGGTGAGATCGCGCCGCTGGCCCTGGCCATGCCGAGCGACGGCCTGCGGGGCGACGGCAGCGGATACCTCCGGCATCCGGACGGCATCGACTACGAGCAGTGGATCGTCCGGGAGGTCCCGGTCGCCGCGCGCGCCGCGCTGCCTGCCCTCGGCGAGGCCGTTCCCCTGTGCATGGCCGGCCTCTCGATGGGCGGCTTCGGCGCGCTGCGGATGGGCGCGAAGCACCACGACCGGTTCCGCGCCATCGGCGGTCACTCGTCGATCACGCACGTGTCACAGATGACGCAGTTCGTCGAGGAGGACGTGCCGGCATTCGGCACGCCGGCGTCGGAGGCAGCAGTCCTCGACGCCCTCGTCGCGGCAGGGCCACGGCTGCCGCCGGTGCGTTTCGACTGCGGCACCGACGATCAGCTGATCGACGAGAACCGCGCGCTGCACGCCGCGTTGGGTGCGCTTCGCATCCCGCACGTCTACGAAGAGTTCCCCGGCGCGCACACCTGGGCGTACTGGGAGGCACACCTGGCGGACACGCTGCGGTTCTTCACGGCGGCCCTGCACGACGGCGGATGACCCTCCGGACCTCGCAGCGCCACTGACGACAGGAACAGGCGCATAATGGCGCCTTCACTGCTCAACCACATATGTCAGCGCTGCCTCGCTTCGAACACGAGTCCGACGACGATCGGCAACTCGCGAGCCTCGGTGGCCGCATGGGGTTCCTCGAGCACCTCGAGGAACTGCGGCGACGACTGATCGTGTCGCTCGTCGCCATTGGCGTCGGCTTCTGCGTCAGCCTGCTGTTTGCCGAGCGAATCTTCACCTTCGTGATGACACCGCTGCGCGACGCGCTGCCGCCCGGCGGGCACCTGGTGTACATGGACGGCGGCGAGATGTTCGTCATCACGTTGCAGGTCGCGTTCCTGGCCGGCGTCCTGCTGGCGGCTCCGGTCATCATGCTGCAGGCCTGGCTGTTCATCGCGCCGGGCCTGTACGTCCACGAGAAGCGGCTGGCGATCCCGTTCGTGCTGTCGGCCACCCTCTGCTTCCTCGGGGGCGCGGCCTTCTCCCACTACGTCAGCTTTCCCGCCGCATCGCGCTTCTTCGCGAGCTTCGCCAGCGGCTTCGTGGAGTTCCAGCCCCGCGTGTCGTCGGCGCTGTCGCTGTACATCCGCATGCTGCTCGCGTGCGCGCTCGCCTTCCAGTTGCCGACCGTGACGATGTTCCTCGCACGGATGCGGCTGGTGACGGCGCGGTGGATGATCCGCAACGTCAAGTACGCCGTGCTCGGTGTGTTCGTGATCGCAGCCCTGGTCACGCCCGACGGCAGCCCGGTCAGCCAGGTGACCCTCGCGGTGCCCATGCTTGCGCTGTACGTGCTCAGCATCGGCGTGGCGTTCGTCTTCGCTCCCAGGCGCTCATTGCCGTAGGGCGGACGGCCGGGGTCGCCGGCGTTCTGTACACTGCACGGGTGCCGAAATCCGCTACGCGGCCCAGCTGGCTGGTGCCCGCCCTCGTTGCCGCGACCGTGCTCGTCGTCGCCTCGTTCACGAACATGCTGCCTGGCGATCCCGCCACGGCACGGTTCGTCCAGAAGCTGGGGATAGGTCCAGCGCCCGCGGCCTGGATCACGTCGCTGGTCACCCGACCTTACGTCTACGGCCTGCTGGCGGGCGGACTCGCATTGGCAACCTGGCGTGGACGTCTGCGGGCGCTCGTGGCCACTGCGGTGCTGATGCTCGTGTGGTGGTTCGGGGGCGAGCCGCTGAAGGAGGTGGCCAGCCGGCCACGACCGACCGCCGCGCACGTGGAGGTCGTCCGCTCCTCGAGCGGGTACTCGTTCCCGTCCACCTTCGCCACGACGTGGTTCAGCGCGTGGTTGCCGGTGGCGGTGTACGGGTGGCGCACGCGGCAGCGCAAAGGCGGCCTGGCGCTCGCCATTGTCGGGGGCCTTGCGATGCTCGTCGGAGGCTGGGCGCGGGTCAGACTGGGCGCACACTGGCCGAGCGACATCGTGATGACGCTGGCGCTCGTCTGGGCAACGTTCGCCCTAATAGAGACAGGCGTCGACCGTCTCGACGCCCCGGGCGGGTCGCGGTGAGGCTCGACATCACCCCGGCGTCGCGCCACTCGGCTTGGACATCGGCATGACGAACGTCGCGACGAGCGAGCGTCGCTTCGTGGCCGATCGCGGAGACGAACGACTCAGGCTCGACCAGGCGGTGATGCGGCGACTCGCCGACGAGCCCGGGCTGTCGCGAACGCGTGTGCAGCGCTGGCTCGGCGCCGGACTCATCGCCGTCAATGGCGTCACCGGGCGGCGCGCGTCGTCGTCGTTGCGACAGGGCGACGAGGTCGTCGTCACTCTGCCGAAGCCACGCGTCCGCAAGGTACACGTCGCCGAGCCGCTCGACGTGCCGATCCTGCACGAGGACGAGTGGCTCGTCGTCGTGAACAAACCTGCAGGCATGGTGAGCCATCCCACGGGACGACTGCGGTCCGGCACGCTGTTCAACGGCCTCCTGTATCAGGCACGCGGATGGGAAGACACCACGGCGCGGCCGGGCCTGGTGCATCGCCTGGACAAGGGAACCTCGGGAGTGCTGCTCGTGGCCAAGACGCGTGTCGTGCACGCGCGCGCGGCCCGCATCCTCGCCACCGAGCACGCAAGCAAGACCTACCTGGCCGTGGTGCTCGGACGACCGCCCGAAGACGCCACGCTGACCTACCCGCTCGGCAAGGTCGCCGACCGGCCACCGCGCGTCGGGGTGGTGGAGGGCGGCTGGCCGAGCGTGACGTGGATCCATCGGCTTCAGTCCACGTGGCCGATGCCGCCCGGCCTGGCGCTGCTCGAGTGCACCCTGGGGACGGGCCGTCTGCACCAGATCCGTGCGCACCTGCTCGCGGCGGGATGGCCCATCGCTGGAGATGCGATCTATCGGAGTGCCAGGGCGGAGGCGAGGCTCCAGGCGGCGACGCGCGCGCAGGTGGACGCACTCGACAGTCAGGCCCTGCACGCGTGGCGGCTCACGATGCCGCATCCGATGACGGGTGAGCTCCTGGACGTCACCGCGCCCGTGCCGGCGCGCCTGCAGGCACTCGGCGTCAACCCAGGTGGATCCTGGGACGCCAGTCCGGATCGGGTTCCACCTGGCGCAACACCTCACGCGTGACCGGCGCCGTGTCGCCCTCCCCGAGCGCCATGTACTTCAGGAGGTACGCGATCGGGTTGCCCTCGGTCCAGCCGAAGTAGGCGTGCGGCACGCGCCCCGTGCGATCGCGGACGTGCAGCAGCAGCGCCGCAATGGCGTTGGGCACTGCCGGGCTCTTGCAGCGCAGCACGCGGTAGGGCCCGATCTGCACGCCCGTCACGTCGAGCACGTCGTCCACGAATTCAGAGGCGTCCTCGGGCTGCACCTCGAGGAACAGCACGTTGTTGAGCGACTCGAGGTGATGGCTGCTCCGCGCCTCGCGCCACTTCGCCGCGTACTCCGACTCGCGGCCGGTGTCGGGCCGGTTGGCGATCACGCGCACGGTTGGCGCGGTGAGCGTCGCCAGCCAGTTGCTCGCCGCGTCGTCCAGCCGCACCTGCGTGATGCGCAGCTCGGTGCTCCGCAGCACGCGTGAGGTCAGCGAGGACGCGACGATCGCGACGATGAAGAAGGTGGCGATCTTCATGCCGTCGGGCCGCTCCACGACGTTGACGACGGTCGTGTACGCGAACACGAGCGTGACGAGCCCGAAGCCGATGACGAAGCCGTTGTGCCGGCGCGCGTGAATGGTGGTGGCCACGGCCGCCGACGTCATCAGCACGAGTACGCCGGTGGCGTACGCGCCGCCCTGCGCTTCCACGTCGGCCTCGAACACCAGCGTCACCACGCACGTGACGAGCAGGATGATCAGGACGAGGGGCCGCGTCGCGCGCACCCAGTCGGGCGCCATGCCGTACCGCGGCAGGTACTTCGGGATCAGCGTCAGCAGCCCGGCCATCGCCGAGGCGCCGGCGAACCAGAGGATCGCGATCGTGAGGAGGTCGTAGACCGTGCCGAACCCGTGCCCGAGGTCGCGGTGCGCCAGGTACGCGAGCGCCCGCCCCCGCGCCTCCCCGCCTTCCGCAAAGGCCTCGGCCGGAATGTTGAGCGTCGTGGCGACACTGCTGGCCAGCAGCAGGACGCTCATGATGACCGCCGCACTCGTCAGCAGGCGGCCCGTGCCGCGGATGCGGCCCGCAGGGTTGGCCTCGGTGTCGCCGGGCTCGCCGCGTACGAGCGGCATCACGGCGACGCCCGTCTCGAAGCCCGACAGCCCCAGCGCCAGCTTCGGGAAGACGATGAGGGCCAGGGCCACCATCATGAACGGATCGCCATACGACACCGAGAGGGCGTTGCGCCAATTGGCGAAGTACTCGGGGTGGTGCAGCACCGCCCACAGCTCGACGCCGAGCACCACCACGTTGCTGGCCAGGTAGGCGAACACGATGACGACGGCCAGGCCGATCGCTTCCCGGAACCCCTTCAGGAACACGGCGCCGAGTGCGACCAGCAGGAAGAGCGTGACCCACACCGGGTGGTCGAGCCATGCGGGCGCGAAGGGGTTGTGGATGATGTGCTCGGTGGCATCGGCAGCCGAGAGCGTGATGGTGATCACGAAGTCCGTGGCGGCGAAGCCGAGCAGCACGAGCACGAGCGCCTTGCCACGCCAGCGTGGCAGCAGCTGTTCGAGGAGCGAGACGCTGCCCTGTCCGCGCGGACTCAGCGCCGCGATGCGCCTGTATACGGGCAGCGCACCGAAGAGCGTGAGCGCGATCAGCACCAGGGTGGCGAGCGGCGACAGGAGACCGGCCGCCAGGAAGGCAATGCCGGGCTGGTAGCCGAGCGTCGAGAAATAGTCGACCCCGGTGAGGCACATCACCTTCCACCAGGGCGCCGTGTGGGCCGGGGAGTGCTGCCCGACTGCACTTTCCGGCGGGAGATCGGAGAGCAGCCAGGCCCGAAGAGTCGTCGTGGTCACGGAGGATGCGCGCTGGCGAGGGGAACCCGCCGGGCGCGGCGATCGTCAACAGTACGCTCAGGTCGTCCCCGCGGCAAGTGCCCCGTCGCCGCGCGGACGTGCCGGGCCAAGTACAATCTGCATGTTCGGTGCTGGTGCCGCCCGTTCCTTCGGTGCCACGCCGGAGGAGGCCTGCCCGATGTCCGTCCTTGCGTCTGCCCCCGTGATCCCGGTCACCCGCACAACGTCCCCCCGGCCGCGTCCCTCGCAGGATGCGCTCGGGTTCGGCAAGTACTTCGCGGATCACATGCTCCTGGTGGAGTACGCGGAAGGTCGCGGATGGTCGGATGCACGCATCGTCCCCTACGGCGACCTGGCGCTCGACCCGGCCGCGTCGGTCCTCCACTACGGGCAGGCGATGTTCGAGGGGCTGAAGGCCTATCGCATGGCCGACGGACGCGTATCCCTTTTCCGCCCCGATCGCAATGCACACCGGATGGCGACTGGCGCGGCGCGGTTGTCGATGCCGGCCATCGACGAGCAACTGTTCGTGCAGGGCATCGCCCAACTTGTCGGCGTGGACAGCGACTGGGTCCCGTCGGCGCCTGGAACTGCCCTGTACGTCCGCCCGACGCTCATCGCGACCGAACCGTTCCTGGGCGTGCGTGCATCGCAGAGCTACCTGTTCTATGTGATCACCGGCCCCGTGGGCGCGTACTACGCGGGTGGGCTGAAGCCGGTGCGCATCTGGGTGGAGCGCGAGCGGGTGCGCGCGGTGAAGGGCGGCATCGGCGCCGCGAAGGCTGCAGCCAACTACGTGGCGAGCCTGCAGGTCGCCGAGGAGGCGCGCGCGCGCGGGTGCGACCAGGTGCTCTGGCTCGACGCGATCGAGCACGAGTACCTCGAGGAGGTCGGCACGATGAACCTGTGCCTCGTGCTCGACGGCACGCTGGTGACGCCGCCCCTCGGCGGCAGCATCCTGCCCGGCATCACGCGCGACACGGTGCTGACCATCGCGCGCGACTGGGGCCTGCCCATCGAGGAGCGCCCCGTGTCGTTGACCGAAGTCCGCGAGGCGCATGCGCGGGGCAGGCTGCAGGAAGTATTCGGCGTCGGCACCGCTGCCGTGGTCTCCGTCGTCGGCACGCTCGCGAGCCAGGACGGCGACCTCGTGATCAACGGGGGCGAGCCCGGCCCGATCGCGCAACGGTTGTACGACGCCGTCACGCGGCTGCAGTACGGCCTCGACCCCGATCCGCGCGGCTGGCGCGTCGTCATCTGACGCGCGCCATCCGTTCACTGCCGGCATCTCCCGGGTACACTTCGTTCGTGCCGGTCACTCTCGGTCTGACACGTCTGCTGGCTTCAGGGCGCCTCGCTGGCGCCCGCATCGGCCTCGTGGCCAACCCCTCGTCGGTAGACACCGACTTCGTGCACGCGCTCGATCAGGTCGAGCGCACCGCGGGCGTGACGCTCGGCGCGCTCTTCGGTCCGCAGCACGGGTTCCACTCGACGCTGCAGGACAACATG
>JAEZCY010000117.1 GCA_023429845.1 Acidobacteriota bacterium
GTCCGCGCACGTCGCGGCGTCCGCCGCGAGGAACGCGATGCCGTGCGTCACCGGGAACCACGCACCGTCGAGCAGGTACCGCTCGTCCGTCCGATCGACCATGGCGTCAGGGATCGAGTTCATGACCGTGGCCCGATCAGCCGCAGTGCGCCGTGCGCGTCGCCAGCGACAGGCATGGCGGGCAAGGTCTCTGGTCCGCCCCGCCCTTTCAGGCATACGACGCCCCGGAGTCTGCCGCGTGCGCCTGGGCGAGCGTGCGGTCCCGGTTGCCGGGGACGCCACGCCCACCCACCTCCTCGACGAGCAGGCCCCAGCCGTCCGGGGCGTAGAAGCTCTCGTCATGCATGCGGATACCGAGCGAGTCCGCGATCCGCAGGAGAGACGCCCGCGAGAACCTGTCCTGGGCGCGTCGAGCCGCGTGGTCCACGGGGTCGCGAAGCGGCCAGCCTTCCCCAGGCGCACTGAGCTCCCAGCGCCGGCCCGTGTCCGTCACCTGCACGCTCACGCTCGAACCGCGCACCCCCCACGGCCCGTCCGGATCAGGGTCGTACACGGCGGCCGCGCGTGCCCCGTACCACCCGGTGTTCGTCCGCCGGTCGTACGTGTGCGGCGAGTCCACGAGGCCGACGGCGCGCATGCCGCCGGGCTGCGCGGCCATCCCCCACGCCTCGTTCATCGGCTCGCTGCCCCGCCACGAGTTGTCCAGCATGGCCGTCCAGCGCGGATGTGCAGTCGGCAGCAGGAGGTAACGCGTCCGCACCGTCAGCTTCAACGGGAGCAGGGCGGCGAGCAGCTGCGGGAGCGTCCCCTCGATGCGCCGTGTACGCAGGACACCACCGGAGCGGTCGGTCGTGGCCCGACCACGCCAGGCCACGAGCACGTCGGCGCACGACATGGCGTCCGCCGCAAGGAACGTGATGCCCTTCGTCACGGGCAACCAGGCACCCTCGAGCAGGTACCGCTCGTCCGTTGACTCAGCCACGCCGGATCTTCTCATTCGCACGCGCCGACGACGAGCAGGAGCAGCGTCGAACCGATCCTCGCCGACGGGTCGTTGGCACCAATTCGCGCCGCGTGCAGGTCTCCGCGCTTCGTCCTGCTCGGATCTCCGCAGAGCGGCTTGTCCCACTCGACGTAGTAGCGCTTGCCATCAAGGGTGTACTGCAGATCGGGCCGGTTCATCCCGACCTTCAACCCGTTCACGTCGGCCTGCCACTGGTTGATCCGAACGTCACTCACATTTCGCCCGGCCAGGTGCAGCCGGCGCAGCTCGTCGAGCATCTCCTGCAGCGCCCTGGCCTGCGCCGGATCCTTGCTGATCTTCGAGGTGGCAGGGCCACCCTTCCTGATGTCGTAGTTCGCCTCGGGTGCCTTCGTGCCACGCACAGCGATGTCCTGCGCGAGACGGCCGCGGGACCTCACTGCATCGAGGAGCTTGTCGGCCCACGTGCGAGGCAGGGCCTTGGCGACCACCTCGACCGCGGCACGCAGCGCCCGGCCGCTGCGCTCCGCGAACTTGACCGACGTGGCGACGGTCTTTGCCGCGTCACCTGCGTACGGGACGAGGCCGATCACGGAGATCAGCGCGGCTCCCCCGTCGAGCTTCGCGATGTTCGCGACGACGTCCCGCACGTCACCGATGACGAGGTAGCCGGATGCCAGCTGGCCTCCGAGGTAGAGCGGGCTGGAGGCGACGTCCAGGTTCACCCCGGCCCACGTCGCCGGCGCGCTGTCCCAGCCGTCCCCGAACCAGAAGCCGGACAGTGCCGCGTGCGCGTTGCCCAGCGCGTCGAAGTCGTACCCGAACGGGTCGGTGCCGTTCGCCAGCTCGTCGCCGTCGAAGAAGAAGTCCGCGTCGGCGTTGAAGGCCAGCGGATCGAAGCCGAGACCGACCTCGTCAAGGTCGCCGATCGTGTCGGCGTCCGAGTCCTTGATCCGCGGGTGCGTCCCCAGGTCGAGCTCCTGCGCGTCACCCAGGCCGTCCCGGTCGGTGTCGGCGCGCGTCGGGTCGGAGAAGCCGTTGTAGTACTTGCCGTTGCCGAACGCGCCGTTCGTGCGGAAGAGGCCCGCCTCCTCGCCGTCGGACAGGCCGTCGCCGTCGGTGTCCGCGTTGCCGGGGTCCGTGCGGTACACACGCCCCGCACCGTCGCGCCACCCCCCGGTCTCGGCCGCGTCCGCGACGCCGTCGCCGTCGGAGTCGGGCGCCCCCAGATCACCGCCGACCCGCTGGAAGGCATCGACGAGGTCAGCCGCGGAGGCCGCCTGGAAGAACTTGCCGCCGGTCGCGCTCGCGATGCCGGTGAGCAGCGCGACGTCCACGGACGAGCCGAGGCCCACCGTGTAGATCGTCGTGCCCGACGCCACGGCCCGCTGCGTGAGGCTCGCGTTGTACGGCCCCTCGCCGTCGGTCAGGACCACGATCAGCCGACCCTGCCCGGGCAGGCCGTGAGCGTCGAGCTCGTCCAGCCCGCCGCGCACGGCCGCACCGATGTCCGTACCACCGACGATCCCGACGCGGTCGAGCGCCGCCTTGACCGCCGCCTTGTCGGACGTGAGCGCGCGCAGCACGCGGGCGGACGTGTCGAACTCCAGCGCGGCCGCACGGTCGCCCTCGATCAGGCTGTCGACGAACGCCTTGGCAGCCTCACGCCGGATGCCCGTCGGGTCGTTCCACTCCATCGAACCCGACGCGTCCAGCACCAGGGCCGCGTCGATCGTCTGACCGCCGGATCCCTCACGGGGCGTGACGATCTCGGCCGTCCACACCTGGCGCCACTGCGTGAGGTCCACGACGACGAACGGGGAGAACTCGTCGGTCGTGACGGTCGCCGTCCCGGCCGCACGGTCGACGTGCTGGTCCGCAGGCATGTCGAACGTTCCGGTGTCGGCGTCGTAGTGGAGCACGCCGAGCTCGTGGTCAGCGGGGACGGACGTGGCGTCGAACCCGAAGGTCAGCGTCCCTGACTCGAGCGGCTGCGGAGCGTCGACGACGACCGTCGCGGACGCGATGCCCGGGACGTCCTCGAACAGCGACTCCTCCGCGACGCTCAGGTCGACCGCCAGCACGGCCGCGCCGGTTCCCGTCACCTCGATGGACGCGTCGCTCTCGGTGACCGTCCGGGTGAACGTCGCCTCGCCGTCCCGGATGCCGTCACCGTCGCTGTCGGCCAGCAGAGGGTCGGAGCCGAGCGCGACCTCGTCGCCGTCCGCGAGACCGTCCCCGTCGGTGTCCGCCGCCAGCGGGTCCGTGCCCCGGGCCACCTCGTCGCCGTCGTCGAGCCGGTCCCCGTCGGTGTCGGCACGGAACGGCACCGTGCCACGCGCGAGCTCGTCGGAGTTCACCAGCCCGTCGCCGTCGGTGTCCTCGACGCCGTCCTGCAGACCGTCACTGTCGCTGTCGCCGGTCGTCGGGTCGGTGAGGGTGCGGATCTCGTCGATGTCACGGAGCCCGTCCCGGTCGGTGTCCGCCGAGAGCGGGTCGGTCCCGGCCGACACCTCACGTTCGTCGGACAGGCCGTCCCCGTCGGAGTCGCCGTCCGACTCCGCCGGCCGGTCCGCGCTGTTGCGCTGGTCCTCGCAGGCGACGAACGTGTTGGCCCCCGACCGCCCGTCGCACACGTCCGTCCCGGAGCCTCCGTCGAGCCGGTCGTCACCCGGGCCGCCGTCGAGCGAGTCGTGACCCGTCCCGGCGAGGAGCACGTCGGTTCCGGGACCCGCGTCCAGCAGGTCGTTCCCGTTCCCTGCGTCGAGACGGTCGTCGCCGGCGCCGCCCCACAGCCGGTCGTGACCGTCCCCGCCGACGAGCGTGTCGGAGCCGGCACCGCCCTCGATCAGGTCGTCCGCGCTGCCGCCCTCGAGCACGTCGTCGCCGTCACCGCCGGAGAGGCGATCTGCACCGGTGCCGCCCCGCAGGACGTCGTTCCCCGGCCCGCCGACCAGGGTGTCCGGCAGGTCTCCACCGTCGAGGACGTCGTCACCGTCGTCGCCCATCAGCACGTCCGTCGACGTGCCGCCCTCGAGGAGGTCGTCGCCGGCTCCACCGATGAGGCGGTCCTCCTGGTGGCCGCCGATCAGGATGTCGTCGCCGTCACCACCGATGAGCAGGTCGTTGCCGTTGCCTCCGTCGAGGCGGTCGTCGCCCTCCAGCCCGATCAGCGTGTCGTCGCCACCGAGTCCGCAGATCACGTCCGGACCGTCGGTGCCGGTGAGCACGTCCGGACCGTTCGTGCCGGTGACCGTGCACGCGGTGGCGCTCGCCGAAGGCGGTAGCACCATGCCTGCGATGACGACGGCGACGGATGCGATACCGGCGGTGACCGCCCGGCGGAGAGTCGACGACACGTGATGTCCCCTTTGGGCGCTCTGTGGCTAGGTGAGCGAGAACGTAGGGGTGCACGAGCGGCGATATCGGGGGATCGCGGCAATTCATCCGAACGGACGCGCTCCACCGCGCTCCGAGCGGAACCGAGTGCGGCGCCGTCGCGACGGGAGCTGCCCTTGAGCGACCCGCACGAGTCCCGCAGGCCTCCGAGTCCTCTCCAACTCGCGGCCGTCCTGACCGTGCGCCATGATCCGGGTGCTCTCGAATCACCCGAATCCCCCCAAGCCCTCCGGCACCCCCGCCGGACCCCTCCCCCAGGAGTGCTCATGCTTGCGCTCGTCGGTGCCGCGATCTTCGCCCTCGCCCTGCTCCTCGACCTTGTCGACGCGAACGTCGGGGACGCTCTGACCCCACAGACGCTGATGTTCGCCGGTCTGTTCTGCCTCGCGCTGCACCTGGGTGGCGTCGGCGGCGCGTCGCCGGTGAACGGCGGCTGGCGAGGGCGAGGGCGGGGGGCGAGCTACCGCCGACGGTAGGGCTCGTCCCCCGCTCCCACCCTCACGCCGGGACGCACAAGGAGGTCACGACGCGCTCCGCGAGCTCGTGGCCTCCTCGTGCCCCTCGGGGAAGCCGCACGGGCAGCCGGTTCCCGCCTCGTGACCTGAGGACGAGACGTCGGCCCGCAGCTCAGCCGGGTCAGGCGCCGCGGGCGGGCGGCGGCTCGAAGACCACGCGATCCCGGTCGGGGTCGTAGCGCGGCGCGAGCACACCAGCCTCGTCCGAGAGGGGCTCCGCGCCCACCACGCTCAGACGGGTCCCGCGGACGAGGACCGCCTCGAGCGCCTCGACGTCGACGGGGGTCGCACCCTCCAGGGTGATGTCGGTGTGCAGGCGGTGGATGGCGCCCGTGCCCCGGTCCACCAGCGCCCGCTCGAGCACCTGCGAGGCACGCGTACCGGCGACCGAGTCGCGGCGGTCGTGCACGATCCCCGTGGCGGCGGTGGCCGCCCGCGACACCCGGATGTTGAACGTCAGCTCGCTGATGCCGTCCGCCCAGCGGGAGTTCGAGGACCCGTAGCGGTGAGAGCCCCACTGGTCGGCAGGGATCGCCTCGGTGATCCAGGCGTCCACCTCGGGCCGGACGAGGTTGTCCCGTGCGGGGGGCTCGGCCCGGAACGCGGACACCGCGATGGTCGCGACCACGTCGGTGGGCGGGAACCGCACCGTCGTCGACCTGTAGTAGTTGTCGGAGTCGGTGACCCCGGCGAGCCAGACGGTCCACAGCACACGTGACATCGGTGCCCCCTGCGGCCGCTCTCGCGTGCCTTTCACGCGGGGGTCGGCCCTCCGCCAGGTCTAGCAGCGCGCGACGTCGGCCGCACCCGGGCGGCGGCGGACACAAGGGGTCCGCTCAGAGGTGCAGTACGTCGCTCGGTCATGATGGCTCGGCAAGGTCCGGTCAGTGTGTGCGGCAGTCGGCCTCAGGCTCAGAAGCAGGTGTCGGAAGCACCTCGAGGACGTCACCGGGCTGGCACCGGAGGGCGTCACAGACCGCGGTCAGGGTGCTGAAGCGGATCGCTCTCGCTCGTCCGTTCTTGAGGACGGACAGGTTGGCGACGGTGATGCCGCTCAGCGCGGCCAGCTGGACGAGGGACATGCCCCGCGCCTCGAGCAGGGACGCGAGGTGCGAGACCACTCGGTGCTGGCCGGCATCGTCGTCGCTCACACCAGCCCCTCGGTGTCCGAGGTCAGCCGGGCGCCTCGCCGAGTGGCAGCCGCGAGCACAAGGAGCAGCAGGACGATGGGCAACGGCCACCACGTGACCACCAGCGACGGAGCGAGCCAGTCCGTCGGCATGTCGAACGAGCCCGTCGGCGACCATCGTGGTGTGGCTTCGATGACCGCGATGATCCGGGACCCGGCGACGAAGTCTCCGACGGTCGCCAGGACCCAGGCGGCCAGGACGGCGGCCGCAGCCCATCCCAGGCGACGCGCGTTCCCGGGAGCGAACGGGCGTCCTGACGCGGTGCTGCGCAGGGCGGGGATCAGGATCAGGCCGACAACGCCTCCGGCGATGAGGCCCGCCCACGAGTCCGCGGTGGCCAGCAGTGCGGTGACGGGATCGACCTCGGCGCCGGCGAGGAACCCACCGCCACGGCGAACAGGGAGCGGCTGACCTCCGGGCCATGTGTCGGCCGACGCCGCCGGCTCGCAGGAGGACCCGTCCATCGACCAGCCGTCGACGCACGGCCACGCCCCTTCCATGTACCCGACGGGTGCCGTGAGCTGAACCGGCGCCTCAGCGCTGGTGCCGCGGCCCAGCACCGCCATCCCGGCGTAGAACAGGCCGCTCGCGACGGCCAGGCAGGCGACGACGACCATCAGGCCGACCAGGGACGCCGGACCTAGCGTGCGACCGAGCTTCGCACCCTGAACTGCTGTCGTCATCGCCGTCTCATCTCGATCGTCGATATGCCGGTCGATGGACGTATCGACAATCGAGATGCCGACATGAGCCACATCACCCGTTCGCCGGACGCGGGCCGGGATGCGGCCATCGGGCGCGCCGGATGTGAGGCGTGAGCCAGGGCCGCACCTTGGCGTCCGCCGTCGCGGCGCATGATCTCGTCCTCATGCTCGACCTGCTTGAGCCGGCTCGACCGCGCATCGTGGCGCGCGCGCATCTACTCCGACGCGAGGCCTCGCAGGTTCCCGGGATCCCGCTCAGGCGGGCGATCCCTCCCAGCCGTTGCCACGACGGCGGGCGGTTCCCGAACTCGGTGAGGCGCGGCTGTCGAGATGCGGGACAGACTGCTCGTCAGCAGGCGGCCCACTCTGAACTCCGGCGCCGAGAAGACGCACTCAGTCAAAGTACGGCGTCGTCGACGCATGACGACGGCCCACCTGCATCGCGGTGCGCCTCGCCGCTCACTCGAACCGACAACCGCGGTGGAACGTCTGAAGTGCGTGGCGCAACCACTCGATGAACCACAACAGGGGCATCATTCGCTCAGCGTTGCCCTGCGCGATACTTGCGTATGCCCAACCCGTTGGACCTTGACGCTCGCACTGCGTGGGCGCACCACAACTACCGCACGGCTGGGCACCGAGAAGTTCCGGAAGCCGCTGTGACCGCGCTACTTGCCGCGTTAGACACTCACGAGCACGCCGAGGTCATCGTGCCGGCTGCCGGAGGCTACCTGCCCGGGTACGACTTCAACCCTAGCGACCCTTACGAGGGTGGGTGTGAGCAGACTGCTATCGGACGATCACCCGGTGGCTGTGTAGCAGTCCGGACGGCGTGACCGTGAGCATCCCCGGGCCGGTTACGGGCGAGACTTCGATGAGCGCCTCGGGAGCTGACAAGGGACGAGGCCGCGATTGGATGACCACAACGTTCGATATAGGCGATCGACGATGGCGGCTCACGTTGCTCGTCGGGAACGACTCGGCGCTCTTCACCACGGTCTTGGAGGGCGCTGGAGCGACAATCCGCCGCCTCCCCGATCAGCCCGGCGTGCCCCCGATGCCAGACCTCGATGCTGGCCCTCCGGTCGATGTCGCGCGCCCGGCGCGCCGCGACATACCCGCCGATTGGTCGACCGTCGAGGACCTTGCAGCTGAGCATCTTCGGACTGTCGGTTTCGACGATGCGCGACGTACTGGTGCGGGCCGCGACGGTGGCATAGACGTCGTGGGGACTGGTGTAGTTGCGCAGGTAAAGATGCAGGCGCTGCCGGTTGGGTCGCCTGTCGTTCGCCAACTCCGCGGTGCTCGTCCGGACGCGGGGACGTGGGTCTTCTACTCCACGTCTGGATACAGCAGGCCCGCTGTGGAGGACGCGGAGGACCTCGACGTCGCCCTGTTCGCCATCAGTCGTACCGGCCACGTGCTCCCATCCAATGACGCCGCACGGAGTCTGGCGGAAAGGGGACGGGATGGCACGCCCGGACCTTGGTCGGTGGCCCGGATCTTCGCAGACGAGGTCTCCGCCCGCGTGCGCCAGCATGTGAGCGATTGCCGCCGGTTAAATCCCAGTGTTCTCGGCGATGACTCCGTGGACATATGGAACCGATCGGCCGCATATCTTGATCGCGCACTGTCAAATATCGAGCACCCGCCGGTCATGAAGACTCCGCGCTCAATGTTGGCGCACTACCACCACGCTGACTTACTCGCGGCAGTGGGCGCTCGGAATCTAGCTGCCGTGGGCGAAACAACGATCGACACAACGCCGTCGATCGAGGATTTCTACGCCTGACTAAGTACTCGGTACTTGCGCGCGTGCGGTTACCGCTGAGTCGGTGGGACTCATAGCCGCATCCATGGCAACCTCAGTTTCGCCGGAATCGTGCGTGGAGCGACACCAGCGGCACACGTTGAACCCGACTCCCTCGAGCTCCAGTGGCGCATCCTCTCCGATCTCAGCCACGGCGCGCGGTGGGCCACTCTCGGCACGCTCGACCGGACCACCACACCGTCTCCCGCCGACGGCGTCATGCAGGCCGGTTCACCAGCTCGACTCAGCCCTTGTCGCTTCATGCACTCCGGGTACTGCACCTCGTCGACATCGCCGAGGCCGCGTTCGCCAACCACGCTTGGTCGCTTGCCCTCAGGTTTGCGACCGACACCGACTGGTGGGGCGACCGGGTTCAAGCGGGGCTGGGCAAGCGGGCACTACTGTGAGACAGCACGCAAGGAGCGCGAGAGCCCGCGACTCGGCAGCGCAGCAACCGCACCACGAGGGGCACTTATGCAATCGAGGCCGCTGTTTGAGGAGTCGCAGTTCTTCCTGCGGTCGATCACGCAATCTTTTCACCTCGTCAACACCGCGCGCGCAGCGATCATCCACCTAGGAGATAGCGTCCAGAAGATCATCGACGCCGGCCTCGACGACCGTGTCATCGGGGCGCTCTACCCGACTCCCGAGGGGACGACAGGACAGAACCTCAGAGTCCTTACATCACGCGACTTCGATGACACCGAGAAGGAACTGGCGCACATGTGGCTCGCCGCGACGTTCGCCCATTATGAGTCGTGGGCGCAGGGCGTTGAGGCCAGGACGGGCATACACGGATTTGAGAAAGCGGTACAATTCCCAAAGGAGTATGCGTCGCGGCTGTGTAGCCTCCCGAGATCAAAGCACCTATCTGCCGCCTACGCGGGGCACGTTATCCGAGACAAGCTCTGCCTCGGCAGTCGACAGAGGATCACACACGCCCTCTCCCTATATCGATATTACAAAGAGATTCGCAATTGCACAATGCATAGCGGCGGCCTCGCCAGTTCTCGACTACAGGACGCGGCCACGGAAGCAGTCATCCCCCACAGTTCACTCGTCGCACGCGCCGGTTGGCGCGGGCAGCCGATCAGTCTGATAAGCGAAGGTGAGCAGGTATCGGTCGATCTACCCCTCGTGCGCGATGCGATCGCACTCCTCCAGCGTCTTGTGTTCAGTATCGATGGAATGCTCATGATCAGCACGCACGGAGAGGATGAAGTTGATCGCCGATGGACGTCGGAGTATGGCACCAGCCCCGTGCGTGTCGAACGCGCGCCCTCTGCACCATGGCTCGCTGACCGTGTAGGAAAGCGTCTAGACATGCCAAACCCCGTCGACCCGGCGTCCCGCGGCGGCACACTATGGCCAAGGGTGCAACGAGAGGAGTACGTCCAGTTCCTCGAAGCACGTGGACTGCTACGAATAGCCCGCTAATTCGTCACGCGCCGTCGCGGAGCGTGATGCGCGATGTGCGGCCAACGATGGTCACACTCCGCCGGGCGCGCGAGAGCGCCACGTATAGATTGCGAGGGTCTCGCACCCTCTCCAGGTCAGCGATAACGACATGGTCGTACTCCAGCCCCTTGACCAGAAGTGTTCGGGACGCAATGCGTTTAAGACTGACACGGCCGCTCCGGCGCAGCCGATCCCGGACTCTTGCGAGATTGTCGGACATCGGCTCGCCATTCTCGACAGTCATCGCGATGGCCGCGCGAGTGTCGTTCCAAGCCTCCCATCGGTAGATCCGTAGGGCCGTGACCCCTTGGATTACCCGCATCGCGCTCAGAACCTCGGCGTATGTGGGGTTGGATCGGAGTGCATCGATCGCGGTGAGGACGCCCGCGATGCCGCTCCTAGCATAGTGAGTGATGCTCTTGTTCTGTTTGAGCCTCGCCAGCAATGGAGAATCGAGCCCGGCAAGCCCCACCATGCACTGTTTTGCGAAGGTGGCACACCAGTGCGCGAGGAGGTGACTTCCTTCGGGTGGCATGAACTCAAGCTCTTGGCGCATGAAGTTGCCGCCGATGTCCTCCATCACCTTGTAGGAGCCGCCCAGTCGACTGGCATGCCTCGCGACATCCTGTGGCCACTTGTCGAGAAGGACGACGGACTCGTCGAGATCTCGAAACCTATCCATAACCTCAGCGAGTCCACCGTTCCCTGCTGCGGGGACATAGCGCAGGCCCTGGACTGCGTGCTCGCCGACGTCGAAAACTCGACCGTCAACGAGACCAGGCCGGGCGTCGAGGAGCCACTGGCCAAGGGCACGATTGTGGCCATGCCACCGGTGCGGCTCAACCTTGGTTTTGAATGGCGCAAATACCGGCTGGACGTGATGCTCCCACCTCACAGTCGGTCCGGCAAACGTGAAGATGGCCTGTAGCGGGTCCCCTAGGATGATCGCACTCGGAACCCCCCTCGAGAGCGCCAGGACGAAATCGTGCTGAACGATGCTGCAGTCCTGATACTCATCCACAAACAGATAGTCGAAACTCGCGGACAGCATCCCGGATATTGCTGAAGCCTTGACCACGCGGGTAGCGCCGCACACATAGTCGTCGGAACAGGACCAGTTGGGAAGATCGGCGACAGCGATCTCGGCAATTGTTGTGTATGACCGGACGAGCGTGAAGGCCCAACTCGTAAGAGTGTCGACGCGCACCAGGGACTGCGGGACACCGAACTGCCGGAGCCTCTGACGGATCGCGTCGACACCAGCGTTTGTGTGTGTCAGCACCAGAGAACGCTTCTTGTCGGCTGCCGCCGACGCTGCTGCGGCAGCCAGTAGGTGGGTCTTGCCCGTCCCGGCAGGCAACTCGACGGAGCACGGTGCTGCCGCGAGGAGTCTCGCAGCAGAAGCGAGCAGGCCGTCATCCACCTTGCGGCACTCCCATCAAGGGATCGGCGGCGCCCACACCGCGATCATCTGTGTCGGGGTATACAAACGACCGGACCTCGTAGAGGCGCGAGATCGTTTCAGCCAGCGCTGACTGCGCCGCGTGCTGCATGATCCACGCTCCAAGCAGCCGTCCTCCATCGACGTCCTTGAACCACCCGCGCCTGGCTGCCGCGCTAGCGACGCGGCGACGCGCGTCTTTGAGGGAGGTGCCGGCGTGAGTCCAGTCGTGGACTTCGAGCGTCAACACCGTTGGGTGCCCAGGGGCGCTATTGAGGTCATCGAGCACTGTCTGCTCACTGCTGCGCCGTTCGACACCCAGCCTGATGAACTCAGTGAGGCCACGTTCCCCGAGAGCAGCGCAGACCTGCGCCTCCGTGTTGCAGCCCTCCTCCCACCGGATCACCGTGACGCCAGCGAGCTGAGCATCCACAACGGCGGCATCCACGTTTCGGTCGTCGTTGTCGAGAAGCCCCGCGACCGCGAAGCCGAGTTCGGCAAGGGCCCCCGCGCGAGGTGCCACCTCGGAGCCTCCGCCGGCGTCCTGAATGGCTACACCCTCGCCCGCAGACGTCGACAAGCCTTGGGCCGCGCGCTCTGCGTCCCACTTCTCCAGACACGCTAGGAGAAGGCCGTGCTCCGTCTTTCCTTCCGCAACGATGATGCGGCGCGCCAGCAAGGAGGAGGGACGTGCCCGCCGAAGGCGAAGCATCGCTTCGGAAGCCCCACTAAGGGCGGTGACCGTGACCGCTCCGTCCGAGGACTGGACGGTCGCAAGGTTCTCGATCTGCGCCTGCTCCACGATCACGGGTGAGTGCGTGGTCACGATGACCTGCGCGTAATCGTCGTCGGAGAGCAAGTAGTTCAGCAGTCGTACCGCCCGATGTGGTTCTAGCCCGGCCTCGATCTCGTCCACGACCGCGACGGAACGGGGTCCAGCGGCGAGCTGCTGGACAGCCAGACTGGCAAGGCGACGGGTACCGAGCCCGTAACTCGTGAGGGGAACTGTGTTCTCGTAGAGCGCGAGGGCTGCACCCATCGCGGACCGTGACGTGTCAAGACCCGGACGCACTTCTCTGAAACGGCCGCCACCGATCTTGTTCGCGCGTTCCTGCACGCGGGTGGCGAGGTCTGCGAGCGATGAGTTGTCGTGATCGGCTAGAGCTTCACGTGCAGCGCGGGATGCACTCGCCAGGGCCTCCCGTTCAGCGCCGTCCTCAGCAGACATCCGCCCGAGCGGCGAGGTCCGGCTCCATCGCAGTTGGGCGTCGGTTCGATCGTCCACCTTGAACGTCGAGAAGGCCCGACGCTGCGATGACGTCAAGCGTTGGCATTCCCCGTCGACGCGAGCGACAGACCACGTTGGCTCCAGGCTGGCGTCGACTGTCAACTGAACAAGGATGCCTGCATCGACGCCGTCCGCAGGATCCTGGTACGGCTCGCCTTCCACGTCGACACCGGTGAGCCAGAGGCCCAGCGACGATTCCTTCCTCAGGTCTTGAGGTATGTCGATCAAGAGCGCCCTGATCAGGATCCGCTGCTCCACGTCGGCGTTGTAGAAGTCTGTGTCAGCAAAGGGGATCATCCAACGTTCACCAAGGAGGTAGTGGATGGCGTCGAGGATCGTCGACTTTCCACTGTCCCCCGGCCCCACCAGCGCTATGAGTCGTTGGTCGGTGGGCAGCTTCCAGTCAAACGACCGGACCCCCCGAAAGTTCTCGATCCATAGTCGTCGGATACGCACGCCCGCCCCCGTCGTCAGTGACACGCACAGATCACGTTCTCATTGCTGCCCGATGTCACGCCCGGTGCGATCCGTTGCCTCTATGCCTAGCCCTGAGCCCGGCGCGCCTCGATGTGCATCTCTATCGTCGTTGACACCGGTCAGACTAGCGACGCACGGGTCCGATGGGGCGGACTACCCGGGTGACTCTTGCGGGCGACGCCGCTGCCGATCGCGTAGGTCGCGACGGTCCACGGCTGGGTCGGCTGCGCGGTTGGCCCGGAAGCTACGCGCGCTTGTGCAACGCGTACCGGAGCTCCGACTTCTGGTTCTCTGACAGCGATGCCTCGAACTGTCTGTACAACGCCCGGTCCTTCGCCATGGGGCGCAGGCCACGCCATGCCGGCGCGAGATCGATGTGCCCATGGGCCATGTGTTCCCACTGCCAGATCAGCGCGTATGTCTGCGCTTCCCATCGACTGCCGGGTCTCACTCGGCGCGCCCACTCCTCGAACCACCGGTACATGTTGGTGCGGTGCCGCACCTTCTCCTCGAGCTCGCGGTAGTCGACGCGAGGCAGGTCGTTCATGGCCGCCTCGAGGCGTGACGTCCACGCGTCGTGATCCACGATCATGCGTGCCGAGGCCGCTCGCGCCGTGCGGGTACCCATCGCCGGCGGCATCTCGAGGGACTCAGCGGCCGCGGCCCAGGACCTGACATCTGGGTCCATGCGCGAGACGCACAGGGACGCGAACGTCCGCACCGTCGGCTCACCACAGTCGATGGCGCCGGCGAGGTGGTTCTCGTACACGTCGTCCGGGACGACCTGCGGGATCGCTCGGGACACGAGACGCATCGGTGCTCCCTGTGGGTTGTCGAGGCGGTGTGACAGACGGCGGTGCGGCGCCAGCGCCGCCAGGACCAGCGAGGTCAGCCTGGGGGTCATGACGGTCCGGTCGGCGAGCCATCCCAGCGGGCCGTCCACGGTTCGTGGAGTCAGCGCGGTCCAGGCGGCCAACTCGTTGGCGGCGGTCGCCCGGTCGGCAGTGCTCAGGAACATGTCTGCGCTGGTCAACGCTCGTGCACGGAGAGGTGGGGCGTCGGGTGGGCGCATGCCCCACCGTGGCCCACGCACCGCGGTACGCGCGGCCGCTTCACTCGTGATTCCCGCCGCCCAAGCAGCCACCTGCCGGGCACCAGGTTGGCAGGCCAGGTGCAGGAGCAGGTACGTGAGGTGGCGGAGCTCTGCGAGGTAGTCAGGGCCGGTCACCTCCTCGTCCCACACGCGCACCGGCTCTCCATTGAGCGCAGCGTCGACTCGCTGCTGCATCGGGACGCACTCCCGCTCCGCGTGCGCTGTGGTGATGCGACCCAGGCTGTACGAGCACTGGTGCGTGGGGTACCGCCCGAGGGGGTTGCCGCACGCTGTCGACGCGCCGACGGGGCGCAGCACCGAGTGTCGCTGGTCGCGGAACGGACGACCGCACCCCGGGCACGTCCCGACCAAGAAGACCGCATGCCGGGCACAGACCGAGACGATCGGGAGCCTCCACCGGACCTGCCACCGGCCGTCGTCGTGCACGCACCGCGGACACACCTGCGTCCCGTGGTGCGGAGGCCAACCGCGGGCCGCGACCGCACGGAACGAGCCCACGTCGTCGGGGTCGAAGTTCCGGAGGTCGACGCCAGCTTCCTCGAAGGCCGCAACGGTCGCCGCCCGGACAGTCGCATAGGACGTACCCGCGAGCTGGGCGACGCGCGCGACGGTCGCTGGTGCCGGGGCGAGGCTGAGGAAGCGGGTGCTGACGTCACCGTCGCCGCGGATGAGGTTCAGGAGCGTCGCGGTGGTCAGCCCGTTGGCGTCGGCCAGACGTTCGAGCCAGGAGTCGATGGCCTCGCCCGGTCCTGGCGCGACCGTCACGGGCAGCTCTCCGGTCACATCGGAGCCCTTCCCCTCCCGATGCGGCGATGTACCACCAGGCCCTCGCGGTAGGGGTTGCCTGCGGCCAGCCCGGTGTACCGGGATACGGCTGCGTGCTCTCGGCAGGCATCGAGGATGGGGCAGACGGAGCACACCGCGGATGCGGTCTGCAACGCCTCTCGTCGGGCGTCCTCGTTCGCGACTAGGTAGACCATCTCCCACGCGGCCCACTGCGCCGTCAGGTCCTTGCATGAGCCGACCGGCAGCTCAAGCGCGCTGTTGGAGGCGAGCGCCTCCCGGATGAGCCAGTTCGTCATGCGAGCTCTCCGACCCCGCGAGGCATCGACGTCTCGAGCGCCACGTCAACCGTGGCATCGTCCGCGTCCGCCAGTGCCACGGTGAGCAGACGCAGCCGGGTCTCCGGGTCGAGCACCTCGTTGAGCGCCACGGCTGCCCGCGTGCGGGTGGTCGAACGCGGGACCGGCCCTCGCGTGGCGTGCACCCAGATCCAGTCGGCGAGGCGTTGCTCGGGGATGCCGTCGACGCTCGAGGGACGACCCGACACCGTTCCTCGATGAACCATCGGCCACAAGGCACCGCGGCGTTCCCGGTAGTCGACGAGCCCGTGCTTGACGAGGTACTCCGCGCTGCGCGCCACGTCGTGCGCGTGCTCGAGCGCGAGCCCTCGACCGTCTCGGAGGAGGCGCATGACGGTGTTCGGTTCGATGCCCCAGAGACGGAGGTCGGCGACGGCTTGGCGTTCACCGGTCCACCTGCGACGGGCTGCGCCCGTGCACAGCGCGTGGAGCACCACGGCCAGGTGCGCTCGGTCGGTCCAGTCGCGTTCGTCTGGCGCGAGGTCGTCGTTCATGACGCACCACGCCGGGATGTGGCGCTCGTCCAGGCCGGTGCTCATCTGCAGCCGGCGAACGGCCCGCACCATCGTGGTGAGCGTGGTGTCAGCGGCCGAGGCGTCGCGTGGCGGAAGGGCGAGGCGCCGAGGTCGGTCCGGCAGCACCCCACGGGTGTCGCCGATCTGGCGGACCTCGGGGTCGGGAAGTCGGAGCAGCCTGTCCCAGCCCTCGGCGATGAGGCGCTGACCGCGGGCTGGTGACTCCGTCCCGCGCCACGCCTCGAACACGACCCACGTCGCTTGGCTCGGATCGGTCGGAGGGCACCGGTGCCAGCCTCGATAGAGCGCGCTCAGATCCGCGCGGACGTCGCTCTCCCAGGCCGGCAACTGTGGCCAGTCGACGTCGGCGGTGAGCGCGATGAGCGTCGACAGCCGGTACGTCGCGCGCCACAACGGCCGGGTCCGACCTTCGACGCGCACGCGCTCGAGCGCCCGGGCGATGCGACGCTGGACGTCGAGGGTCGCGGCGTCGGCCCGTCGCAGCGTGCCGTCCGGGTCAGCGCGTCCGTCGACCAGGATCGACCCGCACACCAGGCAGAGGGGGTGGCACGCCAGCGACCAGTCCCGCAGCCGCACACCTGTGGCGGTCGTGCACAGCGGGCACGACCAGGTCGCGCCCTGCACTCGCCACGAGCGGACCCGAGCACGGTCGGCACGGCCACGGACACCCCACGGGTAGGCGTAGAGCGTCATGTCGGCAGCGAGGTGTGGCGCGCCGGACCATGCCCCGGCTGCCGTCACATTCTGTCTCGTGGGCAGCTTGCGGGCATCGTGATCAGGCCGTGGGCGTTCGCTGAGGCGCACGAGGTTGGCGTCCGCGATGCGGCCGACCCAGGAGTCCAGTGCCTCGCCTGGTACCGGGTCGATCCTCACCGGCCGGACGGGTTGCATCCTCACGACCCCTTCGGCGACGCGCTACCGGCTCGACGTGCTCCGCGCAGGGACTGCTCGCCGAGGGTCGCGCGACGCGAGAGGTGGACGGCATCGAGGTGGGTCGCGTGGAGCGTCCACGTGTCGTCGCGCGCTGCCGCGCTGATGGCCGTCCGGAGAAGCTTCGCCACATCCCCGACGTAGCCCTGCGTACGACGCCAGATCCGAGAGACATGGGTCTTGGACAGCAGACCGTCCCTCGCCCCAGGAAGGTACGGGAGCACCTGCTGCTCCACGTCGACCAGGAAGTCCTGCCAGGCACGCTTGTCGTCGAGCGTGTCGACGGCGAAGGGCGCGAGCTCCAGCACCGGCCTGCGATCTGGGGGTCGGCCAGAATCGGGCTGTCGTACAGCTCCGCCCCCACGAGCACCATCGTGGCGCCGCGTTCGCCGAGCTCGGTGTTGACGTGCTTGAGGTGATCGAGCACGTCGCGCCCGTCCTTGAAGCGCGTGTCGAGCAGGTGCACGTCGTCGACCACCAGCACGCGGACCCGGTGCCGGCCGATCGCTCCGGCGATACGTGTCGAGAGCGACCGGATCGGTCCATCTGTGGGGTAGCCGAAGTAGGTGAGGATCTGAGCGTTGAAGTCACGGATCCGAGCCGCCGACTGCAGGTTGATCCACGCGACCGGCACCTCGTGCGCGTGCACGCCCGGTTCGGGCGACCAACCCGGCACGCTCGACGATCCGGTCGATCGACCACCTGACCTGGGTCTACGCAATACCTGACGGGGCGAGCTGTGACATCCGGTGGCCAGGGGGTACCAAAGTGTCAATCGCATGGGACCGGCCACCGACGGCCGCGGAGCTCAGTGCCTACCTCGATGACGTCCAGGCAGCGCTCTCCGACGCTGCGGCCTGCCTCTTGCCCGAGTGCCCAAACCCCTGCCGACGTCCCGGGCGCAGACGAGGGCGACCACAGATGTTCTGTTCGGCACGCTGTCGCGCCAAGTACGCGTATCGACGTGGACAGCTCGACCACGCACTCGACGTCGTCGAGACCGTCGCCGACGAACTCGCCGACCGGATCGCAGCCGGCGGGACCACGGAAGACGAGGTCTTACGACGGCGGGCCCTCGAGGCCGACCAGAACCTTCGGTAGCAGCTCGCCCGCTTCTCGCGCGATCGCGTCCACCGCCGTCGGTCCCGCCCCGGGCCGACCGAACCGCCTCCGTCCCTCACGCGCATCATCCACACCTTGCACGGGACGATGCCGACCGAGGAGGAGCGTCGGGAGATCGAGGCGAACGACGCCGAGCGCCGTCGATACGAGCTCTTCTGGCGGCGACGCCCGTTCCCTGCGGGCGGGCGCATCCCGGGCCGAGCCCCCGGACAGCTGTAGCGCGTCTCCCACAATCCGGCGGACCATACGATCTCTGACATGCAGGTCGGATCCGTGGCGGAGTGGGCGGGCGCCGCCGCGACCCTCCTCGCTACCGTCGTCGCCTTGTACCTCGCAGCCCGCGATGAGGACGCTCGACGAGCCCGACTCGCCGCGCGACGCCAGATCCGGTCGATGGCAGCCGAGCGTGTCCGCGAACTCCGTCGGCTCGAGCACGACGAAGAGCGCAGTCTGCTGCGCGACGACATCGGCTACTCCCAGGACCACGTCGAGCTCAGCCGCTACTACGAGCTGAGCAAGGAACTCGGCTGGGTCCGCCGCCGACGAGCGTTGCGCGTGCTACGTGAAGTGTTCGGCGGGCAGGCCGCCCTGGACTGGGTAGAGCTGTACCCCTCGTCCTCCGACAACGACCGTGCCCACGCCGCGGCGTTCCTCGGCCACCTCATCCGCAGCCCGGAAGGGGCACTGCTCACCAAGAGCCGGCTGCACCTTGCTCTGCAGAAGCCGATGGATCCCGTGAAGGTGGCTGACCTTCGACGTCGCTACCAGGTGCTCGCCGACTTGTAGGCCCGGACAGGAGCCCGCACGACGCGTGTCGGGGCGACCGCGCAGCCATGCGGCCCCAGTTGTGCCGCGCTAGATCCTGCGACCGCTGCAAGACGTGCGTCTGCGCAGGTCGCCCTAGGGTCATTTGGGGGCGCCTGATGATGACGGCGCACGCGAACTTGCCCGCAGAGAGCGCCGGTCGCCGTTCGACCGAGCGTCATCATCCGCCTCACACTCGACGATCGAGTACCTAGGGTCATTTGGGGGCGCAGCCCGCGGGGTGAACGGTGGGTACTCATGTGGCGGTATCGCACCGGGTCCACCGGCTCCGACCGCAGGGCTGGCCACACGACGAGGCGTGAGCACCGCGCCGCCAGTTGTGGCCGCGCACTCCCCGGCCGCCCGCCAGGTCGTACTTAAAGTATCCGAGCCCGATTCTCAAACTATCTTGCATCTCGACAGCGGCACGACCACCTACATCTGCATGTCCACGAACCGTGAGTAGTGCCCCTGGAACGCCACCGTGATGGTGTCCGTCGGGCCGTTACGGTGCTTGGCGACGATCAGGTCGGCCTCACCGGCGCGCGGAGATTCCTTCTCATATGCATCTTCACGATGCAGAAGAATGACCATGTCCGCATCTTGTTCAATTGATCCGGATTCGCGAAGATCGCTCATCGCCGGCCTTTTGTCCGTCCGCTGCTCAGGTCCACGGTTGAGCTGCGAGATCGCGATGACCGGCACCTCGAGCTCCTTCGCGAGCAGCTTGAGCGCACGCGAGAACTCGGAGACCTCCTGCTGGCGGGACTCGACGCGCTTGCCGGACGTCATGAGCTGCAGGTAGTCGATGACGACGAGCTTGAGGTCGTGACGCTGCTTGAGGCGCCGGCACTTGGCGCGGATCTCCATGAGCGACATGTTCGGGGAGTCGTCGATGAA
>JAEZCY010000251.1 GCA_023429845.1 Acidobacteriota bacterium
CCGCTTCCCCTGGGTTGGCGGCGGGGGGTGCCGCCCCCGCCCCGGCGCCAACCTTCCCGTCCCCGTCGCCGGCCGTCGAGACGGCCTTGTCGTCTGCGGCGACTGCCGCCGCGGATCCGACGGTCGAGCAGCTCGTCGACGCACTCAGGAAGAGCAACCGCACCTTCTTCGGCACGGCGCTTGCTCGAGCCATCTTCGCGCTCGAGGGCGACAAGCTCCTCGTTACCGTTGGCGGCAACTTCGAGCAGACGCGCTGCGAGAGCCGCCGGTCGTGGCTCGAGGAGACGGCGCAGCAGGTCTTCGGGCGCCGCGTGTCGCTCGTCCTGCGGGTGGTTGCGCAGGCGCAGGAGGTAACCCGCGACGAAGCCGAGCTCGCGAAGGCACGGCTCAAGGAACAGGCGATGAAGAGCGAGGCCGTCCAGACGATGCTCGACGTCTTCTCAGCCGAGATCAAGGACGCCGAGGAAATTCCCTAGCCTGCAGGCAGCAGGCTACGGGCTGCAGGCAGCAGGCTACGGGCTGCAGGCCACCTGAACCAATGAAGGCCGCTTGACGAAGGCCAGAGGTACAACGCCGATGAACATCCAGAAGATGATGCAGCAGGCGCAGCAGATGCAGGAGCGCATGCAGAAGCAGATGGCCGAGACGGTCATCGAGGCGACTGCGGGCGGGGGCGTCGTCCGCGTGAAGGTGAACGGGGCCAAGCAGCTGCTCGACATCACGATCGATCCCGAGGCGGTGAGCAAGGAAGACGTCGAGATGTTGCAGGACATGATCCTCGCGGCCGTCACCGACGCGCAGCGCCAGGCCGACGAGAAGATGAACAGTTCGATGAGCGGCATGCTCGGCGGACTCAAGCTGCCGGGGATGTAGGAACGCCCGCCCTTGCCGTCCCCCTACCCGGAGCCGCTCGTCCGCCTCATCGAGCAGTTGCAGAAATGGCCCGGCATCGGCGCCAAGACGGCGCAGCGCCTCGCCTTCCACGTGCTGAAGGCGTCGCGCGACGATGCCGAGCGCCTCGCCAACGCCCTGCGCGACGTGAAGAGCCAGGTGCAGCATTGCTCCGTTTGCGGGAACATCACCGACACCGACCCGTGCGCCTACTGCACGAGCCCCGATCGCAACGCGCGCGTCATCTGCGTCGTCGAGGAACCGGTCAACGTCGTCGCCATCGAGAAGACGCGTGACTTCCGCGGGCGCTATCACGTGTTGATGGGCACGCTGTCGCCGCTGCAGGGCATCGGCCCCGACGCCCTGCGGATCAAGCCGCTGCTCGCGCGCGTGGCTGACGGCGCCGTGGACGAAGTGATCGTGGCCACCAATCCGACCGTCGAGGGCGAAGCCACCGCGCTGTATCTCTCGAAGCTGCTCAAGCCCCTTGGCGTGAAGGTGACGCGCATCGGCATGGGAGTGCCCGTCGGCAGCGACCTCGAGTACGCAGACGAGGTGACGATGACGCGGGCGCTGGAGGGCCGGAGGGAGATGTGAAGGTCGTGGCCGTGATGACGCGCACGCCGCGCCCGGCAGGCGCGTCGGCGATCACGATCGACGACCCGCCCCGAGCGACGTCCGGCGTCGGCGGACCGAAGACTCGTCTGGCGTCAGTGCTGCCGGACCCGCGCCAGCGGGAGGAACTCCAGCGTGCGTTCCTTGCTGACGTGCTTGCGGCCGCGCATGCGGTGGCCGGTGCGGTCGTCAGGGTCGCCATCGCTCCGGGCGGTTCACCGGACGGACTCGCGGACATGGGCGTCCAGCCGGGACACGTCCTCCAGCAGCGGGGCGACACCCTCGGCGAACGAGAGCGCGGGGTGTTCGCTGAACTCTTCAGGCGCGGCGCGAAGCACGTCGTGCTCGTCGGATCCGACATTCCGCTGTTGACCCCGGCGATTCTCGAGGCAGCCTTCGAGGCACTGGCGCGTGATCCCGCACACGTCGTGCTGGGGCCGGCGGCCGACGGCGGCTACTACCTGCTCGGCCTTGCCGCGCCGACCGTGCCGGACCTGTTCACCGGGGTTCGCTGGAGCACGCGGTACGCGCTGATGGACACCCTGCGGCGATGCGAATTCGAAGAGCGGCGCGTGACGCTGTTGCCCATCCTCGAAGACGTGGACGAGCCCGGCGACCTCGCGCGGCTGCGGGAGGCGCTGGCGGTAGAGCCGTCGCGCGCGCCGCGCACGGCCGCCTTCCTGAGCGCTCGGAACGATTGCTGACCGTCGGGGCAGGCCCGACGGCTACATCCGTCCGGGCCCGACGGCTACAAGAGTTCGCTGCCGGTTACGCGCCGCCACCGGCCCCGCCCGCGTCCTGAGGGGTGAACGCCTTCGACTTGCCGAGGCCGTGCAGGCCCAGGAACGCCACGCCGACGCCAGTCCAGACGAGCATGCGCGCCTTTCGCACAACGGCGAGGGTCACCCCGAGCGCAGAAGTGCCGTAGAGCACCTGTGTGAGCAGTCCGGTCCCGGCCTCGTCCACGCCGAGGCGCATCGGCACGAACTTGAACGCGACGTTGATCAGTCGGTTCAGGGACTCGAGCAGGAAGGCGCCCAGCAGTGTCGGTGCCGCGCCAGTGGGCAGCAGCATCGCTATCGTCAGGTAGGTCTCGGCGACGCCGGCGACGTGGTAGCCGAACTCCAGCAACAGGATCGGCACGGGCCGGGACGGATGGCGCTGCGCGAACGTGTAGACGCGCTCCTCGAGTGCCTGCAGCTTGCCCGTGCGCCGGACGAGTGACGCAGGGGCCAGGGCGTGTCGATGCAGCCGTGCGAGGGCCCAGGTGAGTGGGCGTACGCGTCCACTCACGAGCGCGAGCGTGACCACGAGGAAGCCGATCATCCCCGCGAGGGCCACCAGGCTCATGGCGTGCAGCGCTGCGGGCACGTCGAACACGGCCAGGAGGGCCAGCGTGCCGCCGGCGATCATCGAGGCGACCGTGAAGATGTAGAAGAGATTCTCGACAGCGATGCCCGACAGCGCGCTCATCAACGAGACGCGATCGCGCACGTAGGCGGCCTTCATCGGCTCACTGACGAAGAGGCCGAGGGGGGTGAGATTGCCGAGCGCATCGCCGCTCACCAGGGCGGGGAACGTGTCGCGCAGCCGAAGGCGGTGCGGCGGTTCGGTGCACAGCACCCAGGCCCATGCGCGCAACAGAAAGCGGAGTCCCGACAGCAGCACGATGACCGCAAACGCGCCGCCGACGCGCCTGAATCCGTCGGCGACCGTGTCCAGCCCGGTCTGCCGCAGGGTATAGGCAAACAGCAACAGGCCGCCAATCGCCGCGACGATCCCGGCAAGACGCCGGGCAGCGGGCGGGCGAGACGTGGAATCTGGCATCAGTCGGGGGACGGGGGCTCGGACACCGGCCCTCCACTATAATGCCGCGATGCTGCCGGAGACGCTTCACGTCCCCGCCGCCGTGCTCTTTCTCGTGGGTGGCGTGCTGTCCTGTTTTCTCGGTCAGCGCACGTTCCGTATCGTCCTTGCGCTCTACGGCTTCGTCGTCGGCGTGCTCGTCGCGGGATCGCTCATCGGGCCGGCCGACACCACACGCGACATGCTGATGCTGCTCGGCGGCGGCGTCGGCGGCGCGCTCGCGCTCGTGCTTGCCTACTTCATCGGCGTGGCGCTGCTCGGCGCCGCGTTCGCCGCACTCGCCGTGCACGCGGTGGCGGCACAGTTCGGCAGCGAACCCCCGGCCATGCTCGTCATCGGCTGCACGATTGCCGGGGCGCTCGTCGCGCTGTCGCTGCAGCGCTACGTCATCGTGTTCTGCACCGCGTTCGGCGGCGCGTGGCTGCTCGTGATGGGTGCGCTCGGCCTCTGGCATCGCGACGCAGTCACCGGTCTGGGCAACGCGGCGTCGGGCTGGCAGGCCTATCCATTGCGTCCCGCTCCCGGCGAAAGCTGGGTGCTGATCGTGTGGGTCGTCCTGGCGATCGCCGGCCTCGTGTCGCAGTTCCGGCTCACGACGCCGCGCATGGCCCGGTAACCAGCACACGAGGATCCCGCCGATGAGCCTCACACGCCGTCAGTTTACGCATGCCGCTCTCGGCGCAACGTTGCTGCCGCGCGGCAGCGCTTCCGTGCTCGCGCAGCGTGCGGTCAGCGTGAGCGGTCCGGGTGCGCCCGTCGTGATGTTCTCGAAGCACCTGCCCGACCTCGGCTGGCAGGACCTCGGGTCGGCCGTGCGCGAGGCCGGGTTCGACGGCGTGGACCTGACGGTGCGACCCGGTGGCCACGTGCTGCCGGAGCGCGTCGCGCAAGACCTGCCTCGCGCGGTGTCGGCGATTCGCGACGCGGGAAGCCACGTCGCGATGCTGACGACCGGCCTCACCAGGCCGTCCGACCCGACGGCGCTCACCCTGCTGCAGACGGCGGCCGCCGTGGACGTGCGACGCCTGAAAGCCGGCTACTACAGGTATGCGTTCGCTGACGTGAAACAGGAACTCGAGGCGGCGGCGGCGGACTTCCGCGGGCTCGCGCGGATGGCCGCCGACGCGGGCGTGATGCTCGCGTACCACAATCACTCGGGCGGGTACGTCGGCGCGGCGGTCTGGGATGCGCTGCGGTTGATCGACGGGCTTCCGGTGGAGGCCAGCGGCATCTACTTCGACCCGCGCCACGCCACCGTGGAGGGCGGCGACGCCGGGTGGCGAATCGCCCTGCAGATGGCGGCGCCGCACCTGCGGATGATCGCCATCAAGGACTTCTACTGGGAGAAGGGACGCGACGGCCGCGGTCGCGTCGTCGATTGCCCCGTGGGAGAGGGGATGGTGGACTGGAAGACCTTCGCGCAGGAACTGCGCCGGGCCCGGTTCAGCGGCCCGCTGTCGCTACACGTCGAGTACGAGCCGGGTGGGCGCACACCCGTCGAGAAGCGGGAGAAGATGCTCGAGGCTGCGGTGCGGGACCGGGAGCGCCTCGTGACGCTGCTGGCAGCCGGGCCGGCTGGTGCGGGCGCTGCCGGCCAGGGCGACTGATCAGCGCTTCCGCGCCTTGGCCTTTGCCGCGGCGTCTTCGAACTTGCCGGCCCAGCGCGCCACACGCGCGATCGCCGACCCGTTGAGCCGGTAGCGACGCTGACGGCCTTCCTTGCGGACGGCAACGAGTCGCGCCTCGAGAAGCAGCCGCAGGTGCTGCGAGATGGCCGGGCGGCTCATGTCGAAAGGCTCGGCCAGTTCGTTGACGGTGCGGTCGCCGGTGCGCAACAGGTCGAGCAGGGCCCGACGCGTCGGATCGGCAATCGCGCGGAAGACGTCGGTCTGAGCTTGGGCGGTCACCATCACACAGTACGGAAGCCGGCGACGAAATGTCAACGCGCGCCTTCCTATTCAGCCAGAGTCGCAAGAGATGGCTGACGTGGCCCTCACGGCGCCGCTCGAGGCGGGCACATCGCGCACCGACTGAGCGGTGCGCGAGGGGAGGCAGCGCGCGACGTGCCTGGGTACAGGTAAGCGGATCCATACGTGTGTCGGAGCCCGGGTAACGGGCCCGGCCTTCGGCATGGTCGCGGGCAGGGCGGGCGGCCCCAGCCCGCCGCGGGGGAGCCTCGCGGCGGGTCAGGACGGCGCGCCCTACCCGGTGCCTGTCGCCGACCCGGCTGCGGGTGTCAGCGGCGACGCATCCGCCGGGCGATGCCCACCAGGGCCACACCCAGCAGCGCCACCGATGTGGGCTCAGGCACACCCGGGGCGGTCGGGTTGTAGGAGATGTTGTCGAACTCGAACGCGTAGCCGGCGCTGGTCGCGACCACCCTGTCGAACGACAGCGTGGACGCGATGTTCACGTAGTACGTGCCGTTCTGACCCTGGTCGCCGTTGGCTACCGCAGCGACGTCCGACCCCGTCACGTTGCCGATCAGCGTCGCGCCGTTGTAGAACGCGAGCGAGTTGTGCGCGTCCACCGAGCCCCACAGCAGCCCGAAGTACTTCTGACCCGTCGCGAACGCGATGGTGGCACCGGCGCCGGCATTGTTCCCGCCCGTGCTGCCCGACGTGATGTAGCGGGAGGCATCCACGCCATCGGCGTCGCCGAAGACCGCGCCGTTCCCGTTGGACACGTAGGGAGGCGCGTAGAGGCCGGAGACGCCGCCCGTCACGACACCCGCGTCGGGCTGGAACGTGACGGTGACGCCGCTCTGGCTTCCGCCTGCGCTACCGACCGGCAGCCAGTTCAGGTTGTCCGTGTACACCCCTGACGGCGCACCGCCGACGGAGCTCGTGATCGTGAAGGGGGCCGCGAAGGCCGAACCGCTGATGGCAATCGAAACAATGGCGGCGACGATGAACTTCTGCATGACGCGAACGGACTCTCTGCAGTGCGCTGGGGAAGCTCACTGCGATGTGGCGCTTGCCACCCGGCCATGTCGACCGGCGCCTGGACATATTGCGAGGCGCGTGCCAGCCCAGCCGTTTAGCGTAAACGCACCGGATTATCGAGCCGCAGTGCCGTCAATGGCGCAGGTTCGCGGCCGAAGTTCGCGATGGCGCGGACTTTCTGTCGCCGTTGACGCGCGACAGCCCGACAACGCTTCTCTGATTAGCGCTGGATGCGCGACCGGTGGGTCATGGAGTTCTCGCGTGAGCATTCGAGCTCGCAACGAGGAGCGGAGCGAGTCGCGGTGCGCGCTGAGACTTGCCTGGGGTGCTCCGGCCGTCGCTGGACCTTGGTTCTCGTGGGGATTCGAGCTCGCAACGAGGAGCGGAGCGAGTCGGAGCGAGCCTGAAGCCTACCTGGGGTGCCATCCCGGCCGCAGGCCGGGATTGGCTCCTCAGGTAGGATTCGAACCTACAACCCTCCGGTTAACAGCCGGATGCTCTGCCATTGAGCTACTGAGGAACTCGGGTGGGACGCGCCCCCATGAAGCGACGCGGCACAACGTGCCACGACCCGACCGGGCCGCGACGAACCAGAAGTGTACTGTGCGTCCTCCCTCAGGTCAACGGAAACAGCCCCCCGGCTCGTCCTGTCCGTCCGCGGGCCGACGGCCGGCAACCGGTAGCATGACGTGGCCATGCGCGAACTGACTCTCGACGTCAACGGACGCCCCTGGCGCGGCGCCGTGCCTGACGACGCCACGCTGCTCGACGTGCTGCGCGATCACGTCGGGCTCACAGGCACGAAGTACGGGTGCGGCGAGGGCCAGTGCGGCAGTTGCACGGTGCTCGTCGGCGACCGACCCACACGCGCGTGCCTGGCGCGACCCGAATCGAACCTCGAGGTACTGACCATCGAAGGCCTCGTTCGCGACGGTCGACTGCATCCGGTGCAGCAGGCCTTCCTCGACGCCCAGGCCTTCCAGTGCGGCTTCTGCACGCCGGGCCTGATCCTCGGCGCGCTGGCGCTGCTGCAACGCACGCCCCGCCCGACCGAGGCGCAGGTTCGTGCCGCCCTCGACCCGCATCTCTGCCGCTGCGGCACCTACCCACGCATCGTCGAGGCCGTCCGTCTGGCCGCTGCGGCGATGGCCGGGAGGCAGGCGTGACCGACGATCTCCGCGCTGCCTACAAGGCTCGATTCGCGTGCGACCTCGCGCCCGAACGCTACGAGCTCGTCGCGTGGCTGGACGAGGCCACCCCCGACCGCCGCGTGTTCCTGAAGACACTCGGAGGCGGCCTGCTCTTCCTCGTGCGCGTGGAGGCGCAGGGCGAGGTCGTGCCCGTGCGCGTGCAGGTCACCGACGAGGGCCGGTACCGCGCGTTCACGGGGAAGATGGAGATGGGGCAGGGAACGCGCACGCTGCTCACGCAAGCGTTTGCCGAGGAGCTTGGCGTGCCGCTCGACCACGTGACGCTGGTGATGGGCGACACGCAGATCTGCCCGGACGACGGCGGCACGTGGGCGAGCCTGACGACGCCGCAGACGGTGCCGGTGATTCGGCAGGCGGCGGCCGCTGTGCGCGCGGCGCGTACCGGTCAGCCGGCGGACGTCGTCGCTCCTGGCCGCTGGACCACGCTCGGCGTCTCGACCCCGAACGTCGACGGTGTCGCCATCGTGACGGGCGCGAAGGTGTACCCGTCGGATGTACGCGTCCCCGGCCTCCTGCATGCGTCCATCGTGCGTGGCCCCGGCCACGTGTCGAGCCTGCAGTCGTTGGACGCCCGGGCCGCCCAGGCCATGCCCGGCGTCCGCCTCATCCGTGAAGGCCACCTGCTCGCGGCGCTCGCGTCCGATCCCGCCACTGCTCGCGCGGCGCGCGATCGCATCACGGCCCGCTGGTCGGCGACGACGCTGACGCCGCAGGGGGAGTGGCCGGATCTCTACAAGCGGACGGCCGAGGCGCCGGTCGAGCAACCGCAGGCCCGCTACCCGCCGCTGCTGCGGCGCGGCGATGCCGCGGCGACGCTCGCCGCCGTCCCCTCTGCGAGGCGGCGCGCCACCAGCTACCACGTGGCGCCGATCGCGCACGTCCCGCTCGAGCCGCGCGCTGCGGTGGCGCAGTGGGACGGCACGACGATGATCGTGCACAGCGGCACGCAGGCGCCGTTTCTGGTGCGGCAGGAGGTCGCTCGCGCGCTGAAGCTGGGCGAGGCGCAGGTGCGCATCATCGTGCACGACGCAGGCGGGGCCTTCGGCGGCAAGCAGCGCGGCGAGTGCGACGTGGAGGCAGCGCGACTGGCGCGCCTGAGCGGGGCGCCCGTCCGAGTGGCGTGGACGCGCGAGGAAGAGTTCACGTGCAGCTACACGCGACCGGCCGGTGTCGTCGAGGTCGAGAGCGCGATCGACGACACCGGTCGACTCTCGGCGCTCCGGTTCGCCAACTACAACAGCGGCGCGTCGGGGCTCGTGCCACCGTACGACATCCCGCATCACTGGATCGGTTTCCACCGCACCAAGTCGGACGTGCGCCAGGGCAGCTATCGCGCGCTCGCAGCCGTGGCCAACACGTTCGCACGTGAGTCGCACATGGACGAGTGGGCGCACGCGCTCGGCGTCGATCCGATCGCGTTCCGCCTGCGTCATGTCGGCGACGCGCGGCTGCGCGAGGTGATGACGCGCACCGCGGACCGTTTCGGCTGGACGCAGGCGGGCGCGACCGCAGGCACGGGCCGCGGTGTCGGCTTCAGTTGTGCGCTCGAGAAGGACGCGCGCCTGGCGCTGTGCGTCGAGGTGGAGACGGCGGGCCCCGACGTGCGTGTGCGCCGGATGGTCGCGACGGGCGACTTCGGCGCCGCGCTCAATCCCGACGCGCTGCAGAACCTGATGACCGGAGCGCTGCTGCAGGGACTTGGCGGCGCACTCTGGGAACAGGTGCGCTTCGACACGACGACGCAGCGTACCCGCTCCCTCGCCGACTATCGCGTGCCGCGCTTCCGCGACCTCCCGACCCTCGACGTCGAGATCCTCGACCGCCGCGACACCCCGCCGGCCGGCGCCGGCGAGTCGCCGATCGTGTTGCCCGCGCCCGCCATCGCGGCGGCAATCTTCAGCCTCACTGGCGAGCGCCAGCGGCGGCTGCCGCTTGCGGGCAGGTAGTGCGCCCTGACGTCAGGCCGCCGGCCACAATCCCTGTTCCTCCAGATGCCGGCGCACGGCCGCTGGGCCGTTCACAACCACCGCGCGCAATCCCGCGCCGCGCGCCGTCTCGACGTTCGCCGGCGCATCGTCGAAGAAGAGCACGTCCGAGGCCTGGACCTGCAACCGATCGAGCGCCGCGGCGTAGATCGCCGGGTCGGGCTTGCGCAGGCCGAGGTGATGCGACGACAGCGCGTCGTCCACGCGGGTGAGCAGGTCGAGGTCCTCGACGAGCCGCGCCCAGTGGAACGGGTTGCAGTTGCTCAACGCCGCGAGCCGGAAGTGTGGTCGCAGTTCCTCGAGCAGCGCTTCGGCCCCCGGCAACCATCCCCGGACCCACGATCGGTACTCCGCCCTGAACGCATCCGGGGCGACCGACAGCTGCCAGTCGGCGATGAATCGCTCCACGAACTGATCGTCAGCCATGTGGCCCCTGCCGAATGCATCCGAGTGCGCGCACGCGTTCCAGCGGGCCGCGACCTCTGCGTCGGTGGCCGGCGCCGGCAGGAGCCGCGCGAGTTCCGGCACGCCCGCGGATTCGATGAGCACGCCACCGAGATCGAACAGCAGCACGTCGGGTCGTTTCGCCACGGCGGGATCATACGGGAAGGATGCGGCGGCTCGAGGTGTGGTGCTCTATGCTCGCTGCATGTTGACTGCTTCTCCCGACCGGATCGCTCGCGACCTTCACGTCCTCGTCCAGGACATCGGCGTGCGCCTTGCCGGCACCCCTGGCGAACGCGCCGCCGCCGACTACGTGATCGAGACGATGCGTGCGAGCGGCATGGCGGTGCACGACGAGCCCTTTGCGGTCCGCTCGCGTGTGGTCGCCGAAGAGCAGCTCGAGATCCGCGTCGGCGACACCTGGCACGCCTATCCCTGTTCGCTGTTCAGCAGCACCCCGGGCACCGACGGCGAATGGCGGGAGGCGCCGCTCACCGTACTCACGCCCACCGACTACCAGCGCGACGACCTGGGTTATCTGCGCGGCACGGCGGTGCTCCATCTCGGCACCCATATCGCCTCGCGCGCGTCCTACCAGCGCCTCATGGAGGCTGGTCCTGCGTTCCTGCTGATGGTAGACACGCGGTATCCCGGTGCGACGCCGCTTGCCGACGGCATGTTCCCCGAGTACACCGCGGCCATTGGCGCGGTACCTACGCTGAACGTCGCGCATCAGGACGCCTGGGCCTGGGTGGCCAACGGCGGCACGCACGCCCGTTGCCGCGTCGTCGGTGGCATGACGCCCGCTATGTCGCAGAACGTCGTCATCGACCTGCCGGGCACCGATCTCGCCGACGAGATCCTCTATGCGAGCGCGCACCACGACACGCAGGCCGGCTCGCCCGGCGCCGACGACAACGGCTCCGGCGTTGTCGCCGTGCTCGAGCTCGCGCGCCTGCTCCAGGGCCGTCCGCGCCGCCGCACCATTCGCCTGGTGTCGTTCGGCGCCGAGGAGCAGTTGTCGGTCGGATCGGCCGAGTACGTCCGCCGCCACCGAGACGATGTGAGTGGTCGTGGCCGCCTGATGTACAACCTGGACAGCTTCGGCTCGCACCTGGGGTGGCTCGAGCTGTACATCAATGGCCACCCCGACTTCGAGACGTCGCTGCGGCCGTTCTTCCATGGCGAAGGCGTGTTCTACCGCACCCATACGGCCGTGGTGCCGTATGCCGACCACTTCCCGTTCGTCGCCGCCGGCCTGCCGGGGGTGTTCCACTACCGGATCAACTGTGACGCCGGACGCTTCTTCCACCATCGGCCGGACGATGACTTGTCTCGCGTCTCGGCTGGGGTGATTGCACGCGACGTCGCGGCCGTGGCCGGTTGGCTCGACGCCCTGGCGCGTGCCGACGCGTTGCCGTTCACCCCGGGCATCCCCGAGGCACAGCGCGCCGAGGTTGCCGCCTGCTGGGCCGATCTGTTCGGCGGGTGGCGGCGAGGTGAGGGCCGCGAGTCCGTCAGGGTACAGTGACGCACATGCCGTTCGACCTCCTCGCTTTCGGCGCCCACCCTGACGACATCGAGATCGGCCTCGGCGGATGCGTGGCGCGGCACACCGACGAAGGTCGTCGCGTGGGGCTGTGCGATCTGACTGCCGGGGAACTGGGAAGTAACGGCACGCCGCAGGACCGTCGTGCCGAAGCGGACGCGGCGGCCCGCGTGCTCGGCGTGCTGGTGCGCGAGAACCTCGGCTGGCCCGACGGCGGCATCACGGGCGACCACGATCAGCTCCGGTCCGCGGTGGAGATCATCCGGCAGCTGCGGCCGCGCACCGTGGCCATTCCGTACTGGCAGGACCGGCACCCCGATCATGTGGCAGCCAGCCAGGTGCTTGCGACGGCCTGCCACCGTTCCGGCCTGCGGCGCTTCGAGACGGCCCATGGACCGTGGCGCCCCGAGTGGGTCTGCTACTACTTCATCAACGACAGCGCACCGCCGTCGTTCGTCGTGGACGTCTCGGCCTGGTACGACACCAAGCGCGCAGCCCTCGACTGCCACCGCACGCAGTTCGCGCCGGCGGACCCGTCTGCCGTGTCGACCCGATTGGTAGGCGCAGGCTTTCGCCGGCTCGTCGAGAGCCGAGACGCGCAGTTCGGTGCACTCTCGGGTGTCGAGTTCGCGGAAGGTCTCGTGGTCCGCGAGCCGCTGCTGCGGGCGGGGTTGCTGAAGGACACGCCATGAACGTCGGCATCGTCTGCTATGCCTCGGTGGGAGGCAGCGGCGTGGTGGCGACGGAACTCGGGCGCGCGCTCGCGCAGCGCGGGCACGAGGTACACCTGATCAGCCATGACCGCCCGTTCCGCTGGCGTGAGGGCGAGCCGCGATTCTCGTTCGAACCGGTGAAGGTGCCGCCCTATCCGCTGTTCCTCGAGCCGCAGTACCTGCTGGCGCTCGTCAACACCGTGGTGCGGGTTGCGAGGGAACGCCGCCTCGACATCGTGCACGCGCACTATGCCGTTCCGCACGCCACGGCAGCCTTCCTCGCCGATCAGATGCTGTCGTCGTCGGGCGGGGTGATCCCGCGCACCATCACCACGCTGCACGGCACCGACATCACGCTCGTGGGCAGCGACCCCTCGTACTCGTCGGTGGTGGCCTTCTCGATCGAGCAGTCACACGGCGTCACCGCGGTCTCCGAGAGTCTTTCACGCGACACGATCCGCACGCTCGGGATCGCGCGGGAGATCCGCGTCATCCCGAACTTTCTCGACGTGGCGCGGTACACGCGCCGGCCCGACCCGGAGCTGCGCGCCCGCATCGCGGGACCGGATGCGAATGCGGCCATCCTGCTGCACACGTCCAATTTCAGGCCCGTGAAGCGGCTGGATGCCGTGGTGGACGTGTTTGCGAGCGTGCGCCAGCAACTGCCTGCGAGGCTCGTGCTGGTAGGCGACGGGCCGGAGCGGCGACGGATGGAGCAGCGGGTTCAGGACGCCGGATTGCGCGACGAAGTGGTGTTCGCGGGCGAACAACCCGACGCGCTGCCGTGGCTGGCGGTGGCCGACCTGTTCCTCCTGCCGTCCGAGCAGGAGAGCTTCGGCCTGTCGGCTCTCGAGGCGATGGCCTGCGAGGTGCCGGTGATTGCCTCGTGCGTGGGCGGGCTCCCGGAAGTCGTCACCGAAGCGGTCACGGGCCACCTCAGGGCGCCGGAAGACACCGCCGGGATGGCCGACGCGGCGCTGGCGTTGCTCCGCGACCCGGCGCGACGCGCCGCCATGGGAAGGGCAGCCGCCGCCGACGCGCGCACGCGCTTCCAGCGTGATGCCGTGGTGCCGCTGTACGAGCAGTTCTACGCCGAAGTCATTGCCGCCGGCCGCTGCTGAACGGCGATGGTCGGCGTCCGCCGTCCGCCGTCCGCCGTCCCCCGTTCGCCGTTCGACGTTCGACGTTCCCCTCCATACGTAGCCGTCGGGCCCTCCGCCTGCGCCGAAGGTTCCGGCGGACAGCGCGGCCCACGGACACGCTTCCGCGGACCAGCCCTCGTGATCGGGCCAGTCCTGCCGATTGCATGGGCAGGAGTTCGCCCGCTCGTGCCTGCACTACCCCGAAGTCGCCGCTGGACCCCTGCCGATCTCCGGCGCCTGACCGCCATGGCCCTCGAAGGGGCCCCCGTCGAGGACATCGCGCTCGCGCTCGATCGCACCGTGGAAGCCGTCCGCATCAAGGCCGCTCACCACCGCATCGGCCTGACGCTCACCGGACGTCAGCGCGCGCGCATGCTGGACCCGACGCCGCCGGCCGACGAGTAGGCCCGTTGTCGGGTACAGTGTCGTCCGACTCTCGCAACCCGGGAACGGAGGACACGTGTGTCAGTGAGACATGCCGCCATGCGGCTCGTGCTGATCCTGATGCTGGCGGCGCACGCCGCGGCGGCTGCGGCTGCCGACCGGTGGACGGAGGCGCAGGCCAACGCGTGGTACGCACGACAGGGATTCCTCGTCGGGGCGAACTATGTGCCGGCGTCGGCCATCAACCAGCTCGAGATGTGGCAGGCCGAGACCTTCGATCCGAAGCGGATCGATCTGGAACTCGGATGGGCCGCCGGCATCGGCATGAACACCATGCGCGTGTTCCTGCACGATCTCGCTTACAAGCAGGATCCGGAGGGCTTCCTCCGTCGCGTGGACGAGTTCCTGGCGATCGCCGCCCGCCACGGCATCCGGCCGATGATCGTGCTGTTCGATTCGGTGTGGGATCCGTTCCCCGCGATTGGTCCGCAGCGCCCGCCGCGGCCCGGCGTTCATAACTCGGGGTGGGTGCAGGGGCCGGGCAAGGTCGCCCTCGAGGAGCGGGCGGAGTGGCCGCGGCTCGAGGCGTACGTGACGGCCGTCGTCGGCCGCTTCGGCAAGGACGCGCGCGTGCTGGCGTGGGACCTCTGGAACGAGGTGGACAACACCAACGACCCCGCCTATGCGAGCCTCGAACCGAAGAACAAGGGCGAACTCGTGCTGGCGCTGCTGCCGCAGGTGTTCGCATGGGCGCGCGCGGCGGGTCCGATACAGCCGATCACGAGCGGGCTGTGGCGGGGCGGCGACTGGTCGGCGCCCGACCAGTTGAGCGCGATTGATCGCCTGCAGCTGGCGCTGTCGGACGTGATCTCGTTCCACAGTTACGAGTCGCCGGAACGCCTCGAGGCGCGCATCCGACAATTGCAGGTCTACAAGCGCCCGATCCTGTGCACCGAGTACATGGCGCGCGGCAACGGCAGCACGTTCGCCGGGTCGCTGCCTGTGCTCGAGCGGCACGGCGTCGCGGCGATCAACTGGGGGCTCGTGCAGGGAAAGTCACAGACGCACCTGCCGTGGGATTCGTGGCGGCGTCCGTACGTGGATCGCGAGCCGGCGGTGTGGTTCCACGAGGTCTTCCGCCGCGACGGTTCGCCCTACGACGAGAAGGAAACCGCGTTGATCAGGAGTCTTACCGCAGCGGCCGTGACGCGCTGAGCAGACCTCGCGCCAGCGGGCGCGCGCGAAGCGCACGCCCTGCCCGGATCACGGCATGGAACCGGCCTCCACGTCGTCGCGCAGTTCCATCGCCAGGCCGAAGCGTGGAAACAGCGTCGCGGTGTCGAGATGGAAGGTCTGGCCGGCGATCGCGCCGCGTTCGATCTCGAGCACCACGAGCGCCCATGGCAGGTAGCGTCCATCGCCCGCGGGCTTGTACTGCGCGAACGCGGGCAGCCCGTTGGCGGCCACGGGCAACAGCCGCGAGCCGCGGCAGGCGGCGCCGCGGCCGAGCAGCCACGCGGCAAACGGCGCACGGCCACGCAGCCACAACGAGAACGGCGGCATGGCCATCGTCGCGTCCTCGTGCATGAGGGCGGCGAGTGCGTCCACGTCGTAGCGCTCGAATGCGTGGACGTACCGGTCGACGAGTTCCTGCTCGTCGGGCGACAGCGTCGTCTCGGAGCGGCCGACGTCGCGTGTGGCGAGCGTGGCGCGGGCCCGCTGCAGGGCGCTGTTCACGGCGGCCACCGACATCTCCAGGCCCTGCGCCACTTCGGCCGCCGACCACCCGAGCACCTCCACCAGGAGCAGCACGGCACGCTGCCGGGGCGGGAGGTGCTGCAGCGCCGCCACGAACGCGAGGCGAAGACTCTGGCGCAGCACCGCACGCTCGTGCGGGTCGGCACCGGAGGGGAGGGCATCCACATCGGGGATCGGCTCGATCCAGGCAGACCCGGGCAGCGCAGTCAGGGGATCGTCCACGGTCCCCACTGGCCCGGCTTCGACCGACCGCATCCGACGCTTGCGGTCGCCCAGCGCATCGAGGCACACGCGCGTGGCGATTCTGTAGAGCCAGGTGCGCAACGAAGACCTGCCCTCGAACGCGTCCAGGCTCCGCCACGCCCGCACCATCGTCTCCTGCACCGCATCGTCGGCATCGGTGACCGAGCCCAGCATGCGGTAGCAGTGGCCCGTGATGGCGGCGCGGTGCAGTTCCAGTTCGCTGGCGGTGGGCATCAGGGCAATCTACACGAATGGGGCGTCGACAGGACGGCCTCCAGAGTCCTCCGCTGGCGAGACGTCGGAGGTGTCGACATCTGACATTGTCCGCCGGCCGGCAAGATACGAATCGGTTCCCGCTTCCCGGATCCCGGGAGTTACCATCCGCCCGAGGTTTCCATGCAACTCATGACCCGTACCGTCGTTGCGGTGTTCTTCGGTGTCGTCGTGCTCGGTGGCGAGGCTGCTGCGCAGGTGCAACCGGCGCCGGCGGCGTCGCCGGTCCGCGCCGCAGAGGTGCGCATCGCCAAGGACACCCTTCGCGACAAGATTCGTGGCGGCTGGGCCGGACAGACGATCGGCGTGACGTTCGGCGGTCCGACCGAGTTCAACTACAACGGCACGTTCATTCAGGACTACGAACCCATTCCCTGGTATCGCGGGTACCTCCGCGAGACGTACGAACGCAGCCCGGGCCTGTACGACGACCTGTACGTGGACCTCACGTTCGTGGACGTCATCGAGAAGCACGGGCTGGATGCGCCGGCCGCTGCGTTCGCCCGGGCGCTCGCACAGGGCGGGTACATGCTGTGGCACGCCAACCAGATGGCCCGCTACAACGTGCTCCGCGGCCTGGCGCCGCCCGAGAGCGGACATTGGCGCAACAATCCGGAGGCCGACGACATCGACTTCCAGATCGAGGCCGACTTCATCGGCCTGATGTCGCCGGGCATGCCCAATGCCGCCAGTGCGTACGCCGACAAGGTCGGCCACATCATGAACTCGGGGGACGGCTGGTATGGCGGCGTGTTCGTCGCCGCGATGTACTCGCTGGCCTTCGTGCACGACGACGTCCACACGGTCGTGACGAAGGCGCTCGAGACGATTCCGGCGGCGAGCCACTTCCACAAGACCATCAGCGACACGATCCGGCTGCACCGCGAGCATCCGGACGACTGGAAGCGCGCCTGGTTCGAGCTGCAGCGGCATCACGCCGAGGACGTCGGCTGCCCCGAAGGCGTCTTCCACGCCTTCGACATCGACGCCCGCCTCAACGCCGCCTACGTGGTGCTCGGACTCCTCTACGGCAACGGCGACATGAGCCGGACCATCTCGATCGCGACGCGGGCGGGGCAGGACTCGGACTGCAACCCGTCGACCGCGGCGGGCGTGCTCGGCACCATCGTCGGCTACCGGCGGATCCCGGCGTACTGGAAGCAGGGGCTCGACGAGGTCGAAGCACTGCCGTTCGCCCACACGACCATCTCGCTCGACAATGCGTACGATCTCTCTTACAGGCACGCGCTGCAGGTCATCGTGCGGGAGGGCGGACGCGAGGAGGGCGACGCCGTCGTGATCGCGACGCAGCAGCCGGCGGCCGTGCGCCTCGAGCAGAACTTCGAGGGGCACCATCCGGTAGCCGAGGTTCGGCTCGCCCGTGCCACGCAGGGCGCGGAGACGACCTTTGCCTTCGACGGCATCGGCTTCGTGATCCAGGGCAACGTCCGCAGTGACGATGGCAGGGACCACGTGCTGCGTGTGGACATGTTCGTGGACGACGTCAAGGTCGAGACCGTCGAGCTGCCTACGAACTTCACGGCGCGCCGCTTCGTGCCCTTCTGGCGTTACGAACTGCCGAACGGGCGCCACAGCGTGCGGCTCGTCGTCACCAACCCGACCGCGGGCGCGTCGCTGCACCTGCAGCGCGCGATCATCTACGGCGCGTCGGCCGGCGAGCCCGGCGTCTGACCGGGCGGAACGCGCTTTGCGAGCGATGACGGGGATGGCAGCACCTTTCCGCCCGTCGTTGTTCCGATCGTTCTGGATGGGCGGGTTCGAATCGGCCACGCACATCACCGATTGCAGCGAGCGCCTCGACATGATCGCGGCGACTCAGCACGACCGGTTCGTCTTGGAAGACTACGGTCGTCTCGTCACGGTCGGTATCGGAACCGTGCGCGATTCGATGCGGTGGCACCTCATCGAGCGACGGCCAGGCCGCTTCGACTTCTCGTCCGTGGCTCCGTTCGTTGACGCCGCCCAGCGCCATGGCGTGCAGGTCGTGTGGGACCTGCTGCACTACGGCACGCCCTGCGGCGTCGAGCTCTACCATCCCGACTTTCCGGCGCGGTTCGGGGCGTTCGCGCACGCAGCGGCCACGTACCTCCGCAGCCGTTCCGACGAGGTGCCGTTCTTCACCCCCGTGAACGAACTGTCGTTCTTCTCGTGGGCCGCCGGCGAGGTCGGCTGGTTCTATCCATTTGCCCGTGGCCGCGGCTACCAACTGAAGCGGCAACTGGTGCGGGCGTGGCTCGAAGCGGTGGACGCCATCAGGTCTGTCGATCGTCGGTCCCGCGTGATCTCGGTCGAACCGCTGATCCACAACGTGCCCCCGCTCGGGCTGCCAGACGTCGACGGCCGTGCGGCCCGGCAGCGCGACTCGCAGTGGGAGGCCTGGGACATGATCGCCGGGCTGCGGGACCCGGAACTCGGAGGGCGGGCCGATGCACTCGACGTGGTCGGCGTGAACTTCTACCACGACAATCAATGGGAGGTGCCTGGCGGCGAGAAGATCGCGTGGCACGTCCAGCCCCGTGACCCGCGATGGATGCCCTTCCATCGGCTCGCGCAGGACGCGTGGGTGCGGTATCAGCGCCCCATCTTCGTCGGCGAGACGAGTCATGTCGGCGTCGGCCGTCCGGCGTGGATCCTCGAGATGACCGAGGAAGTGTGTCTGGCGCTCCGGGCCGGCGTGCCGTTCGAAGGCGTGTGCCTGTATCCGGTCATCGACAGGTTCGAGTGGGACGATCCCGGGCACTGGCACAACAGCGGCCTGTGGGACTTCGTCCGCGAACCAGACGGCACACTGCGCCGCGCCCTCTACGAGCCGTACGCGGAAGCACTGGCGCGCTGTCAGGCGCGCGTACACGAGACGCTGGCGACGATGGCCGACGACGGCGAGGGCATGGCGACCGTCGGGAGACCGTCGGCGCCCCGGAGCGGCTGACGGCCAGCCGTCCAGGCGGCGCGCCGGCCCGTCATAATAGTCGAGGGAAACCGGTCACTTCGAGACGCCGAGTCGGCTGCTTCACGGGGAACGCGCCTTGCGGTGTGCAGGCCAGGTCCCGGACACGGGTCCGCCATCTGCACATGTCCACGCCAGTCACATTCCTGCCCTCGCTCTTCGAGTCGTTCTGGCTCGCCGGCTACGAATCCGCCTGTCACGTCACCCGTGCCGGCACGCGCCTCGACATGCTCGCGGCGACCCAGCACGATCGCTTCGTCGATGCCGACTACGCGCGGCTGGCCGATGTGCGCATCGCTACGGTACGCGACACGATCCGCTGGCACCTCGTGGAGGCAGTGCCCGGAGTCTTCGACTTCAGCTCCGTGGTGCCGTATGCGGAGGCTGCGCGCGCCAACGACGTGCAGGTGATCTGGGACCTGCTGCATTACGGCGTGCCCGACCACGTGGACGTGTTCGGGCCGGAGTTCGTGCCGCGCTTCGCACGCTTCGCCGCGGAGTGCGCGCGGTTCGTGCAGGCGCACGGCGATGGCGGCGTGCCGTTCTACACGCCCGTCAACGAGATCTCCTTTCATTGCTGGGCCGCCGGCGAAGTGGGCTGGTTCCATCCGTTCGGGCACGGCCGGGGCGCAGAGTTGAAGCGCCAGCTCGTGCGGGCCTGGATTGCCGCGGTGGATGAGGTCCGCGCGGTCGATGCGCGCGCCCGTTTCGTGTCGGTCGAGCCGCTCATCCACGTCGTGCCGCCGAAAGGCGAGCCGGATCGCGACGGCCAGGCCGCTGCCACGCGGGAAAGCCAGTTCGAGGCGTGGGACATGATTGCCGGCCTGCGCGAGCCCCAACTGGGCGGTGCCGCGCACTACCTCGATGTCATCGGCGTGAACTTCTACCACGACAACCAGTGGGAGGAACCGGGCGGCGCGAAGCTGCACTGGCACGTGCGCCCGCGGGATGAACGGTGGCTGCCGCTGCACGTGCTGCTGCAGGAGGTCCATGCCCGTTTCCAGAGGCCCCTGCTGATCAGCGAGACGAGCCACGTCGGCGTCGGTCGTGCCGAGTGGATCCGCGAGATCACCGACGAAGTGGCGCTCGCCGTGGCTGCGGGCGTCCCGCTGGAGGGCATCTGTCTCTACCCGATCCTGGACAGGTTCGAGTGGGACAATCCCGCGCACTGGCACAACAGCGGGCTGTGGGACTATGCACATGAGCCCGATGGCACCTACACGCGCGTGCTGAACGCCGAATACGCGGAAGAACTGCAGCGGTGCCAGCTGCGGCTTGCGGCGCTCGGCTGCGGCACTGTCGAGCCTGAAACCGTCACGGCATAGCCTCGCACGTACGTAGCCGGCGGGCCTTGCCCGACGGCCAGCATCCCCATGACCGGCACGCGAAGCAACCGACGGCCGAACGACGAAGGCCGACGGCCGAACGACGAAGGCCGAGCCGATCGCCTGCACCACCGTGTCTACGTCGTGCGCCTCGACCATCCCCGACACCCGGAGGTCTCGTGCTATTACGTAGGGATGACCGGCCTCGCGCCCGAACAGCGGTTCGAGAACCACAAGGCCGGCATCAAGGCCGCGCGCGTCGTGCGTGCGTACGGCGTCGCCCTTGCGTACGAGTGGTTCGATGACATCCCGCCCATGACGTTCGAGGACGCGGCGCTCTGCGAGCCGGCACTCGCCGACGACCTGCGCGACCTCGGGTTCGTCGTGTACGGACCGACAAACCGGCCCGCGACGACGCCGCCGCGTCGCCGCGCGCGCAAGAAGAAGTAGGTGTCCATGGCCCCGTCCACCCTTCCCGCTGCCGAAGCCCTCGCGCTGCACGACCTCGTCACGCCCACCGCGCACGGCATCGCCAGCCGCATCCTCGCCAAGGCGACGGGTGGCAACGTGACGTTGTTCTCGTTCGATCAAGGCCAGGGCCTCACCGAGCACACCTCGTCGTTCGACGCGCTCGTGCTCGTGCTCCAAGGACGCCTCGAACTCACCGTCGGCGACACGCCGGTGACCGCCAGCGTCGGCACCATCGTCCGTCTCCCCGCCAACGTCCCGCACGCCGTTGACGCCCCGGAATCAGCACGCATGCTCCTCGTGATGCTCAAGGACGCACCCAAGGCGTAGCGGGCAGCGGGGGAGTGG
>JAEZCY010000300.1 GCA_023429845.1 Acidobacteriota bacterium
GGGTCTGCTTCGTCCGCCGCGGGCCCCGCCGGGGCGGACCCGCGCCGCGCGTCGGGCAAGGCCCGACGCCTACGTACCGGCGTCACGCATCCGGCGTGGGGTCGTCACTCTTCTCCTGTTCCGTCTCTTCGAGCTTCACGAGGCCGCGACGAATCGCCGCGGTTGCCGCCTGCGTGCGGTCGCGCACGCCGAGCTTGCCGAGCAGGCCGTTGACGTACGACTTGATGGTGCCTTCGGTGGTTCTCAATTGTTGCGCGATCTCGCGGTTGCTGTGGCCGCCGACGATGAGACGCAGCACGTCCATCTCGCGGCGCGTGAGATCGGTGCGGCCTGCCTGATCGAGCACCTGCGTGATCCGCGAGGGGATGTACTGCCGCCCCTCATGCACGGCGATGATGGCCTCGAACAGCTCCTCGCTCGGCATCCCCTTGAGTACGTAGGCCGCGGCGCCGGCCGACAGCGCGCGGGCGATGTCCACGTCGCCTTCGTACACGGTGAGCACCACGACGCGCGCATCGGGGAACTCGGCGCGTATCGACCGGATGGCCTCCGGCCCCTCCATCACCGGCATGCGGAGGTCCATGATCGCCAGGTCCGGACGCGTGCGCCGGAATGCGGCCACCGCTTCCTCGCCGTTGTCGGCCGTGGCCACCACGGCGAACCGGGCGTCGCGCTCGAGGACGGCCACCAGTCCCTCGCGCAGGATGTCGTGGTCGTCGGCGACGAGCAGACGGATGGGTGAACGTGCTTCGCTTGTCACAGCGACTCCTTCGCGCAGTGCGTGTGCTCCGTGTCAGGCGGATGCATCAGAGGATGGGTGACCGTTTCATGATGGCATGAAAGGACCTGCGTCACGGGGCGCCCGCCTCGTCGGCCGGTACGAGAACGGCAACGGGAAGCACGCCGAACGCCTGCGCCAGGAAGAACCATCGCTCCGTGGCCGTCTCGCTCGGCGTCAGTTCGATACCCGTGAGCACGTCTCGCCAGGCCCCGCGACGGCTGTCCAGCGGGAGCAGCACGCGTGACGTGGCCCACGCCGCACCGATCGGCCAGTCACCGGGCAGTTGCGCCGTCCTCAGTCCCGTGAGGACGATGGCCGCGTCGCCGCCCTCGTTGGATCGCATGAACGCCATCGCCGTGGCGTCCACCGACAGGTCCGTGGCGAGCGCCCGGTAGGCGCCCTCGATCCACACCGCTGGATTGGCGCGCCGCAGGCGCAGCAATGTCGAGGCGACGTGCAGCTTCGCGCGGCCGTCGGGCCACTGCTCCAGCCACTCGCGCGCCGACTCGGCAAATGGCGACGCACCCCGCATGCGGTCGAGGTCGGCCAACGTCACCTGCAGCGCATCGAACGGCACGGCGCGCCGGTTGTCCGGGTCAACGAGGTCGAACTTCGCCGCTTCCGCGCCCTGGTAGGTGTCGGGCACCCCCGGAGCCGTGAACTTGAGCACGGTCTGCGCCAGCGAGTTGCACACGCCGTGGCGCGCAAGTCGCGTCGCGAACGGACGGAGCGCGCCGAGCACACGCGGAGCGCTCGGCCCGGTGAGCACCTCGGTGACGTAGGCCAGCGTCGCATGCTCGTACGGCTCGTTCTGGGTGACCCAGCTGGTGTGCCGCTTCGCCTCGCGAATCGCCTTCAGCATGTAGGCGCCGAGACGCTCGACCAGTTCGGGCGGCGCCGGCGCGGTCATGGGCAGCCCGGGGGGCCAGCAGCCGACCAGCACCTGGAAGAACCGGTACTCGTCGTTCCGATCCGGCGCCCATCGTCCCTGCAGCAGCGTCCGCGACGTCGCCGCGGCGCGCAAGGCGCGGCCCACGACTTCGCGCCAGCCGTCGGCCAGCTCCGAGATGGCATTGATGCGGGCCCGCACGTCCTCGCCAAGCTTCGTGTCGTGCGTGGACAGCGTCGTCATCTCGCCGCGCCAGTTCTGCTGACGCAGGAGGTTGGACGCATGGACGTCCTCGACGGAATGGACGGCGTGCGCCGGGTCGCCGCCGACCTCGTTCATCGAGACGAGCACGTTGTAGCGGTAGAACGTCGTGTCTTCGAACCCCTTTGCCTGCACGGGGCCGGTGTACTGCTGCAGCTTCATCGCGAATGTGAGTCGGCGCTCGTACATCGCCGCGTCCACCTCGTCGCCGTCATCGGTTGCCGGCCGCGGCAGCAGGACGTCGCGCAGGAACCGGAACTGCGAGCTCTCCATCGCCGGGTTGCGGCGCTGCGCCTCGGCGATCGTCCGGTCGATGATCCGTTCGTCTTCCTCGGTCCAGCCGTCGGGGCTCAGGTACGTGCGGTAGACGGGGATGCAGGCGACGTACTCGGTGATCAGCTCTCGGAGGCTGTTGAGCGTGAAGTCCCGCGTGCGCCTGTCGGCACGGGCGATGCGCCCGAGTTCGTCGGTGAGCACGCCGAGCTCGCTCGACATCGCCGTGTTGACGATCAACTTCTTGGCATCGTAGACGATCTCCTCGAGCGGCTCGCGCATGCCGGTGATGCGTGCGTAGACGCGCCGGAGCGTGCGCAGCCCGGCAGGGTCGAGGAAGAGGCCGTTGATCTCGTTGAGGAAGCCGTAGCCGGTGGTTCCGTGCACCTGCCAGTCGGGCCGCAGCTGCTCGTCTCCCGAGAGAATCTTCTCGGCGACGACGTACAGCGGTTCCTCGCGCCCGGTCACGTCCTGAGCGAGCTGCTGCAGCCGGACGAAGTACGTTGCCGGGTCGAACAGGCCGTCCGGATGATCGAGCCGCAACGCGTGCACCAGCCCTTCGCCGAGCCATCGCCCAATCAGCGCATGCGTCGCCTGGAACACGGCCTCGTGTTCCACGCGGACGCCGGCCAGCTCGTTGACGTCGAAGAACCGGCGGTAGTTGATCTCGTCGACCGCGGTGCGCCACGACGCGAGACGATACGGCTGCGCCTCGAGCAGCGCGTGCAGCTCGTCGAACGACGCCCGGTCGCCAGGCGTGCCGTTGACGAGCGTGAGGGCCGCGCCGATGGCCTCGAGCACCTCCGGCGTGTCCTCGACGAGCCGGACGAGACGACCGCGCAGCACCTCCTTCTCACGCTGGCGTACGGCAATCCGCTCGGGGTGCGTGTCCGTGTAGGGCGGCAGGTTGTGCAGCCCCTCCATGATGCTGAGAAACTCGGTCACCGCCACGTGCGACTCGTCGAGCGCCTCCCGCAGCACCGGCAGCGCATGACGCAACGCGAGCGGGGCCTGCCTCGGATTGATGGGCACGCAGTGGTCGAAGTAGTGCAACCACAGCCGGCCATCGTCGTAGGCGAGGCGCAGTTCGCCGCGCTCGAGCACCGTCCCGTACTGCTCGCCGAGGATCGGCAGCAGGATCTTCATCCGCAGGTGCGGCGTGACGGGGTCCCAGTCGATGTCGAAATACTCGGCGTACGGCGAGCACGGGCCGTTCTCGAGCACCTCGCGCCACCACGGGTTGGCCCTCGGGTCCACGCCCATGTGGTTCGGCACGATGTCCGACAGCAGGCGCATGCCGTGGGCCGACGCCGTCGCGGCAAGGCGTCGCAGGTCGTCCTCGCTGCCGAGGTCCGGGTTCAGCTGCGCATGGTCTACGATGTCGTAGCCGTGCGTGCTGCCGGGACGCGCTTTCAGCATCGGCGAGAGGTACAGCGCCTCGACGCCCAGGCTCGCCAGATACGGCGTGATCGCCTCCACCTGCGCGAACGTCAGCGTGGGCCCGAGTTGCAGCCGGTACGTGCTCGTGGGTGTCCAGCCGGGTGCGCGCATGCTCATGGTCGGCTCTCCGGCAAATGCAGGACGAGGCCGAACGCCTCTTGTGCTGACTCCACCACGAGCGTGTCTCCTTCGAACCGAATTGTGTGTACGACGCTGGCCTGGTGCGGACGCGTCGCGTGCAGCAGGTCGAACGGGCCCGACACGTCGGGGACGCGATGCACCGCGCCGCCGTCGAACACGACGAGCGTGAGCAGCTCGCCTCCCTTGCTCGATGGCTGTCGCATGCAGACGGCGCCCGAACCCATCGCCTCGCACCGGACCTTCGCGCGTTCGCGCGGTGTGCACAGGTGCGCTGCGCGAATCGCGAGCAGCGCCCGCGTCTCGGCAAGCACGTGCGCGTGCGCCGGGCGTTCCCTCTCGTCCCAGTCGATCACCGAGCGACGCCAGGTGGACTCGTCTTGTGGGTTTGGTATCCGTTCACGCACCTGCGGGTCGCTGAACGCGGCGAACCGGCCGAACTCGTTGCGCCGCCCCTCGACGACGAGGGCGCCGAGCGCCGCCCCGTGATCGGTGAAGAACAGGAACGGCGCTGACGCCGCCCATTCCTGGCCCATGAACAGCATCGGCGTTTCCGGTGCGGTGAGCAGCAGGGCCGACGCCGCGAGCCAGACGCCGCGGTCGATCTGCTGGTGGAGCCGCTCGCCGTGCGCGCGATTGCCGACCTGATCGTGGTTCTGCAGACAGATGACCGGTGCGTCGATGGGCACGTGCGCCGGCGACGTGCCGCGCGGACCGCCGTGGTAGTTCGAGTGCTGGCCTGCATACAGCCAGCCCTCGCGGACGATGCGCGCGATCTCCGTCGTGTCGCCAGTGAAATCCGAGAACCACGCCTCGTCGTCGCCGGCAAGACGATGCCGCACCGCATGGTGGAAGTCGTCGGCCCAGACGCCGGTGAGGCCGTAGCCACCTGCCGCTGTCGGCTGCACGAGCACGTCGAGGTTGCGGTCGTCCTCGGCGATCAGGTGCACCTCGCGATCGGGCACGTGCGCCGCGATCTCGCGCGACAGCTGCGCCAGGATGTGTTCGCCGCTGTCATCGGCCAGCGCGTGGGTGGCGTCGAGCCGCAAGCCGTCGAAGTGATACTCGATGAGCCACTGCAGCGCGTTGTCGCAGATCAGGCGGCGCACGTCCTGGCTGCCCGGGCCATCGAGGTTGATGCCGCGGCCCCACGGGCTGTCGTGCCGATCGCTGAAGAACGTCGTCATGAACGCCGCCAGGTAGGCGCCGTCCGGCCCGAGGTGGTTGTAGACCACGTCGAGGATCACGGCGAGGCCGAGCGCATGGGCCCGATCGACGAGGGCGCGCAGGTCGTCCGGATGCCCGTAGTTCTCTGACGGTGCAAACAGCGCGGCGCCGTCGTAGCCCCAGTTCCGTCCGCCGGGGAAGGCTGCCACCGGCATCAGCTCCACGGCGGTCACGCCCAGGTCGGCGAGCTCGGGGAGACGCCGCGTGGCTGCCTCGAACGTCCCGTCGGCCGTGAACGTGCCGACGTGCAGCTCGTGGATCACGAGCCTGTGTCGCGGCACGCCGCGCCATGCCGCATCGGTCCACGCGAAGCGGCGCGGGTCGATCAGCATCGACGCGCCGTGCACGCCGTCCGGCTGCCACCGCGAACAGGGATCGGGCCACGGGGCGTTGTCATCCACGCGAAATCGATACCGATCGCCTGCCCGCGCGTCGGCCACGCGGACCTCGAAGGTATCGCCCGCCACCCGGGCCATCGGTATCGCCTCGCGGTCGCCGACGAGCGCCTCGACCGTCGTGGCTGCCGGGGCGCACACCCGCATGCGGGCTCCCTCGGCATCGAGCTGCGCGCCGAAGGTCGGCGCCCATGCGTGCGTCACTGCGGGTCCCCGATTGGCCGCGCCGCGAGATCGATCAGCACGGCGCGAGCCATCTGGCGCCGGTCGTCCGCCGCGCTGACGGCATCGACGAGCAGCCGCCACAGGAGGCTCACGCGAAGACCCTCCACCAGATCGGCCGGCGGCAGCGTGTGCCGACCCGCGGCGGCGAGCTCCTCGTGCCACCCGCGCACGAGTGCCCACGTCGCGATCGACCACCAGGCGCGTGCCGTGGCGTCGTGCAGGTCGCGTCCAGCCTGCTGCAGCGCGATCACCGTGACGTACGCGAGGTCGGCAGCGAGAGCGCCGATGTCGCGCTCGCCGTAGTCGCCGGCCTCGCCGACCACGCCGGGCGTGCTGTCGTCCGGATCGACGGGCGTGGCTTCGTCCTGCGTCCAGCGCCAGCGCGCCAGCCCCCCGAGCAACTGCCGTGAGCCGAGGATGCGTTCGGCCGCGGCCGAGTCCATCAACGTCGCCCAGCGGCTGCGGGCCGAGACGTCGAGATCTGCCAGCGCAGCCAGCGCGGCGTCCACCAACTCGCGGTCCTTGCCGTTCGCGCGAGCGATGGTCGCGGCGGCCGCGTTGTCCACCTCGGCGCGCGCGTGGCCGTTCGCCATGTGCGTCGAGGCGACGCGGCGTCCGAGCGTGCGCGCCATGCGCTCGACATCGTGCAGCGGCTCGCTGTCGATCCGCGGCGCCTCGCCCCCCTCGCGCAGCCAGGCGAACGGGTCCGGCAGGTCTGGCACTTCGGCCGGTTCGGCCATCCACCGTGCCGCGAGATGCACGGCGCGGTCCCAGCCATCCTCGGTGGACGGCACGCGGGATCGCAGCAGCACGAACGGCCACCGCTGCCCGTCGGGCGTGCGCAGGTCGAGGCGCGCGTACGCCATCGGCAGTTCGACGTCGAGGTTGCTGGCCAGCGACGCGAGCACCTGATGCTCGTGTGACTGCCCGGGCAGCAGGCGACGCCGGATCTTCATCTCCGCAGCGGCGCCGCAGGCCACGACGGTCTGCCCCAGCGTTGTCGGCACCAGCACGTAGGGTTCGTGATCGGCCAGGACGGCCGGTCCCTGCGAGGCGGCATCGAAGACGCCGTCGCGGCCGGTGAGCGTGGTGCCTTCCGTGAGCATGCGCATCAGGACGCGCACCGCATCGCCCTCGACCACTTCGTGCAGCACGCCGGTGCGCGCGCCGGCGATGCGCGCCACCACGCGGTCGGGATGCCGCGCCAGGATCTCGTCGGCCCGCGGCCCGCCCGTGAACGTCAGCACGAGGCCGTACCGGTAGGTATCCACTTCCCCTTCGACGTCCACCGCGGCCAGGACGACGGGCTCAGGGCCACCACGCGCCGAGGCATGGCTGGCGATGCGCACGCTGCGGACAGTGGCGCCAGGCGCGCGGTACCACGGCTGCTTCTCGAGGTAGGGGCGCAGGTACCGGCGCTCGAGCACGGCCCGGCCGGGCCCGTCGAGCAGCGTGTCCCAGCGCTCGCTCACGAGCAGATCCGGAAGCGCATGCTTGCGGATGTCCACCGCGACCTCGCCGGTGGCGCGAGGATCGTGCTTCGGCAGGATCTCCAGCCAGTACCAGCCGTACGGCGCCAGCGTCAGCGACACCTGTCCGCGTTCGAGCGGCGGCAGCCGCGTGCCGCCGAGCATCTCCACCGGCACGCCCTCGAGGTGCGTATGCACGCGCGTCGTCTGCACGTGGGCCGACAGGTTCGCCACCACGAGCACCGTGTCGTCGTCCCACGACCGCGTGAACGCGAGGACGCGGCGGTTGCCCGTCTCGACGAACTCGACGCTGCCGCGGCCGAAGGTCGGGTGCTTCTGACGCATCGCGATCATCCGGCGCGTCCAGTTCAGGAGCGACGCCGGTGACCGCTCCTGCGCCTCCACGTTCACGGCCTGGTAGCCGAACACGGGATCCATGACCAGCGGCGCGCAGAGGCGCTGCGGGTCGGCGCGCGAGAAGCCGCCGTTGCGGTCACCCGTCCACTGCATCGGCGTGCGCACGCCATGCCTGTCGGACAGGTAGATGTTGTCGCCCATGCCGATCTCGTCGCCGTAATACACGACCGGCGTGCCGGGCAGCGAGAGCAGCAGCACGTTGAGGAGCTCGACGCGGCGCCGATCGCCGTCGAGCAGGGGCGCGAGCCGCCGGCGGATGCCGACGTTGATCCGCATGCGCGGATCCTCGGCGAAGGCGCCGTACATGTACTCGCGCTCCTCGGGCGTCACCATCTCGAGCGTGAGCTCGTCGTGGTTGCGGAGGAACAGCGCCCACTGGCAGCTCTCGGGGATGTCCGGCGTCTGCCGCAGGATCTCGACGATGGGCTCGCGGTCTTCGCGCTCGATCGCCATGTACAGGCGCGGCATCAGCGGGAAGTGGAACGCCATGTGGCACTCGTCGCCGTTGCCGAAGTAGGCGCTGACGTCGGACGGCCACTGGTTGGCTTCGGCCAGGAGGATCCGGCCCGGATACTCGGCGTCGAGGAAGCGGCGCACCTGCTTGATGAGCGCGTGCGTCTCGGGAAGGCTCTCGCAGGACGTGCCTTCGCGCTCGATCAGGTAGGGAATCGCGTCGAGGCGGAACGCGTCCACGCCGAGATCCAGCCAGAACCGCATGATGCGCAGCATCGCCCGCATCACGCGCGGGTTGTCGAAGTTCAGGTCGGGCTGGTGATGGAAGAAGCGGTGCCAGTAGTAGGCGTTGGCCACCGGATCCCATGTCCAGTTCGACGTCTCGGTGTCGGTGAAGATGATCCGGGTGCCCTCGTACTTCCGGTTCGTCTCGCTCCACACGTAGAAGTTGCGGGCGGGTGACCCCGGCGGCGCGTGGCGCGCCTCCTGGAACCACGGGTGCTGGTCGGACGTGTGGTTCATCACCATGTCGGAGATGACCCGGATGCCCCGCCGGTGCGCCTCGTCGAGGAAGACGGCGACGTCGTCGACCTTGCCCGTCTCGGGCAGCACGGTGAGGAACTCGCTGATGTCGTAGCCGCCGTCGCGCAGCGGCGACTGGAAGAACGGCAGGAGCCAGAGGCAGTCGATGCCGAGCCACTCGATGTAGTCGAGCTTGTTGGTGAGACCGACGAAATCGCCGAAGCCGTCGCCGTCGGAGTCCGAGAAGCCACGGACCGCGACCTCGTAGAACACGGCACGTTGGTACCAGCGGAAGTCGCTCGGATCGATCGGCGTGGGCATCGACGAAAGCGTGTCACACCGCGCGGGCTTCTCGGGAACGAGCCAACACATCGCGGATGCGCTGTGCGACGATGCCGCCATGCACCATCCGTGGAGGAGACCCGTCGCCGCCGCGGCGACGGCCGTGTCGGCATGCGCCTTGCTCGTGGGATGCAATCCCCCGCCCGGGCAGGCCGACCTCACCGTGACCGGGGCGGTCGAGGTCGACGATCCGCCCGGCGCCGTGACGTGCCGGCCGCCGGGCGACGGCGGCGAGACCACGATCCCGAGCTGGGACTGGGCCGGCACGATCGACGGCGAGCCCGCATCGCTCGGCATCTCCTCGCTGGGCGGGCCCACGCCGGACACCGGCGTGTTCCGGGT
>JAEZCY010000002.1 GCA_023429845.1 Acidobacteriota bacterium
CCGCCGAAGCGGCGGGCCGTCACGCCCGGAGGGTCTGCGGCGACTAGCTGCGGAGCAGCGAGAGCACGGCGTTGGTGGACTGGTTGGCCTGCGCCAGGGCCGCGATGCCTGACTGGTTCAGGATCGAGTACCGCGTGAGGTTGGCTGATTCCTCGGCGACGTTGGCGTCGCGGATGCGCGATTCGGCGGCCTTGGTGTTGACGATCTGGCTCTGCGCGAGGCTGATCGCATAGCTGAGACGATTCTGCAGCTGGCCCACCTGGCCCTGCACCACGCCGAGGTTGGTGATCGCCGTGGACACCGTGGACACCGCGGTCTGCGCGTCGACCTGGTTCGAGATATCGAGGCCGACGAGGCCGAGCGCCGTGATGTCGACGTCGTTGATCGTGCCGGCGACGACGCCGTCGGTGCCATTGCTGCTCACGAACACCGAGAAGCCCTGGTTGGCGCCGGCCACGTTCAGGTTGGCGACGTTCGACTCGCGCGTGATCTCGTTCATCACGTCCTGGAACTCGGCGTTCAGCGTGTTGCGCGAGGTGGCCGTCGTCTGGCCCGACGCCGCCTGCGTGGCGAGCACGGCCAGCCGGTCGAGCAGCTTCGACATGTTGTCGAGGGCGCCGTCCTTGATCTGCAGGTCGGAGAGGCCGTCGTTGGCGTTGCGCACGCCCTGCTGCAGCACGGCCACGTCCGAGCGATACCGGTTCGCCACCGCAAGGCCCGCGGCATCGTCGCCCGAATAGTTGATGCGATAGCCGCTCGACACGCGGGTCAGCGCCTGGCGGAGCCCGATGTTGGTCTGGTAGAGATTGGCCTGGGCATTGACCGAGGCTACGTTGGTGACAACCGAGAACGACGCCATGTAGTTACTCCTCCGGGGTATCGAGCCAATGGGCTCACAAGGGAAATCGGCACACGTGTGCGGGTCTTGAGTGCGGGGGCCGCACACGCCCCGCACACGGCCAGTACGCGTGCGCCGCAGCACAATCCAACATCCGTGCCCGGATGGACAGTTCGCCGAGGCGCTGGCCCCGCCTTTGCTCTTGGACAGGGGCAAGGGAGACCCACATGCTCGAACTTCGCGTAGATTCCTCGCTCATCCCCGGCGTGAATGCGCCGATTACCGTCGATGCGCTGCTTTCCGCCATCGAGCCGATCCTGGGCCGGACGGGGCGCATAGTGACGTCAGTCCGCATCAATGGTGTCGAGGAACCGGCATTCCGTGAGGCCAACGTCCTCGCGCGCACGCTCGCCGCCGCCGACGCGGTGGACGTGGACACGACCACCGTGGCGTCGATGGCCGGCACCGCCCTCGACGAGGCGCTGCGGTACCTGCCCAATCTGGCCGCTGGTGCTCGCCGACTGGCCACCGAGGTACGCGGTGACGCCCCCGACGAGGCGCGACCGGCGATAGGCGAACTCGCTGACGGTCTGGCGCTCCTGGTGGCACTCGTGCACACCGCCGACGTGTGGGCGCAGCAGGCAGGCTTGGCGGAGCCGGACTGGTTGGGAGAGGATGTCGCGGCGATCGAACGCGCGGCGGGCCTGCTCGAGACCGCGGCGTCCACCCAGGACTGGACGGCCGCGGCGGCAGCGCTCGACGGCGATCTCGGCGCCGCACTCGACGCCTGGCGCAGCCGGCTTGCAGCGGGTCGGGGACGCCTCGACGCCTTGCAGCTCGTGCCGATCGCCTAGGTGGCAGCACAGACGGAATCGCCATGTCCACGGGTCCCAGGCCCCAGAGCGGCCCTCCCTTCGTCCCTCTTGCGCGTCCTGACATGGGCGAGGCGGAACTGTCGGCGCTCGCCGACGTCGTGGCGTCGGGGTGGCTGACAACGGGACCGCGGGTGAAGGCCTTCGAGGCCGCCTTCGCACAGCACGTCGGTGCTCCGGAAGCGGTGGCGCTCAACTCCTGCACGGCGGGGCTGCACCTGTCGCTGCTCGCCTCCGGAGTGGGGCCGGGTGACGAAGTGGTCACCACGCCGCTCACGTTCTGCGCCACGGTCAACACCGTGCTGCACGCCGGCGGCACCCCGGTGTTTGCCGACGTCTCGCGCGAGACCGCGACGATGGACGTCGCGGCGACGGCAGCGGCATCGACCGCGCGTACACGCGTGCTGATGCCCGTGCATTACGCGGGCCGGCCCGCCGACCCGCTCGCCTTTCGCGCGCTTGCCGACGCGCGCGGACTGCAGGTGATCGAGGACGCTGCCCATTGCGTGGATGGCAGCGTGGACGGGCGGCGCATCGGCACGATCGCCGACTTCACCGCCTTCAGCTTCTATTCGACCAAGAACATCGCCACCGGCGAGGGCGGGATGGTGACGCTCGCGTCGCCCGACCGCGCCGACTGGATGCGGGTGGCCGCGCTGCACGGCTTGTCGCGAGACGCGTGGGCCCGATATGCACCTGGCGTACCGGCGCAGTACGAGGTCGTGATGCCGGGGTTCAAGTACAACATGATGGACCTGCAGGCGGCGCTCGGCCTCGCGCAGCTCGCCAGGCTGTCGAAGATGCAGGCCCGCCGCGCTCGCCTGTGGGCGCGCTACGAGGCCGGCCTGGCGCATCTGCCCCTCGTGCGGCCCGCCCCGGTGCCCGACGGGTGGACGCATGCTCGTCACCTCTATACGGTGCTCGTCGATCCACGCCTGTGCGGCTGGACACGCGACGGGCTGCAGGCAGCGCTCGGCGGGGAAGGCATCGGCACGAGCGTTCATTTCCGTGCGCTGCACCTGCACACGTACTACGCCGATCGCTTCTCGCTGCGTCGCGGCATGTTTCCGAACGCCGAGTACCACAGCGACCATTCCCTTTCGCTGCCGTTCTGGAGCGGCATGCCGCTCGACGATGTGGACCGCGTGATCGAGACGCTGGACCGCCTCCTGAGCGTCGGCGCATGACGGGCACACCTGCGGCCGGCGACACGGCAACGGCACCATCCCCCGGCACGTTCGCGCTGTTTCGAGTAGCGGCGGGCCCGCGTCTCGGCCATGGCCACCTGCGCCGCGCGGAGGCACTGGCCGACGCGCTCGGCCGTTCCG
>JAEZCY010000024.1 GCA_023429845.1 Acidobacteriota bacterium
GCGTCGTACTGGCTGCCGGCCGCCGCCCTGGCCCGCGGCGACCTCGACCTGGCGTGGGACCTGGCGCTGGCCAGCTGGGTGCGATCGACGATGGCCCCCGATCGCGGCGCGACGCTGCGCAGCGACCTCGATCGCCTGGTCACGCAGGCGCTGATCCCCGAGCGCGTCAAGCGCCTCGGCGAGGACGAGACGGCGGGCGCCGCCGAGCGGTTCACCGGCGAATGGGAGGAAGCGAAGGGGCGGTGGCGGCGATAACGCCTAACGCCAAATGCCTAAAACGCCTCTAACGCTTGATGCTCACGACAGGCCTGGCAGCGCGCTTCGTGGCGGGGCGGGCACGAAGCGACGTGTGGAGTCGCCCGTCCAGCATCACGACAGCGAACGCGCAGGCGAGTGACATGCGTGGGGCTGGGGGGCCCCACGCCTTTCAGGGATCCCGCGCCGGAGCGTCCGCTGTCCGGGCGCCGGAACAGGAGCGGCGGGCCCGGGCCGCCGCGAAGAAGCGAAGGCGGTGGAAGAGGTAACGCCGAACGCCGAGCGCCGAACGGCCGAGCGTCACTCGCTACGCTTTCGCCTCGTTCCAGGTGCGGCCGGTGCCGACGTCGACGTCGAGCGGTACGTCGAGGCTGACGGCGTGCTCCATGTGGTGCTTCACGAGCGCGGCGGCCTCGTCGGCCCGCGACTCTGGCACTTCGAACAGGAGTTCGTCGTGCACGGTGAGGATCATGCGCAGGCCGGCCACGGTCGGCAGCGCGGTGTGCAGGTCGATCATCGCCCGCTTGAGGATGTCGGCGGCCGTGCCCTGGATTGGCAAGTTGACGGTGACGCGTTCGGCCGCCGAACGGATCTGGCCGTTGCGGCTCGTGAGCTCCGGCACGCGGCGTCGCCTGCCGAACAGCGTGCCCACCACGCCGGTGTCGCGCGCCGTGGCGATCGTCTCGTCGAGGAACTGCCGCACCGACGGGTACCCGGCGAAGTAGGCGTCGATGAAGGCCTGGGCGGCCTGCTGCGTGACGCCGATGTCCTTGGCCAGGGTGAACGCGGTCTTGCCGTACAGCAGGGCGTAGTTGATGATCTTCGCCCGTCGCCGCAGCTCGTGGGCACTCAGCCCGCTGTCGGCGCCGAAGACGCGCGCCGACGTCTGGTCGTGGATGTCGTCGCCGCGGCGGAACGCATCGATCAGGCTCCGCTCGCCGGCCATGTGTGCGAGCACGCGCAGCTCGATCTGCGAGTAGTCGGCCGAGATCAGCACGTGGCCCGGCTCGGCGACGAAGGCTCCGCGGATCTCGCGCCCGAGCTCGGTGCGGATCGGGATGTTCTGCAGGTTCGGGTCGCTGCTGCTCAGGCGCCCCGTTGCCGCCACGGCCTGGTTGAACGTCGTGTGCACGCGCCCGGTCTGCGGGTGCACCAGCACCGGCAGCGCGTCCACGTACGTGCCCTTCAACTTCTGCATCGCCCGCCAGTCGAGGATCTCGCGGCAGATGTCGTGCGATTGCGCGAGCTCCTCGAGCACCTCGGCGGCCGTGGACGCGGTCCGCTGCGCGCCGGTGCGCTTGAGCACGGGCAACTGCATCTTGTCGAACAGCACCTCGGCGAGCTGCTTCGGCGAGTTGATGTTGAACGTCGTCCCGGCCATGTCGAAGATCCGCGACGACCTCGACTCGAGCTCCCCGTCCATGCGGACCGACAGGGAGGCGAGCACCTGCGTGTCCACGCGGATGCCGGCCTGCTCGATTGCCACGAGCGCAGGCAGCAGCGCGAGCTCGAAGTCCTCGTAGATCCCGATGAGCCCTTCATCGTGCAGCGTCGTGCGCAGGTCGCCTGTGAGCTGCATCGCGAGATCCGCGCGCTCGCATGCCCAGGTCGTCATCGCCTCGACCGCCACCTGCGACACCGGCAGCGCCTTGACGCCCTTGCCGCGCAGCGCCTCGCTGTCCATCGCCTTGTAGCCGAGGCGCTCGAGCGCCAGCGGTTCGATCGCGTGTCCGGACGATGCGGCGTCGTGGACATAGCTGGCGAGCATCACGTCGTCGCGGACGCCCGCGAGGGTGATGCCGTTGCGCGCCAGGACGAGCGTGACGGCTTTCAGGTCGTGGCCCGTCTTGGCGATGGCCGCGTCCTCGAGCAGCGGCCCGATCACGTCGCGCAGCCCGCGCGCCGCGAGGTTCGGGCAGGCGTCGAGCGAGGTGTGCCCCAGGGGCACGTAAGTCGCTCGTCCCTCCCCGGTGCCGACCGCGATGCCGACGAGGCTCGCCTGCATGGCCGGCTTCTCGTCGGTGATCAGGGTCACGGCGCAGCGGCCGACGTCGCGGACGTGCGCGGCGAGTTCCTGCAGGTCCTCGACGTCGCCGCAGGTGCTGTAGGTGCGCGCGACGTCCTTTGCCGTAGGGGCGAAGGCCGTGACGAGTGACTTGAATCCAAGCCGGCTGAAGAGCTCGTAGCAGCGGCGCTGGTCCGGGCCCACGTACCGTAATTGCTCCGGAGCGAATGGGACCGGGACGTCGCAGTGCAGGCGGACCATCTCGCGCGAGCGGCGCGCCTCCTCCGCATGGGCGAGCAACGCCTCGCGGTACCGCTTCTGCGGGATCGTCGGCGCGGCGTCGAGCAGGGCCTCGAGCGAGCCGTGCTGCGCGATCAGCTCGCGTGCGCCCTTCTCGCCGATGCCCGGCACACCCTTGACGTTGTCGATCGCGTCGCCCATCAGCGCGAGGACGTCCACGACCTGGCCGGGCTGCACGCCGAACTTCTCCAGCACGCCCACCGCGTCGAACCATGTGCCTTCGTCGCGCGGGTTGTAGACGCGCACGTGGCCGTCCACCATCTGGAAGAAGTCCTTGTCGCCGGTGACGATGGCCGCGTCGAAGCCGTGCTCGACGGCCTTCGTGGCCAGCGTGGCGATCACGTCGTCCGCTTCGTAGTCGGCATGCGTGAGGATGGGCACCCCCAGCGCCTCGCACGCGTCGTGCACCAGCGGCACCTGCTCGACCAGATCGGGCGGCATCGGCGCGCGGTTGGCCTTGTAGTCAGCCTGCAGCGCCGAGCGGAACGTCGGCCCGGCGAGGTCGAACGCGGTGGCGATGTACGCTGGTTCGTGGTCGGCGATCAGCTTGCGCAGCATGGTCACGAAGCCGTAGATCGCGTTGGTCGACCTGCCGTCCGGCCCCGTCAGCCCGCGGATCGCGTGGTACGCGCGGTACATCTGGTTGTTGCCGTCGACGAGGAACAGGATGGGGCGTTCTGGCACGGGGGCAGGAATCCGAAGAGTACACTAGGATGCCATGCCGCTGTCCCCCCGTCAGACACTCGCGCTGACGGCTCTCGCCCTGCTGTTGCTCGCTTCCTGTGCACGACCCTTCGGACGGCAGTACGAGTACGAAGAACAGGTCTACATCGACCTGGACGGGTCAGCCACCGTCGTCGTCAACTCGTCGCTCGCGGCACTCACCGCACTGCACGGGCTCGACCTGCCGCTCGACCCGTCGTCTCCGGTCGATCGCGAGGCGATCAGGCAGCTGTACTCCTCTCCGGTCACCGAGGTGACGCGCGTGAGCCGTCCCTGGCGGCGTGACGGCCGCCGCTTCGTCCAGGTGCGTCTCGACGTGAGCGACGTCAGGCGCCTGCCCTCGCTGGCGCCGTTTGCGTGGGCGCAGTACTCGTTCACGCGGATCGGCGACGAACTGGGGTTCCAGCAGGAGATCGGCGCGCCCGCCGGGGAGGCGGTCGGCGACGTCGGCTGGGATGGCGACGAGACGGTGGCTGTGCGCCTGCACCTTCCGAGTCGCGTGACGTATCACAACGCCCCGAGTCGCCTCGTCGAGCGGGGCAACATCCTCACCTGGGAACAGCCGCTGAAGGCGCGACTGGCCGGCGAGCCCCTCCATGTGGACGTGCGGTTCGGATCGCAGCGGATTCTCGTGCTGACGCTCGCCCTGTTCCTGGCGGCGATGGCCGCCGCGGGCGCGACACTTGCCGGGCTGATCTGGTGGGTGGTGAGGAAGGGCCGCCAGCGGACCGCGCGCGCCCCTGGCCGGGGGGCCCCCGACTCCGGGCGCCCCCCTGAACCGATCAGCGCTGGGCGGGCGGCGGCTGCTGCCGCTGCTGCTGGCGCTGCTGCCGGCGCTGTTCCATCTGCTCTCGCCGCTGCTGAGCGCGGTTCTGGCGGTCGGCCGCGATCTTGGTGGCCTCGGCCTGTTGCTCCGGTGTCAGCACGGCGAGCACCTCCGTCCGAACCTTCGCCCGCAGCAGGGCGGCTTCGCCGATCGCCGCGCCAAGCGCCTGGCTGTGCTGCCCCACGGCGCCCTCGTCCACATGACCCGCGGTCGCGCTGCGCAACGCCTCGAGCGCACCGCTCGCCTTCGCATTGATTGCCCGACCCTCGTCGCGATGCGACTGCAGGATCGTGCGCACCTGCTCACGCTGCGCGTCGCTCAGGTTCAGCGCCGGTAGCGGCAGGTCCGGATGCACCGCGAGCAGGCCCCCGAGCGCTCCGCCCATCTGGCCGCGAGGTCCGGCAGGGCCGCGCTTCCCGCCGGGGCCCGGTTGTGCCAGGGCGGTGCCCGCCAGCCCGATCGTCAGCGCCACCGCGCCCGCTACTGCCTTCATGCTCCTGGAGATTCTCATGATCAGACCCTCCGTCTTTGCGACGTCTTGTGTCGTTTGTCCCGACCTGCCCTCGGCTTCCGACTACTGCCTTGCCTCATGAGACGCGCCCGTTGTGGTCGGCCGGTGGCGCAACTGTGAAAAATCCGTGTCCAGACCGGTTCATCCGGGCAGGCAGGCCACAACCGGAGGTAGCCTGTCAGCGATGGCTCATGTGCTGGTCGTCGACGACGAGGTGCCTATCGGGGAACTCGTGTCGCTGCACCTCTCGTTCGAGGGGCACACCAGTGACAGGTACGTGGACGGCCTCGCCGCGCTCGACGCGTCCCGCACGACGCCGTACGACCTCTTCATCCTCGACGTCATGCTGCCCGGGCTCGATGGCGTCGCGCTGTGCCGGGCGTTGCGGCAGCAGCCAGCCACCCGTCGCGTGCCGATCCTCCTCCTGACCGCGCGGCACGAGGAAACCGACAAGGTGCTCGGGCTCGACAGCGGCGCCGACGACTACCTCACCAAGCCGTTCGGCGTCCGCGAACTCATGGCGCGGGTGCGGGCACTGCTCCGGCGCTCGGCCTCCGACGCACCCGCCGAGACGCGGTCAGGAGACGGCGTGATCCGTCGCGATGGCCTCGAGATCGATCCGTCCCGTCACCAGGTGACGGTGGACGGGCGCGTCGTTGAAACGACGGCGCACGAGTTCGCGGTGCTGAAGGTGCTTGCCGCCAATCCCGGGATCGTGTTCTCACGCGAGGCGCTGATCAGGAAGGCGTGGGAGCCGGGTACGCACGTCACCGAGCGCAGCGTCGACACCATCGTCAAGCGCTTGCGGCAGAAGGTCGAGGTCAACCCCGCCGAGCCGCAACGCCTGCTGACGGTGTGGGGTGTCGGCTACAAGTTCCACGACGTGTGACCGGCGATGTCGCTGCGCCTTCCGGCCCCACGGTCACTGTACTGGCGCATCGCGCTCGCCAGCCTCGGCCTGCTCGTGGCCGCGCTCCTGGTGCAGATGGCGGTGCTGATCACCACCCTCACGCGGCCGTCCGGATTGCGCGCCCGCGTCGTCGCGCAGCAGCAGGCAACGCTCGTCTCCGGTGAACTGGCCGACGCACTGGACCTCGATCCGGCAGCCAACGTCCGGGACGTGCTGCGCCAGTCCACCGAGCGGGACGTGCCGGTCTTCTTCGTCGCCTCCAACGGCGCGATCACCTCGTCGGGCCGGGGCCCGATCCCCGCACCGCTGGCGCGCCGTCTCGTGGAGCTCACCGGGGAGTCCGACAGCGATCCCGACCAGCCAATCGGTGTAGCGCGTGTGGAGGTGCTCGACCAGCTCGAAGGTCACGTCGTCGTGCTGCCGCGCCGGCCCGGGTGGGGCGTGATCGGCGAGCTTGGCCCCGGGGCGCTGGGCGGGGCCGCGCTTGGCGCCGTGGCCGTGGCGGCGCTGCTGGCGTGGGT
>JAEZCY010000033.1 GCA_023429845.1 Acidobacteriota bacterium
GCCGTGGACCGGGTCCCGGCCGACACGTAGCTGCGCCCCAGCCAGCCCGAGCTACCCACGCCATTCCCGGGAAGGACCTCTCTTGGGGGAGCAGAGGCAGCAGGCCACGCCCGAATGACGCGTGACCTGCCGCGGTATCAGAAGCTGAACCGCGCGGCGAGCTGGAACTGCCGCGGGAACGGGTTCTGCGACGTGATGGTGCCGAAGGCCGAGTTCGTCGGCGTGGTGTTCGGGTTGTTCAGGTTCGTGGTGTTGAGCGCGTTGTACGCCTCGAGCCGCAACTGCAGCTGCGTCCGGCTGCCGATGGCCACGTTCTTCATGATGCCCAGGTCCAGCACGACGTAGCCCGGACCGCGCACCTCGTCCAGCCGCAGCGGCGTCGTCCGCACGTTCGACACCAACTGCTGGGCAGGCGCCCGTTCGAACGCATCCACGTTGAACCACCGCTCGATGCTTCGCTCCCCGCGGGGCAGGGCGATGTCGTCAACGGTCATGCCGGGCTTGAGCAGGTAGTTGCCGAACGACAGCGGGGCGCCGCTCTGCTGCTTCAACAGGTACGACACCTGCCACCCGCCCAGCACCGTGTCCGTGAACGAGTTCCAGCCGCTGCCCCAATGGCGGTTGCGCCCGAACGGCAGCTCGACGATGCCGCTGGTCACGAACATGTGCGTGCGGTCGAAGGGGCCCACCACGCGGTGCAGCGCGGTGTCGAACGCGTTGAGGTACTCCATCTCCGTCATGGTCTTCGACCACGTGTAGCCGACCTGCACGGTCACGCCGTTGGCCATGCGCCGCTCGAGGCGGGCCTGCACGGAACTGTAGTCCGACGTCCCCGTCGTCTCGGTTGCGCTGATACCCGTGAAATGCGGATACGGGCGCAGCAGCTGCGACCGCGACACCGTCGCCCCATTCAGCCCGGTTCCGGGGAGGAGTCCCGCGAGAGGGTTCCTCACCTGTTGTGTCAGGAAGTTGTTCGTGGCGTTGTCGCGCTCACCGGAGGTGGAGAAGTACTGGCCCGGCACGGCATTCACGTCCACCGTGACCGGCAGGTCACCCGACCGCCCCCCGACGTAGGTCACCTCGGCCATGAACAGCCAGGGCAGTTCCTGCTGCACGCCCAGCGACCAGCGATGCGTGTAGGGCATCCGCACGTCTCCGACATACGGGAAGCTCACACTGATCCCGGCATTGGTCATGGCGCCGAGGCCACTGCCTTCGGGCTCGAGCAGTCCTTCGGGGAACGGGTTGTCCAGCGTGGCGATGAACGTCTGCCCGTTGTCGAGCGAAGGCACGATCGTGGTGACCCGGGAGTAGCCGGTCTGGTTCACGCTGATCCGGTTGGGGCCGAGCGTGTCGTAGTAGAGACCATAGCCGCCCCGGACGGCAGTCGAGAGCCGCGGCTGCCACGAGAAGCCGGCCCGGGGCATGAAGTTGTTGCGGTCGGCGACCCATGCCTCGCGGGGACCTCCGGTGTCGGGGTAGAGCACACCGCCCCGCACGCCGAACGCCTGCACCGGCACCTCCGGGATCGGCGCGGCTGCATATGCCGCCTGTGCCGCTGCCGTGATTGGCAGCGTGGCCGACGGGTCGAAGCCGCTGATCATCCGGTCGCGCGCTTCGGTGAGCGGTTGCTCGTACTCGTAGCGCAGGCCCAGGTTCACCGTCAGGTTGCTGCGCACCCGCCAGTCGTCGTGCACGAAGAGCGACAGCACGCCGCTTCGCTCGGTGTAATCGGCTGCCTTGCTCATCGAGCCGCCACCGAGGTAGCCCAGCATGAACGACGCGAGTTCCTGGCCGCGCGGCGCGCCTGCGGCGTTGTCGATCGGGCCACGCGTCCACTGGTTCGTGAAGTTCAGCGTCGGTGACACCGCGGTGGGATACCGGCTCGCGTGCTCGACGTAGCGGCGGTAGTCGGTGCCGATCTTGAAGTTGTGGTTGCCGCGCAGCCACATCAGGCTGCCCGTGACGTTGTAGACGTCGGTCGTGAAGAAGCCGTCGCCGGACTCCCACGTGCCGAGCGCCGTGTAACCGCCGATCGCGACGTTCGGGAACGTCGCCAGCGCCGGATCCACGAGTCCGGTCATGGCCGGCGAGAAGCCCAGTTCCCCGAGGTCGAAGCCCTGGCTCTGGCGCCGCTCCGGGAAGAGCTGCCGCGTGAAGCCGGCGCGCACGTTGGTCAGCAGGTTGTCTCGCCACGTGTACGCGTCATCCACGCCCAGCACGCGGTTCTTCCGGTTCAGGACGATGCCGCTCGCCAGGTTGTCGAAGAGGTTGTTCTTGGATTCCTCCCAGAAGTCCCAGCTGTAGCGGCCATACACGCGGTGACGCGGCGAGAAGCTGTGGTCCACGCGCGTGGTCACCGTGTAGTACATCTCGTCGGCCACCGAGGTGGGATTCACGTAGTTGTTGCCGGCGTCGGCCGTGCCCGGCTGGTTCGGCAGCGGATAGTAGTCGAGGATCCGTCGGGCTATCGGGCTGATGCGGTTGGCCGGAATGATGTTGCCCGGGAACGGATCCCGTACGAAGCGTCCCGCCTGCGTCGGGTGAGGCCTGGTGGTCGCCGGGTCGTAGATCTGGTACTGCGGTCCGAGCGCGAGCAGCTCCGAGAAGTCGCCGTTGCGCATCCGCTCGGTCGGGACGGTGAGCACCGAGGGCGTCGGCACCTCGAACGGGTTCACCTCGACGTTGGCGAAGTAGAAGGTGCGATTGCGGACGATGGGCCCGCCGACCGCCGCGCCGAACCGGTTGTCCTTGTAGTCACGCTTGGGCCGTCCGGCCTCCTTGTCGAAGAAGTCCTGCGCGTCGAGCGCCGACCCGCGAAACCACTCGTACACCTGCCCCGTCAGCCTGTTGGTGCCGCTCTTGGTGACGACGTTCACCGAGGCGCCCATGGCATTGCCGACGGCCGCGTCGTACGTGGACGTCTGGATCTTGAACTCCTCGACCGCTGCCGACGGAGGGCTGTAGGCGATGCGATCGGCCGCGACGTTGGCCACGCCATCGATCGTGAAGTCGTTGCGCTTCTCGCCGGCGCCGTCGCTCGAGAACTGCGACAGGCCGTTGTTGAACGCCGCTTTCCGCGACCGCAGGTTCGTGGTGTTGGCCACGCCCGGCGCGAGGATCACGAGCTCCACGGCGCTGCCCTCGCGGATCGGCAGTTCGGCGATGCGCCGGGCATCGACGATCTGGCCGAGGCTGGCCGACGACCGATCGATAGCCACCGACGCGGCGCTCACTGTCACCTCATCGGTAATCTGGCCGGCGGGCAGCACCGCGTCCACGGTCAGCACGCTGGCCACATGGAGCCGGATTTCCTGGCTCCGGAACGGCGCGAAGCCGTCCAGCACGGCATCCACCCGGTACGTCCCCGGAATCAGGAACGGCACCCGATAGTTGCCCTCCTCGTTCGTCGTCGTCGGCGTCTCCAGGCCGGTCGCGACGTTCACCACCGTCACCTGCGCACCTGGTATGACGCCGCCGCTCTCGTCGGTCACCCGGCCCTGCAGGGTGCCCCGCGCTTCCTGTGCGCCGGCCGGAGCCGCCATCAGGCACGACAGCACCCATAGCACCACCCACACTCCTCTGATCCGCCTCATCGTCTCTGTCCTCCCGCAACTGCGCGCCCGGCACCCCGCACGCGACCCCTGAAGCGGCCACGCCTCATGCGGCGCAGACGCGTCCGCCGCGTGCGAGGTGTGGCAAACGTGCCGCGGAGCCTACATCGCCCCGCGGATTTGTGCCAGTGACCCCGCGGGCTGCTGGATTCCCCGATGACGGAGCGCGGGGCGGTCGAGGCGTCGGCGACAGAACTGCCGCCCTTCCTCAATGGATCAGCTGTGTTTCGCCAGTACTTCGCTATGCTGGAGTGAGGGTCATGGACGTTAGCCGGAAGCTCGAGATACTCGCCGATGCCGCGAAGTTCGACGCATCGTGCGCCAGCAGCGGCGCGCGGCGCGGCGCGGTGAAGGGGGGCATCGGGCACACCGACGGCACCGGCATCTGCCACAGCTACACACCCGACGGCCGATGCGTGTCGCTGTTGAAGATCCTCCTGACCAACTACTGCATCTTCGATTGTCTGTTCTGCCAGAACCGCGTCTCGAGCGACATCCCGCGGGCTCGCTTCGGCGTGCAGGAGGTCGTGGACCTCACCCTCGACTTCTACCGCCGCAACTACATCGAGGGCCTGTTCCTCAGCTCCGGCGTCATCCAGTCGCCCGATCACACGATGGAGTTGCTGATCGACGTCGCCCGGCGGCTCCGTGTCGAGCACCGTTTCAACGGCTACATCCACCTGAAGACGATGCCGTCGGCGGCGCAGCCGCTGCTCGACGAGGCAGGTCGCTGGGCGGATCGCCTGAGTGTCAACATCGAGCTGCCGACGGAGGCCGATCTCCGGAAGCTCGCGCCCGAGAAGCGGCACCACGCGATCGAGCAGACGATGGGCGAGGTGAAGAGACGCGTGGTGGCGGCAAAGGCGGAGCGGACCCGTTCACGGCGTGCGCCGCGCTATGCGCCGGCCGGGCAGTCCACGCAGATGGTCGTCGGCGCCACCGACACCCCCGACTCCCATGTCATCCACACGGCGGCGCGCCTGTATGACCGGCACGATCTCCGCCGCGTCTACTACTCGGCTTTCAGTCCCATTCCGCGCGCAGACCGCGTCCTGCCCTCGCGTCCGCCGGCGCTGGTGCGTGAGCACCGCCTGTATCAGGCCGACTGGCTCATGCGGTTCTATGGCTTCGAGGCCGGGGAGCTGACGACGCCAGCCGACCCCAACCTCTCGCTCGACATCGATCCCAAGCTCGCCTGGGCCTTGCGCAACCGCGAGCGCTTCCCCGTGGACGTCAACGTCGCAGCGCGCGAGCAGCTGCTGCGCGTGCCCGGACTCGGGCATCGCACCGTCTCGCGCCTGCTCGACGTGCGCCGGCATCACCGCATCCACCTGCGCGACCTGCAGCTGCTGCGAGCCAGGCTCTCAGAAGCGCGCCCGTTCATCGTCGCTGCCGACTGGAAGCCGTCGCTCGTCCTGCTCGACAGCCCGTCGCTGCGCGAGCGCCTGCGACCGGCGCCGGCCCAGGCGTCGCTGTTCGACGATCTCGCCACGCCGGCGTGACGTCATGCCTCTGCTGCCTGCGCCCTCGTCGTACAAGGCATGGGAGGAGGCGGTGCAACGTCTGCTCGCGGATGGCGTTCGCCCGGAGGACGTGGACTGGACCGACGACGCGGCGACGCCAGACCTGTTTGCCGCCGTCTCGCCGGCGTCCTTGCCGACGACGGCCGTCGGCGAGCGCGGGCCTCGTTCGCGACCCAACGCGAGTCGCCTGCGCTCTGCCGCGTTCCGGAAGCTCGCCGGAGCCGTGGCTCATCATCGGGGTCCTGCGCGCTGGGCCCTGCTCTACCGTGTCTGCTGGAGGCTCGCGCACGACGAGCCAGCCCTGCTCGAGAACGCGGTCGATCCCGACGTCCGACGGCTCCGCGACTGGGCCGCGCAGGTGCGTCGCGACGTGCACCACATGCACGCCTTCGTCAGGTTCCGCAAGGTCTCGACGGCAGGAGGCGAGGTGTTCGTCGCGTGGTACCGGCCCGACCATCTCGTGCTGCCACTCGTGCGTCCATTCTTCGTCCAGCGGTTCGGTAGCATGCGCTGGAGCATCCTGACGCCGGACGGGAGTTTGCATTGGGATGGAGAGCGATCCGTGTTCGGCCCGCCGGCGGTGCGCACGGACGCGCCGGACGCGGACGCGCTCGAGACGCTGTGGCGCACGTACTACGGTGCCGTCTTCAATCCCGCGCGCACGAACCTGCGGGCCATGCGGCGCGACATGCCGCAGCGACACTGGGACCTGCTGCCCGAGTTGCGTGACGTCGGCACGCTCGTTGCCGCCGCGCCGGAAAGGACGTCTGCGATGGTGAGTTCACGCAGCGACGCCTCGTCTGCGCGGCCGTTCGTGCCGGACTCGACCAGTCTCCCCACGTTGCGTGAGGCTGCCCGGAGCTGCACAGGGTGCGACCTGTACCGCAACGCGACGCAGACCGTGTTCGGTGAAGGGCCGAAGCGCGCGCGAATCATGCTCGTCGGGGAGCAACCGGGCGACGAAGAGGACACGCGCGGCGCGCAATTCGTCGGCCCTGCGGGCCGCCTGCTCGACGGCGCGCTCGAGGACGCCGGCGTGCAACGCGGCGACGTCTACGTCACCAACGCGGTCAAGCACTTCAAGCACGAGCCGCGCGGCAAGTGGCGCATTCACAAGAAGCCCGACGCCGCGGAGGTGCGGGCGTGCCGCCCCTGGCTCGAAGCGGAGGTGCGGAGTGTGAAGCCCCGCGTCATCGTCTGCCTCGGTGCCACCGCCGCGCAGGTCCTGCTCGGTCCACAGGCTCGCGTTGGAACGGCCGCCGCGCCGATCGCGAGCGCCTGGGCGCCTGCGACGCTCGTCACGTATCACCCGTCTGCGGTGCTGCGGGCCCGCGACGACGAGTCGAGGCGCGAGATGCGGGCGCGCCTCGTGCACGATCTGCAGCTCGCATCGACGCTGGCATCCGAGTAGTCGCAGGACGTGCCTCGTCCCATGACCGTTGGACGCGACCGAGTGCTCGCGCTAGGGCGCGCCGGTCTGCGGCGTTCGCTCCAGCAACTCCACGTCGAAGCCCTGCGCGCGCGCCCGTTCCACCATGCGCGCGTATGCCGCCTGGTCTACCTGCGGGGTGCGCGACAGCAGCCACAGGTACTGCCGATCAGGGGAGCCGACCACGGCGCTGTCGTAATCGGGCGTGATGTCGAGAATCCAGTAGTCGCCCCACACCGCGGGCAGGAACGAGAGGATCGCGGGGGCAAAGCGCACTTCGAGTATCGAGGACGGGCCGTCGCGCCGCGCGCGTCGGGCCACGCCCCTCGTCTCGACCGTGCCCTCGGCCGTGGTGCAGCTGTTGACCACGTCGAGCCGCCCGTCGTCCCGTTTCGCGTAGCGCGCCATCACGTCGCCCGTGCACTTCTTCTGGAAGCGGTTGGGAATCCGCGCGATCTCGTACCACGTCCCCAGATAGCGCTCCAGGTTCACATCGTCTACGGGGCGTACGGGCGGCAGCGTCTCGTTGGTCGTTCGGGGCACGTCGGCTCGTCCTTGCGTCGTCTGCGCATGCAGCGCTGGCACGGACCCCAGCGTGGCCGCCAGGACAAGCGGGGTCATGAGGGGCAGGAGGGCAGCTCGCATGGTGCTCCCATTGTGCGCCCGGCATCACCCTTATACTCGGCTGCTGTGTCCCACCGAATCGCCGTCGAGTACGACAATCAGCGCAAGATCCGGACGCGGAACAAGCTCTACTATCGGTGGCTTCACTGGCCGCTCTGGATTTTCGTGTTCTTCATCGCGCCCGGTCCCCTGACGTTCGACCTGTTCGAGCGCGGCTTCGACGCGCGCATGGCGGCATGGCTGGCCGTGGTGATCGTCGGCACCGGCATTCCGTTCGCACGCGGACGGCTTCCCGGGTGCGAGCCCGCGCCGTACATCATCCGGTTCACGGAGGACCGCCCCAACCCCGTGTACCGCCGCATCTGCTACTCGTTCGCGTGGGGCGAGGCGGTCACGTTCGCCGTGCTGAACATCACGGGCCTCGCCGTGGCCATCGTCACGGGAACCTGGATGCTGGAGCAGATCTACCGATATGCCTACTTCCCGATGGCGGGCGCGATCTGGGCGCTCGGATTGTCGGGACACCTGCCTCGCGTGAAGCGTTCAACCGCAGGGGAGGGACAGGAGCGGCGTTACTTCTACGGAACGGTCTGGGCGGTGGCCGTGGCGCATTCGATCCTGTGGCCGCTCTACTTGACGATGCCGAAGGGGCCGCTGCCGGACTCGTTCAAGCTGCTGGTGTTCACGGGCGTGCTCGGCTGGATGGGATGGCTGGCATACCGCGGCCGGCTGCCCCGCACACGTCCCATCGTGCCGGGTGAGCTCGCAGTCCTCGACTGACGTCGCCGCTGAGCTCGACGCCATGTCACGGGACATCGACGCGCTGACGTCGTACACGCTGAAGCACCTGCGCGATCGCTGGTGGACGGCCCGGTGGACACACTGGGTCAGCAGTCACCTGCGCTGCGATCCGGGCGAGCGGCTGGTGCACGTCGGCTGCGGGAACGGCGAGATCGACGTCGGGCTCGCGCTGGCCACGCCAGGTCTCGACGTCGTGTCGGCCGACGTGTACGCCGCGCGTGCTCGCCACACGCGCGAACTCGGGGCCGACGTGGGCCTGCGGCTTCGTGCGGTGGCCGGTGACTTGCGCCACCTGCCGCTCAGGCCGGGCTGCGCCGACGCCGTGCTGTGCCTCGGCGTGCTGCAGCACCTGTCGGATCCCGAAGCAGCGGCCCACACGCTCGCGGGCCTGCTCCGACCGGGCGGCCGGCTGCTCGTCGTCGAACCCGACCACGAAGCGCGGTACTGGCACAGCGCCTCCGACGCAGGGGCAGGCGCCTACGCCGTCGCGCGCGAGACGCTCGGTCGCTGGCATCGCGAGACGATGCCCGGCGCCCCCGAGCGGCTGGGCGTCCACGTCGTGTCGTGGCTGCGCGACGCGGGGCTGGAGCCGCTCTCGGTCGAGCCCGTTCCGGTATCGGAGAGCCGGCTCGGTGCGCCACCTCCGGGGGTGTGGGAGGCGCGCCGACGCATCCTGACGGCGATGGCGAGCGCGCCCGGCCGTGAGGAGGATGGCCAGCGGCTGCTCGCGTCACTCGAGGCCTACGAAAAGGACGCCGACGAGCAGGGACCTGCCTTCGTGGAGGTCCAGCACGCGTTGCTCATCGCCACGCTGGCCCAGCGACCGCGTTGACGACGGTCGGATTCAGGGAGCGCAATGAACGGCGAGGCGCCCCTGCCAGCCCCAGTGCTGGAGGCTTTCGAAGGCCCAGGGCCGAATGACGAGGGCCGGCAGTTCGCGTCAGGCTGTAGGCTTGTAGGCTCTTCATGGCTGCCGGACACGAGGGGTGGGGCGCCTACGCGCCGTTCTACGACTGGGAGAACGCCCGAACGATGGGGCGTCGCGACCTCGCGTTCTGGAAGCAGCTCGCTGCCCAGACTGGTGGCCGCGTGCTCGAACTCGGCAGCGGCACGGGACGGCTCACCGTGCCTCTCCGCAAAGCCGGCGCCCACATCGTAGGCGTG
>JAEZCY010000067.1 GCA_023429845.1 Acidobacteriota bacterium
GCCCACGAGCCACACCGCGATGACCACGGCGCCGAGGATGCCGAACGAGCGCACGAGCCGCCGCTCCCGCACGCGCGCCACCGTCGCGCCCGTCAGCAGCGCGATGACCGGCACGGCCAGCGCGCACCACGCCCGCAGCTGCCACATCAGCGCCAGGCGCGGCGAGTAGCCGCCCTGCCGGCGGAAATACGTCTGCACCGACGACAGCTCGCCGTTCGTGAGCATGTAGGGCGGGTAATCCGGCGCGAATCCGGCTGCGTGCTCCACACCGAGCACGGCCCGTCGCGTGCCCACCGGCAGCACGTACCCGAGAAACACGTACAGGACGACCGCCAGCACCGCGCCGAGCGCGATACACGTCCACGCCGCACGGCCGCGCGTGCCCGCCGACTCGCGTCGCAACGCGGGTGCCGAGGAGAGCACGAGTCCCACGAGCGCCGCCCCGGTGAACGCCGTCCAGTACGGTACGAGCCAGGCATGCACGTGCGGCCGCATCGGCGACGGCGAACCGGACTGCGCACCAGCGAGAAAGCCCGGCACCAGCGCCAGTGCGAACACCACGGCGCCGAGCGCCAGACCGACACCTACTTTTGCCGCGAGCAGCGCGGGAGGCCGCCAGGAGTCGGCGGCCGGCGCGGGCGGCGGAGGCGCTGTGTCGTGCGGCATGAGCGGACGCGTGCACGCATGCTAACAGAGCCACGCCGCGGCCAGGCGCTCGCGCGCCGCGCACCCTAGCGCGACGCAGAACGGTCCAATCGCGCGAGGCGCTGGCGCAACATGCGCGTGAACGCCTCGCGATCGCCGGGCGTCACCGACGGTGCCGCTGCGACGACGACACCACGCTGCGCCACCGCCCGCGCCTCGTCGGTGCGGCCCGCGCCTTCGAGCACTTCGCTCAGCGAGTCATAGGCGTTCGGCGACGCGGGGTACATCTCCACGACCTCGCGCAGCACCGCGACGGCCGGCTCGAACGCCCGCGCGTGGAACAACCGGTAGCCGACCGCGTTCAACGACCGCTCTTCGAACACGGGCGCCTGCGGATCCCGCGCGCGGTCGGCACGGAACTGGCCGAGCGCCACCTCCCCGCCATGGCGCTGCAGCCGGGCGCCGAACTCTTCGGCGGTCATCGCCGGCACGATGGCCGGCAGCACGCGCATCGTGACGAGCCGCTCAACCGTCCCGTTCGCCTCGGGCCGCGATTCGAGGAAGGCGCGCGCCGCGGCATCCTTCTTCACGTGCGCATCGAAGAACGCCCGCAGGTAGCGGTTCGTCGTTTCGAAGACTTGCCGCGTGCGCGTTCCCTGCGCGCCGCGAAGACCGGGGGTCAGGCTGGCCAGCATGCCCTCGGTGGCGAAGTCGGCATGCGTGAGGCCCGGTGCGTCCGCGAGGTAGTGGTAGCGGGTCGAGTAGCGCATCTGCTCGAAGTCGGCGCGGCGGTTCTCGTGCTCGCTGAGGGGCACGCCGTACATGTGGAGAAACGGCACGCGCAGGGCAGCCACGTCGTAGCCCCAGCCGCGCTGGAGCGGCCACATCACGCGATCGTCGAAGATGGCGCTCTCCAGGTCACAGACCGCCATGACGTCCGGATGGCGCATGGCAAGCAGGATCTGCGAGAAGCCGGCGCCGCTGAACCCGAGCGCCCCGAGGGCCGCAGGGTCGACCTGCGGCCGCGTCCGCCGCAGCCGCGCAACGGCCACCTCCATGTCGCGGACCGCGACCTCGAGGCCGCGACCGGGGTCGAGCTCGTGGCCGTCGCCGCCAGACACGTAGGCCAGCACGTACCCGTGGCTGGCAAGGTGCTCGTTGGTGATCGTCGTCGCGAACGGGCGGAGCTGCCCGACGATCAACGGAAACGGACCGGGAGCCGGCGCGGCGTCGCGCACCGCCAGGAAGGTGTCGGCGAGCAGTGCGTCGAAGCTCGCGTCGTCCAGCGTGCCGTATCCCGACAGCGTGCGGCGCAGCATGGCGGCGCGTTCCGCGCGCTGTTCCTGCAGGTCCGTCGGCGCCACCGGCGAGCGGTGCGCCACGAGGTAGTCGCTCACCGACATCGGTGCGTCCGCTGAACGAACGGCCGGGTACCACACGTCCACGGTGATCGGGCGCGCGCGCCGATCGAGCGGCACGACACGCCCGTCACGGTGAGCCGGCCCTTCCGGGCGGGTGTCGTCGCGAAGCACGAGCCGCGTGAACCCCACCGGATGCGGCCCTGCGGTCAGGTCGCCGTGCAGCCGCGAGGCATGCGGCTGGTCGTCGCCGAGGGCCGCAGGTGCGGCCGCAACCGTGCACAAAGCCATCGTGAGGAACAGGGACGTCACGCGCATCGGGACCTCCAGCTCGCCTGTCGGGGAACGATGCGCCCAGCGTGACCGCGAGCACCGCGCAGGCGCCAGGCGTCCGTGACGAAAGGGAGTCGCGCTGCCGCAGGCTCAGCGGCGGCGTTCCGCGGCCGGCTGCGTCACCGCCGCATCGAGGCGCGCCGCGAACGACTCGAACCCCGGGGTCGGCCCCTGCCAGCGCAACTGCTCGACATCCTCGAACAGCGGCAGGTCGCTTCGCAGGGTGGCGAGCGTGCGGAACAGGTACGCGAGGTCGCGGTGCTCGGCGAGCGTACGGGCCAGGCCCGCCGGATTGCTCGCGTTCACGGCCCACGTGCGGTGATCGGCAGGAATCGCGTCGATGTGCTCGTAGTGTGCCAGCACGGCGGCCGCGGACTTCGCGCCCCAGCCGCGAATGCCGGGATAGCCATCCGCCGCATCGCCGACGAGCGCCAGGTAGTCGGGGATCGATGCGGGCCCGACACCGAACTTCGCCCGCACCCCGGCCTCGTCCACCGTGGTGCGTGTGCGCCGGTGCACCTGCACCACGCGCGTTCCCCGCACGCACTGCGCCAGATCCTTGTCGGGCGTGCATATCGCCACCTGCTCGACGCGGCCGTCCTCGCATGCCAGCGCCGCCGCCGACGCGAGCGCATCGTCGGCCTCGACTTCCACCATCGGCCAGACGACGATTCCGGCCGCCGTGAGTGCCTCCTCGAGCAGCGGGAACTGCGCCCAGAGATCCGGCGGGATGCCGGCACCCGTCTTGTAGCCCGGCCAGAGATCGTTGCGAAAGGATTCGATGACGTGATCGGTGGCCACCCCGAGGTGGGTGGCGCCCTGCCGGATCATCGCGAGCAGCGAATGCAGGACGGCGCGGACTGCGGCCACTTCCCTGCCCTCGTCGTCGCGAGCCGGCGGCACGGCGTGGTAGTGGCGGAAGAGTTCGTAGGTGCCGTCGACGAGGTGGACGTTCACGATGGCGACTGCCCCTGGAGGAACCGGACGATCGCCTCGACGAACAGCGGGCCGTGGACGAGTGCGGCGTCGTTGTGATCAGCGCCGGGCACGGTAACGAAGGCCTTGCGAAACGGTATGGCCTCGTACAGGGCCCGGCTCTGCCGGATCGGCACGATGGCGTCACGGTCGCCGGCCACCACGAGCACGGGCGCACTCACCCGGCCGATGTACTCGATGGACGCATAGCGATCCCGCACCAGCCAGCGCACCGGCAGGAAAGGATAGTGGACGGCGCCCACATCCGCCATGGACGTGAACGGTGATCGGAGCACCAGCGCGGCGGGCGCCTGCTCGCTCGCCAGTTGAACGGCGACCCCGGTGCCGAGCGATTCGCCGACGTACACCACGCGACGCGGATCCACGTCGCCACGGCGCAACAGCCACGCCCGGGCCGCACGTGCGTCGGCGAGCAGCCCCGACTCGGACGGGTGCCCGGTGCTGTCACCGAAGCCGCGGTAGTCGAACAGCAGGACGGCAAGCCCCCGCGCCCGCAGCGCCTCGGCCAGTTCGGCGCGGTACGCGCGGTTGCCCGCATTGCCGTTGAACACGATCGCGGTGAACGCGTCGCCTGGAGGCGGAGCCAGGAACCAGGCGCCGAGGGTCTCGCCGTCCTCGGTGGGAATGGCGACCACCTCTGCGTCGGCGAGCCCGAGCGATGCGGGGTCGGCCATGACTCGATGCGGGAAATAGACGAGGCGTCGCTGGCCCGCCCAGACCACGGCCACCAGAAGGAGGCCCAGCACGGCCGCCGGCACGAGCAACCGGAGCATGCGCCCGATCATGCCGCGATCCGGCCCGCGACGCGGCGGGGGCCCTCCGCCTGCGAGCGACCGACCCATTGCGTCATAGGTAAGCTGATGCTGCCGCGTAGCCGCATGACGGGTTGACGTCGCGTCGTGCCCGGGACATGATGCGCGTCATGTCGTCGGCACGGGGAGGCCACTGAGGGCGCGTGGACGGGGAGCGCACGGACGAGCTGACCTCGCCTGAGCTCAGGGCATTCATCTACAGTTGTATCGACAGCGTCGAGCAGGTGCAGGTGCTGGACCTGCTGAGCTCGTCGGACGCCGCCTGGACGCCGCGTCGTGTTGCCGCGCAGGCGTCGCTGAGCGACACGGTGGCCCGCCATCATCTCGAGTCGATGGCCGCCCGCGGCCTGGTGTCCATCACCGTCGCGAGCGAGACGACCTACCGCTACGCACCGAAGACCGACGCGCTGCGCCGGTACGGCGACCAACTCGTCGCCCAGTACCGTCGCGCCCCCATGTCGGTGATTCGCCTCATCGCCAACAACGTCGCCCCGTCGGTCAAGCGCATTGCCGACGCGTTCAGGCTGCGGGACCGGAGCTGACCGATGGCCGTGCTCGTCTACCTCCTGTGTGCGTTCACGAGCGCCGCGTGCGCGGCCTTCCTGCTGCGCGAGTACCGCCGCGCCCGGTCGCGACTGCTGCTGTGGACGTCCCTCGCGTTCGTGACCCTGACGCTCAGCAATGTGCTGATCTTCCTCGACTTCGTGGTGATCGACAGCGTCAGCCTGGCGCTGCCGCGCGCCGGCACCGCCTGGCTCGCCACCTCGATCCTCGTGTTCGGCCTCATCTGGGACGCAGACTGACGTGGAGACCTTCCTGCACGGGGGCACGGCCGTGAACTGCGCGGTCATCGGCTTGTTCTTCCTGCGCTTCTGGACGCGCTCGCGCGACAGCCTGTTCCTGTGGTTCTCGTGCGCCTTCCTGATCATGGGCGTCGAGCGTGCCGTGCTCGGATTGCTGCCGTTCATGACCGAATGGCGGCACTACGTCTACCTGCTGCGCCTGCTCGCCTTCTGCCTCATCATCTACGGCATCGTCGACAAGAACCGCAGGTAGGCCGCGCGGAGACGGCCCCCCGCGCCCGGCGGCGCGCGATGATGACGCAGGCGCGGAGCACCAGCCCGCCCCACGTCAGGCGCGCTCACCCGCCTCGGCGGTCTGCGCCTCTCTCGTGGACGGCAACGCGGGCAACACCACGCGAAACGTCGCGCCCGCACCGGCGCCAGCGCTGCTCGCCTCGATCGAGCCGCCGTGCAGTTCCACCAGGTGTCGCGCGATGGACAGCCCGAGCCCCAGCCCGAACGACTCGCGCGTCGTGGATGCGTCCTCCTGCCGGAAACGCTCGAAGACGTGCGGCAGGAAGGTCTGCGAGATGCCGCGGCCCGTGTCGGTGACGCCAATGGCCATCGCGTCCGCCATGTCCTGCGCGCGCACGTCCACGCGGCCCCCGGGCGGCGTGAACTTGACGCCGTTGTGAATCAGGTTCCAGAACACCTGCTGCAACCGCCGCGCGTCGCCGACGACGGTGCACGAGGGCGCCTCCATGTGCAGCGCGATGGACACCTTCTTGGCCTCGGCCGTCGGACGGATGGCTTCGACGGTCATCTCGAGCACGGCCGCCAGGTCCACGACACCCATCTCGAGGCGGATGTTGCCCGTCATCAGGCGGGTCATGTCGAGCAGGTCCTCGATGAGCTTTGCCTGCATCGTCGCGTTGCGTTCGATGATCGCCACGGTGTTCCGTGCCTCGTCGGGCACGGTCTCGTCCTGCTGGAGGATCGACAGCCATCCCAGCACCGCATTCAACGGCGTCCGCAGCTCGTGGCTCAGTGTGGCGAGGAAGTCGTCCTTCAGCCGCACCTGCAGCTCGGCCTCGTCACGGGCTTCCCGCGCCTGCCGCAACAGATCCTCCCGCTCATGTGCCGCTTCCCGTTCAGCGGTCACGTCGCGAGTGACGCCGACCATGCGGTCGCCCTGGCCGGCATCGTCAGGGACCACGCGTCCCCGTTCGGTGAGCCAGACGACCGAGCCGTCGGGACGCACGACGCGGTACTCGCACTCGTAGGCGCCCGATCGCAGCGCGTCCTGCAGGCAGCCCTCGACACGATCCCGGTCGTCGTCGTGCAACAGGCGCGTGATGCGCCGCTCCGGGCCGAACGCCTGCGGCGGGAAGCCGAAGCACGCTTCCGGATCGGATGCCCACGTCATCTCGCCCGTGGTGAGATGCCACTCCCACGCGGTCATCTGCGCGACGTCCATGGCCATGGCGAGCCGATCGGCATTCTCGAGCACACCCCGGTGGGCCCGCGTCAGCGCCTGCGTGCGTTCCTGCACGCGGGCTTCGAGCTCCTGGTTGGCCTGCTGCAGCGCCGCCTGTGCCCGCTCGCGTTCGGCGATCTCGCGCTGCAGCACGTCGTTGACGTCGGCGAGCGCGCGCGTCTTGCGGAACAGCTCGATGAAGACGCCGATCTTCGAGCGAAGCACCTCCGGGTTGACCGGCTTGCTCAGGTAGTCCACCGCGCCCACGCCGTAGCCACGCAGGATCTCGCTCTCGTCTGGCGAGTGCGCCGTGAGGAACAGGATCGGGATGTGCTGCGATCGCTTGCGTTCCTTGATCAAGCCCGCCAGCTCGATGCCCGTCATGCCCGGCATGCGGATGTCGAGCACCATCGCCGCGAACTCGTGTCGCAGGAGGGCCAGGAGCGCTTCGTCGGGCGACTGCGCGCGGACCAGGACGCATTCCGACGGCGAGAGCATCGCCTCCAGCGCGTCGAGGTTCCTGGGCTCGTCGTCGACGATGAGCACCTTCGGGCGCTCTGCCGGCGTGGTCGTCATCGGTACAACCATACACGGAGCAGCGACAGCAGCTGATCCGTATTCACCGGCTTGGCAATGTAGTCCGAGGCGCCGGCCTCGAGGCACTTCTCGCGGTCGCCCTTCATGGCCTTGGCCGTGAGCGCCAGGATCGGCAACGCCCGGTAGTCCGGGTGTTTCCTGATCTCGCGGGTCGTGTCGTACCCGTCCATCTCCGGCATCATGATGTCCATCAGCACCACGGCGAGATCGGGGGTGGCCTGGATGATGTCGATCGCCTGACGGCCGTTGGTGGCGGTCAGCACCTCCATGTCGTGGTTCTCGAGCACGGTCGTCAGCGCGAAGATGTTGCGCGCATCGTCGTCCACCACGAGCACCTTGCGGCGGCGCAGGACGTCGTTGGAGCCGTGCAGCCGATCCAGCATCTCCCGCTTGCTCTCCGGCAGGTCGGCGACGACGCGATGCAGGAACAGCGCGGTCTCGTCGAAGAGCCGTTCCGGTGACTGCACGTCCTTGAGGACGACGCTCTTGGCCACGGTGCGCAGCTGCGCCTGCTCGGCGTCGCTCAGGTCGCGCCCCGTGTAGACCACGATGGGCAGGTCACGGAGCTCCGGACGGTCGTGGATGCGGTCGAGCAGCTCGAAGCCGCTCATGTCCGGCAGCCGCAGGTCCACCACGCAGCAATCGAAGCGCGTGGCGTCCAGCACGGCCAACGCCTCGGCGCCCGTCGCCACACCCACTGCCTCGACGTCGTCGTGGGCGAGCAACTCGATGATGCCGGTGCGTTCGATGTCGTTGTCCTCCACCACGAGCAGCCGCTTGGTGTGCGGCGTGACGTAGGTGCGGATGCGGTCGAGCGCGTGCTCGATGTCCTCGGTGGTCGCCGGCTTCACGAGATACGCGAAGGCGCCGTGCGAGAGGCCGTGCTGCCGCTCCTCCTCCACCGACAGCATCTGCACCGGGATGTGCCGCGTCGCGGGATCGAGCTTCAGGTTGTTCAGCACCGTCCACCCGAGCATGTCCGGCAGGAAGACATCCAGGGTGATGGCGGTGGGCAGGTAACGACGCGCGAGTGTGAGCGCGGCCTGGCCGCGACTGGCCACGAGCCCCTTGAAGCCCTTGGACCGCGCCAGGCCGAGCAGCACGCGCGCGTAGTGCGGGTCGTCGTCGACGATCAACAGCACGCTGTCGCCCTCGCTGATCGCGTCGCGGTCGTCGGCGACGACGTCTTCGGACTTGGCGAGCGTCAGCACCGGCATCGACGTCGCGGGCGACTGCGCGGCCGACAGCCGGCGCCGCTGCGCACTGGACGACGCGGTCGACGGCGTGGCCGGCCCCGTGTACGTCATCGGCAGGTACAGGGTGAAGGTACTGCCCTGATCGGGCGTGCTCACGAGCCGGATCTCGCCGCCGAGCAGCGAGGCGAGTTCGCGCGAGATCGCCAGTCCGAGCCCCGTGCCGCCGTACTTGCGGCTGGTGCCGGCATCGGCCTGCTGGAAGGCCTCGAAGATCAGCTTCTGTTTCTCGGGCGCGATGCCGATTCCGGTGTCGCTCACCTGTATCGCCACGCCATTCCCGGCAAAGCGCAGGACGGGATGGTCAGGCGACCAGCCGTCGCGCGCCGGCACCACACGCATCGACACCTGACCCGCGGCCGTGAACTTGAAGGCGTTCGACAACAGGTTCTTGAGCACCTGCTGCAGCCGCTTCGGGTCGCTCGTGAAAGTGCGCGGCAGCGTCGGCGCGATCTCGACGTTGAAGCTCAGGCCCTTGGACTCGGCCACGTGATGGAACGTGCGCTGCACGCTGTCGCGCAGGGAGGCGAAGGTGATCTCTTCGGCCTCGACGGTCACCGTGCCCGACTCGATCTTCGAGAGGTCGAGAATGTCGTTGATGAGCGTCAGCAGGTCGGTGCCGGCCGAATGGATGTTGCGGGCGAAGTCCACCTGCCGCGGCGTCAGGTTACCGACGGTGTTCTCGGCCAGCTGCTGGCCGAGGATCAGGATCGAGTTCAGCGGCGTGCGCAGCTCGTGCGACATGTTCGCCAGGAACTCGGACTTGTACTTCGAGGTCAGCGCCAGTTCGGCGGCCTTCTCCTCGAGCGCGCGCCGCGCCTGCTCCACCTCCTTGTTCTTCCGCTCCACCTCGACGTTCTGTTCGGCCAGCTGCTTGGCCTTGGAGGCGAGTTCCTCGTTGGTCTGCTGCAGCTCGGTCTGCCGCGTCTGCAGTTCGATGGTGAGCTGCTGCGACTGCTGCAGCAGGTTCTCGGTGCGCATCGTCGCTTCGATGGTGTTCAGCACGACGCCGATCGACTGCGTGAGCTGTTCGAGGAGCGTCAGGTGCGTGGCGGTGAACGGCTGCAGCGAGGAGAGCTCGACCACGGCCTTGGTCTCGCCCTCGAACAGCACCGGGAGCACCACGACGTTGCGCGGCCGGGCGCTGCCCAGGCTGGAGTGGATGCGGCCGTAGGACGGCGGCACTTCGGTCAGCAGGATGCGCTGCTTGTCGAGGGCGCACTGCCCGACGAGGCCGTGCCCGACGTCGATGCGCGTGGCCCGGCCTTCGCCGATGGCATACCCGGCCAGCAGCGAAAGCACCGGCGCGGGATCGCCGACCTCCCTCAGCATCTGGTAGACCGCGCCCTGCTGCGCGTGCACGAGCGGCGCGAGTTCCGACAGCAGCAACCGCCCCACGGTCACGAGATCGCGCTGGCCCTGCAGCATGCGCGTGAAGCGCGCCAGGTGGGTCTTGAGCCAGTCCTGCTCCTGGTTGCGGTCGGTCGTGCCCCGCAAGTTGTCGATCATCGTGTTGATGTTGTCCTTCAGCTCGGCCACTTCGCCGCGGGCTTCGACCTGGATCGAGCGCGTGAGGTCGCCCTTGGTCACGGCCGTGGCCACCTCCGCGATGGCACGCACCTGGTTCGTCAGGTTTGCCGCCAGGAGGTTGACGTTGCCCGTCAGGTCCTTCCACGTGCCCGAGGCGCCGGGCACGTTCGCCTGGCCACCCAGACGCCCCTCGACGCCCACCTCGCGGGCCACGTTGGTCACCTGCTCGGCAAACGTCGCGAGCGTGTCCGTCATGCTGTTGATCGTCTCGGCCAGCGCCGCCACCTCGCCCTTGGCTTCCACGGTCAGCTTCTGGCGGAGGTTGCCGTTGGCCACGGCGGTCACGACCTTGACGATGCCCCGCACCTGGTCGGTGAGGTTGGCGCCCATCACGTTGACCGAGTCGGTGAGGTCCTTCCACGTGCCGGCCACGCCCGGCACCTCGGCCTGGCCACCCAGCTTGCCTTCCGTGCCCACCTCGCGGGCGACGCGCGTCACTTCCGCGGCAAACGAGTTGAGCTGGTCCACCATCGTGTTGATGGTGTTCTTCAGCTCGAGGATCTCGCCCTTGACGTCCACCGTGATCTTGCGCGACAGGTCGCCGCGCGCCACCGCCGTCGTCACCTCGGCGATGTTGCGCACCTGCGCCGTGAGGTTGGCGCCCATGACGTTGACCGAGTCGGTGAGGTCCTTCCAGGTGCCGGCCACGCCGGGCACCACGGCCTGCACGCCGAGCCGGCCCTCGGTGCCCACCTCGCGCGCCACACGCGTCACTTCCGAGGCGAAGGAGCGCAGCTGCTCCACCATCGCGTTGATCGCTTCCTTGAGCTGCAGGATCTCGCCGCGGACGTCCACGGTGATCTTGCGCGACAGGTCGCCGTTGGCCACCGCGATCGTCACCTCGGCGATGTTGCGCACCTGGCCGGTGAGGTTGGAGGCCATGGAGTTGACGTTGTCGGTCAGGTCCTTCCACGTGTCGGCGACGCCCGGCACGAGCGCCTGCCCACCCAGCTTGCCTTCCGTGCCCACCTCGCGCGCCACGCGGCTGACTTCCGACGCGAACGCGTTCAGCTGATCGACCATCGTGTTGATGGTGTTCTTCAGCTCGAGGATCTCGCCCTTGACGTCCACCGTGATCTTGCGCGACAGGTCGCCCCGCGCGATCGACGTGGCCACGTCCGCGATGTTGCGCACCTGACCGGTCAGGTTCGACGCCATCGAGTTGACGTTGTCGGTCAGGTCCTTCCAGGTGCCGGCCACACCGGGCACTTCGGCCTGCCCGCCCAGCTTGCCCTCGGTGCCCACCTCGCGCGCCACGCGCGTGACCTCGGCCGCGAACGAGCGCAGCTGCTCCACCATCGTGTTGATGGTCTCCTTCAGCTGCAGGATCTCGCCGCGCACGTCCACGGTGATCTTCTTGGAGAGGTCGCCGTTGGCCACCGCGACGGTCACGTCCGCGATGTTGCGGACCTGCGCGGTGAGGTTGCCGGCCATCTGGTTGACGTTGTCGGTGAGGTCCTTCCACGTGCCGGCGACACCCGGCACCTGTGCCTGGCCGCCCAGCTTGCCGTCGGTGCCGACCTCACGCGCCACGCGGCTCACTTCCGAGGCGAAGGCGTTGAGCTGATCGACCATCGTGTTGATGGTGTTCTTGAGCTCGAGGATCTCGCCCTTGACGTCCACCGTGATCTTGCGCGACAGGTCGCCGCGCGCCACCGCCGTCGCCACTTCCGCGATGTTGCGCACCTGACCCGTCAGGTTCGACGCCATGAAGTTGACGTTGGCGGTGAGGTCCTTCCACGTGCCGGCCACGCCCGTGACTATGGCCTGGCCGCCCAGCTTGCCCTCGGTGCCGACCTCGCGGGCCACGCGCGTGACTTCCGAGGCAAACGCGTTCAGCTGGTCCACCATCGTGTTGATGGTGTCCTTCAGCTCGAGGATCTCGCCCTTGACGTCCACCGTGATCTTGCGCGACAGGTCGCCGTTGGCGATCGCGGTGGCGACGTCGGCGATGTTGCGGACCTGGCCGGTCAGGTTCGACGCCATCGAGTTGACGTTGTCGGTCAGGTCCTTCCACGTACCGGCCACGCCGGGCACTTCCGCCTGGCCCCCGAGGTTGCCGTCGGTGCCCACTTCGCGCGCCACGCGGCTGACCTCCGAGGCGAAGCCGTTCAGCTGATCGACCATCGTGTTGATGGTGTCCTTCAGCTGCAGGATCTCGCCCTTGACGTCCACGGTGATCTTGCGCGACAGGTCACCGCGCGCAATCGCCGTCGCCACGTCCGCGATGTTGCGGACCTGGCCGGTCAGGTTCGACGCCATCGAGTTGACGTTGTCGGTCAGGTCCTTCCACGTGCCGGCCACGCCCGGCACCTGCGCCTGACCTCCCAGCTTGCCTTCCGTCCCCACCTCGCGCGCCACGCGGCTGACTTCGGACGCGAACCCATTGAGCTGATCGACCATCGTGTTGATGGTGTCCTTCAGCTCGAGGATCTCGCCCTTGACGTCCACCGTGATCTTGCGCGACAGGTCACCGCGCGCAATGGCCGTGGCCACGTCCGCGATGTTGCGCACCTGCCCGGTGAGATTGGACGCCATGGAGTTGACCGAGTCGGTCAGGTTCTTCCACGTGCCGGCCACGCCAGGCACCACGGCCTGACCACCCAGTTTGCCTTCCGTGCCCACTTCGCGCGCCACGCGCGTCACCTCGGACGCGAACCCGTTGAGCTGATCGACCATCGTGTTGATGGTGTCCTTCAACTCGAGGATCTCGCCCTTGACGTCCACCGTGATCTTGCGCGACAGATCGCCGCGCGCCACGGCCGTCGTCACCTCCGCGATGTTGCGGACCTGCGCCGTGAGGTTGGCGCCCATCGCGTTGACCGAGTCGGTGAGGTCCTTCCACGTGCCGGCCACGTCGGGCACTTCCGCGCGGCCACCGAGCTTGCCTTCCGTGCCGACCTCGCGCGCCACGCGACTGACTTCCGAGGCGAAGGCGTTCAACTGGTCCACCATCGTGTTGATGGTGTCCTTCAGCTCGAGGATCTCCCCCTTGACGTCCACGGTGATCTTGCGCGACAGGTCGCCACGCGCCACCGCGGTGGTGACGCCGGCGATGTTGCGGACCTGCGCCGTCAGGTTCGACGCCATCGCGTTCACCGAGTCGGTGAGGTCCTTCCAGGTGCCGGCCACCCCCGGCACGACGGCCTGCCCACCGAGCTTCCCGTCAGTGCCCACCTCGCGAGCGACGCGCGTGACCTCGGCGGCAAAGCCGCGCAGCTGATCCACCATCGTGTTGATGGCTTCCTTGAGCTGCAGGATCTCGCCGCGCACGTCCACGGTGATCTTCTTGGAGAGGTCGCCGTTGGCCACCGCGATCGTCACGTCCGCGATGTTGCGGACCTGCGCCGTGAGGTTGCCGGCCATCTGGTTGACCGACTCGGTGAGCTCCTTCCAGACGCCGGACACGCCCTTCACCTGAGCCTGACCGCCGAGCTTGCCTTCGGTGCCCACCTCGCGGGCCACGCGCGTGACCTCCGATGTGAACACCGACAACTGGTCGATCATCTTGTTGACGAGGCGCGCCGACCGGAGGAACTCGCCTTCGAGCGGACGACCGTCCACTTCGAGGGCCATCGCCTGCCCGAGGTCTCCCTTCGCGACGGCGCCGACCGCGCGCGTCACCTCGGTGGTCGGCCACACGAGGTCGTCGATCAGCATGTTGATCGCCGCGACCTCGTCGGCCCAGCCACCAACCACACCGGGCACGGTCATCCGCTGCTTGAGCTTGCCTTCCTTGCCGACCGTCCGCGATACCCGCGCCGTTTCACTGGCGCGCCGCTGGGTGATCGCCGCGATGTCGTTGAACGCGTCGGTCAGGCGACCGTTCAGCCCGATCGCGTCCGACGGGAGCCGGACGGCGAAGTCGCCGTCGCGCAGCGCGAGCATCGCCTCGAGGAGCTGCCGCGTGAACGGGTCCGGGGGCGGCGCGCCGCTGGCGCCGGCAGGTGTGGCGCGTGCCACGACATCGGATGGAGCGGGAGAAGAAACGGGCGTTGTCGCGATCGTGTCCATGTCGTGGGCTCGTCGGGCGGGAGAGACACCCGACTCACACGACTACGGCGACACCGGCCGCATGGGCCAGCGACACAGAGAGAGAGGCGAGCCGTGCCGGATGAACTGGGAACCGCGCCGATCTCGCGGAACATAACACGGTCGCTCCGAGTCGCAGCTCAGCCGTGAGGCGCGTCGGCAGCGTACGGGGACGGGACGTACTCGCGGGGACAACGCCGAGGTGTGCCGCCTGCCCTCACGTCGCTGGTTGCACGAACTCGGCCCGGAAGGTCCGCGTGCCCCCGTCGGCAAAGCGCACGTCCACCTTGTCGCCCTCCGCCTTCAGCACCTCGCCCTCGCCGTGCCGTGCGGTGCGAACGCGATCGCCGGCAGCGAACGTGACGCGGATCGCCTGGGACTCGTGCAGCTCGTGTGCCTGACGCAGCACGGTCTCCGCCGGTCCGGTGGCGTCCATGACCGGCGCCGGCGGCGGGCGGGTGGCCGCGCGCGCGCAGTTGTCGCAATGCGCGCAGTGCTCCGTGTCGAGCGTCTCGCCGAAGTACTCGAGCATCGTCCGCCAGCGGCACAGGCCGGTCTGCGCGTAGATGATCATGCGGTCGAGACGCGCCCGGTCCGCATCGCTGCGCTCACGATAGCCGGCCGCGAGGGCGTGCACCTGCTCCTCGGAGGGCGCTTTCACGAGTCGAAGCGTCGAGCCACGCGTCTCGCGCAGGATCCCGCGTTCCTTGAGCAGGGCGACCACCACGCGCAGGCGTGCCATCGGCACCCCTGCCGCGTCGCGGCGCAGGTCCGCGAGCGACATCGTCTGGCCGTCGCCCGCCCGCGCACGCAGGGCCCGGTACACCGCGGCCACCATCTCCTCGCTGGGGTACCGGCCGCCCATGAAGAACAACTGCACGCGCTGATCGGCCTTCTCGTAGAGCAGCATGCACCTGGCCGGCTCGCCGTCGCGGCCGGCCCGCCCCGCTTCCTGGTAATAGCTTTCGAGCGATCCGGGCATCCCGTAGTGGACGATGAAGCGGATGTCCGGCTTGTCGATGCCGAGGCCGAACGCGTTGGTGGCGACCATCACCGCGAGTTCGCCGCGCATGAAGCGCTCCTGGCTCGCCCGACGCGTCGCCGCCCCCATGCGCCCGTGGTACATGCCGGCGCGCTCGCCGAAGCGGCTTGCCAGCCGCGCGTACACGGCCTCGGCCTGCTTCACCGTCGGCACGTACACGATCCCCGTACCCTCCGCCTCGTCGAGGAAGCGGTCGAGCGCCGCCACACGCTCCGCCTCGTCGGCGCAGGGTGTCACGCCAAAGTGCAGGTTCGGTCGATAGACGCCCCGGTTCACGACGTTGAAGTCGTCGATGCCGAGTTGCTCGCCGATGTCGGCGATCACGCGGTCGGTGGCGGTGGCAGTAAGGGCGAGCACCGGCGGGTTGCCCAGTGCCCGGATGGCATGACGCAGCTGCAGGTACGCCGGCCTGAAGTCGTGCCCCCACTGCGAGATGCAGTGGGCCTCGTCAACGACGAACAGGTCGATGACGTTCTGGGTCAGCGTCTCGAGGAACTCGGGGTTCGCCAGCCGCTCCGGTGTCGTGAGGACGAATTCGCTACGCTCGCTCTCGATGTGGGCCAGCGCCTCTTCCTCCTCTCGGGTCGTGAGCGCGCTGTTCACCTGCCGGGCCTCGACGCCGAGCACTCCCAGCTTCTCGACCTGGTCCTTCATCAACGAGATGAGGGGCGACACGACGACGGTGGTGCCGGGCATCAGCACCGCGGGCAGCTGATAGCACAGCGACTTGCCGGCGCCGGTCGGCATGATCGCCAGCGTGTGGCGACGGGCCAGGACCGAGCGGATCACCCGGTCCTGCCCCGGCCGGAGGCTCTCCAGCCCGAACACACGATTGAGGGTGCGCAGCACGCGGGCGTACGGGATGGGCTTGCTCACCCCGAGCCCCCTTGCAAGGGTCGTGCGCGGCCGAATGGCGGGCACCGGGCAACTGGCGTGTACCCCTTAGTGCAACAGGCCGACGACGGTGTCCAGGAGGGTGAAGGTCAGAGTCTTGCTCGAGCGGATGTAGCCGTTCTGTTCGATGTGGATGAACTTGCCGGTCGCCACCGCCGGCTGCACCGTGCACGCATGTGCGGTCTGGCCGTTCAGTATTCGACCGTACACGTTCGTCTCGCCGCACATCGCCACGGGAAGCCCCTCGTTGCACGAGGCAGGGTTGAACGTGCCGGCTGCTCGTATCGCCGTGCTGATGCGGTTGCTCAGCGTGCTGGCCGCCGCGACGTTCAGGGTGCCGTCGCTCACGATGACGTCATAGGGCGCGTCCGTCGTGGTGGCCTTGCCATGGAAGTCCACCACCAGGTCGATCTCGTCGTCGAGCGCCTTCACCACGGCTACGAACGGATTGGACGGGTTGTGTGCGAAGTCGCTCTTCCGGTACGGCCCACCCTTGCTGGAGCAGGCGCGCGTGGACCCGTCGCAACCCGACAACGCGCTGCTCGCACACCGATGCAGGCCGTTGATGCCGACGATGCGTGCCTTGTGGCGCTGCGCGAACCGGCGCACCTGTTCACTGGTGTTCAGATCGAATGGCTCATGCGGGGCGAAACCCGCGACGTTGAGCTGCGGCTGTCGGTGGACCATGTAGGTACCGAACCCACGGAAGCCCGCCTCCCCGGGCTTTCGCAGCTCCCGGATCAGGAAGTACCACTCTCCATAGGTGCCGTCGTAAAACGTGTACAGCCTCACGCCGAGCGACGCGAGCGCGCTTTGCGCGGCCGCGAGATTGCGGCGAAAAGCGACGTCGGCGACCGCCTTGCCGAACACGGCGGCTTCAGCCGCGGTCAGGTCACTTGTGTATCCCGACCCGGGCCGGGCGATCAGGCTCCGTTGCCGGTTCCAGAGCTCGTAGAAGTTGCCGTCGGCCGTCCATCGCGGAACTCCGACGACGTCCTGGGCGTTCGTGCCGTGTGCGCAGGCGATCCAGAGCAGAGCCGCAATGACACATCGCGAGAGCATGGTCCTCTCCCTTCCGTGGAACACAGGGACCGACCCTCTGGATCTCGTGACGTGCTGACCGGGGATGCATACCCGTGCAGGGCCGGCGGCATCACGGCTGTCGTGTGGCCCCGGTGCAGCGAGGTTGCGAATCGGAGGCGGGCGGGCGTTCGCGAGGGGCGTCGGCACGGGCGATCCTCCTTGCGGTGCGCGTGTGCGGATGATGCGCGACGCTACGTGCGCGAGTGCGTCGAAGTCAAGACGCGAGGCGAGACGCGCCGGGACGAATGGGCAGGGGCACCAGGAGTCGCCGCAGGCGCCTCCGGTGCCCTGAAGGACGTGCTACTTGACGCGGGTGTACGGGAACACGGTGCTGGTCGGCTTGCCGTCGCGCCCCACCCGCTCGACGATGATGTCGAGCGCGTCGGCGGACTTGCGGGTGAAGGTCACCCGATTCGGGTTCGCGCCGATGCCCTCGAACACCGCGGTCTGCCCCTCGACCTTCACCAGCCGGTGATCGATTGAGTCGCCCTTTTCCTGCCGTCCGACGAGGCCGGCGCCGGGCGCGAAATGCTTGATGCGCAGCACCAGACCGTCGCCGTCCTGCTCGATCGCGAGCAGTTCGTAGAGCTTCGGTTCGGCGCCCTGCACGTTGCGGTACATGGCGATCATGGACGTGCCGAGGGGCTGCATCCAGTGCTGTTCGACCGTGCGATCGCCCATCGTGCCAACCCATGGACCGGCGATGAACGAGACCTGTTGAATCGTCGCCTTGGCCGGCGGTGCCGAACCGATGGGCGACTGAGCGAACGACGAAGCGGCCAGCAGGCTGCAGAGCACCGCGGGCAGCACGACACGGGGGAGGGAGCGGATGTACATGCGCCCGCCATGGTATAGCGGGAGCCTCATGGACGACGCAATCGTCGTCCTCCCCACAGCAGCGCGACGGCCGCGAGGGCCAGCGTGGACGGTTCCGGGACGGCCGGGTCGTCGGGCGTGGTGGCCACCTGGCGCAGCGTGAACCGGTTCGCGCTGCCCGGTTGTACCAGGCCATCGCCCACGTCCAGCGAGAACACGAACTGCGTCGGGCTGATCCATGGCGCGATGGCGCCGCCCCACTCCATCAGTGTGGGTTCGTACTGCTGCAGCGCAAACGGCGACGACGTCGGCGTGCCCGGCAGGTCGAACGCGATCCCCGCATCGGCACCGGCGCGCACGAAGCCGTCGCCCGTGCCGAACCCGAGTTCGAAGCGCATGCCGGACCACGGCCCGCCCGAGTTGTTGAGCAGGCTCTGGGTGAAGACGTACTCGGTGACCCCGCCAGAGGCCGCGACCAGGAACTCCACCTCCATCACGCCGGGTGCATTGACGAAGATCGAGAACCCGATACCGTTCGGGTTGGCGCCCGGCGCTTCGTCGTTGTTGGGCGCGGGTGTGACGCCCAACGGCCCGATGGTCCCCGTCGAGACGCCGCCCGGCAAGTGCGAGGCCCCGATGGTCGTGATGAGACCGGCGTGGACGTCCGACGCGACCGCTCCAAGCACGACACCAACGAGCCCGACGATGCGCAGAGATGAAAGAAACATGCAGACCTCCCCCGTAGGAACGTGGGGCCTCACGCCCCACGACAACAACGTAAGGAGGTGCCAACGCGAACGACGCCGCGACGGACGAGCTCAGCGCTGCGACGCGGCCAGACGCGCCGATCGCACGCGCGGCAGACCCATCGAGCGGAGGTTCGGGATGTCGACGTTCACCGTGGTGCAGCGACCGCGGAACCCGCTGTCCTCGCAGAGCTGCCAGTTGCCGCCTTCGACGCGCACGCTCTGCACCGCGGACAGGTCGAGCGACTCGCTCGAGCCGTCCAGGCGGTACGACCGGCCCGTGTAATTCTGCCCGGTGTAGAACACGATCTGCCCACCATACTGCGTTCCGCCCGGGTTCCGCGGACGCGGCCCGGGGTACCATCCGCCGCCGCCGAATCGCCGTGGGCGGGCCGAGGAAATCTCCCCCGACAGCGGTCCCTGGCGACGCAGGTCGGCCCAGTCACTGTCCACCTGGTGGCAGTCACGGAACTGCACGTCACGACAGATCTCCCAGACCTCGCCCCGCGGCACGCGCAGGCTCTTCGCCTTGTCGTTGAAGTCGAGCGAGCGGAAGTCGGGCACCGCGCCGCCGAGGGTGCGGCTGGCGCCGCGGAAGTTGCGATCCTCGTACAGCACCAGCCCGCCCTGGCCACCGGGCTGCGGGCGCTGCGGTGGGTACGCCGCCGGGGGATAGCCGCCGCCCCGTACACGGCGCATCGACGAGATCTCCCGTGCCCACCCACCGCGCCGCAGGTCGGCCTCGTAATCGGAGAAGACCTGGCACCGCCCGGCGTAGAAAGCGTGCTCGCACACCTCCCATACCTCACCAGGCGCCACTTCGAGGCTCTGGATGCGGTCGTTCATGCCCGCCTGGCGCAGGTCCGGCACGTCGTTCCGGAACGTCGCGTTGCGGCCGCGGAAGTCTCGATCCTCGTAGACCGTGATGCCGATGCCACCCGTGGCGCGCCCCTCCCGCTGGGCCGCGGCGTCCAGGCCTTGAGCCAGCAGTATCGCGACGACAATGACGATCCGTCCAACCATGCGCACGTTCTCCTCCCCCACGCTTCGACAGCCGAAATGGTGAGCCAACCCCGACGCTATGCGCAAGCAAACCGGCCCAGGTGCGGCGGTTCCGACCAGGCCGCGCTCCGGCTCGTCCGACTTTTCAGGTACGATCACCGGTGGCGCGTCGATGTCGATGCCCCCTGCTGCGGTCAACCCGGTGGCGAGGCCGCACTCGCTTTCTTTCAAAGGATTGCTTCCGATGTCCCGTCACTCTCTGTGCGCCGCGTTGTGCACCGTTGCGCTGACGCTCTCCCCGGCCCTCACCTTCGCGCAAGCCACGAAGGCGGCTCCGAAGGCAGCCCCCAAGGCGGCCGCCAAGGCCGCACCGAAGGCTGGCGCCGTGAAGACCTTCAACCTCACCGGCACCGATACCATGAAGTTCGCACCGGCCGTCATCCGCGTGAAGGCGGGCGACACGGTCAAGGTGAACCTCAAGACGACCAGCACCATGCCGAAGATGGCGATGGCGCACAACTTCGTGCTGCTCACGGCAGGCGCCGACCCGGCGGCGGTCGCCACGGCAGGCGCCACCGCACGCCAGACGGACTTCATCTCGCCGAAGTCCAAGCCGCAGATCATCGCGGCCACGAGCCTGGCGGGAGGCGGCGAGACGGTCACCGTCGAGTTCACCGCGCCCGCTGCCGGCAAGTACACGTTCATCTGCACGTTCCCCGGTCATTTCCAGGGCGGCATGGTGGGTCAGCTCATCGTCGAGTAGGTCTCAGCCGGCGTGAACATCGAAGGGCGGCAGTCGCACTCGCGATTGCCGCCCTTCGTTCTTTTGGGCCGGGACGGGCGGCGCCGGCCCGGGGGATCACGTTGATGCCGCGACGGTCCGGGGCGGCATCTGCAGCGCCGCGCGATAGGCGTCGGTGAAGCCCTCCTCGCGCGACTCGATGCCGAGCCGGTGCTGCATGGATTCGGCGATGATCGCGGCTCGCTGCTTGGCCTGGGTGGCCATCGGCCCGGTGAACCGCGTGTCGATCGCTTCGGCCCAGAGCTCGAACCATCGCTGGAAGTGCGCCGCCTGCAGCGTCGCCGCCGCGTGCAGCGGGAAGTGCGCGGCGATTGGATGGCCGACGTAGACGGGACGCTGCAGCAGGACCTGCTCCCAGAAGTTGCCGATACGGGGCAGGTGATGGTCGAGATCGAGGTGGGCGACGTCAGTGAAGAGGTACCCGATCAGCGGATCGGCCATGGCGCGCGTGTAGAACAGGCGCAGCAACTCGTCCAGGTCTTCGCGGGTCTCGATGTCACGCCTGCTCATGCGATCGATGATCGCACGCCCACCAGCTGGAGTCAGCCCACGGCGGGCTGGCGTCGGCACACTGAATCAGGCCGACGCCAGGTGAGGCCCCAGGGATCGGTCTCAGGCCGCAACCGTCGCCGGCGTTGTCTGCCCTTCCGGGAGCAGCGGGCTCGACGCATCGATCCGGAGAAACAGCACCGCCGACAGCAGCAGGCAGGCGCTGAAGAGGATCAAGGGCACGTCGTAGCGGCCGCCGAACGCATCGACGAGCGCGCCGAACGCCACCGACGAGAGGAACGACCCGAGCTGCCCGGCCGTATTCATCGCGCCGGTGACGGCGCCCGCATGACGCCGGCCCACGTCCACGCACACGGCCCACGACACGGGCAGCATGCAATCCATGCTGAAGTAGCCGAGCGTCAGCAGGGCAACCGCCACGAGGCGGTTGTCGACGACCGCCGTGCCGAAAAGGCACAGCGCCGACGCCGCCAGCCCGGCCGCGGCCACGGTGCGGCGACCCGCGCGGAGCCCGAACCGCCGCACCAGCATGTCACTCGTCGATCCGCCCACGAGGTTGCCGAGGGCGCCGGCCGCAAACGGCAGCATCGCGTAGATCTTCATTTCGTCGGCCGTGAACCCGCGGCCCAGGCGAAGGTACGTGGGCATCCACGAGACGTAGAAATACGAGCCCCAGCAGTACGCGTGATACATGAGGAGGATCGTCCAGAAGTTGGCGTTCCTTACCACCTGCGCCCAGGGCAGCGCCTGATGATGGCCCCGCGCCGACCCCGGGCCGATGTGCGCCAGTTCCTCCGGCGTCACGCCCCGCATCTCCGCGGGATAGTCGCGGTACCACCAGTACCAGGCCACCGCCCAGACGATGCCGATCACCCCGAACACGTAGAACGCCATGCGCCAGCCATAGGCCGCGACGATGGGTACGACCAGCAGCGGCGTGAGCGCCCCGCCGATGCGGCTGGCCATCCAGACCGTGCCGTGCGCGCGTGCCCGCTCCGCAAGCGGGAACCAGCGCGAGATGCTCGACGAGGTATTCGGGTACGCACCCGCCTCGCCCATGCCGAACGCGAACCTCGTCGCGAGCAGCACGTAGAAGTTCGACACGAGCCCGGTGAGGCTCGTGAACGCCGACCACCACACGACGATGCGCGTCAGCACCCTGCGTGGACCGATCCGGTCGCCGAGCGCGCCGGAGGGGATCTCGAACAGTGCATAGGACAGCGCGAAGATACCCACCACCCAGCCCCACTGCGACGCGGAGAGGCCCAGGTCCTTCTGCATCTCCGGTCCCGCCACCGCGATGCACACGCGGTCCAGGTACGTGATCATCGACAGCATGAACAGCAGGCTCAGAACACGGTGGCGGTAGGGCATGGCGGCGAGCAGGTATCGACGAAGGAGGTACGTAGGCGCCGGGCCTCGCCCGGCGCGTGGCCTTGACCGACGCCCGATTACGACACGGGCACGAACACGACGCTGACGGGCGTGGCGACCTTGATCGACTGACCGGTCGGTGTGAGCGCGCCGGTCTGCTGGTCGATCCTGAACACCACCAGGGAGTCGGAGCGCTGGTTGGCCGCCAGCAGGAAGCGGCCCGTCGGGTCCACGCCGAACCCTCGCGGGATGCTGCCCTGCGTCGGCTCGTGCTCGACGTACGTCAGCATGCCCGTCGCCTGGTCGATGGCAAACACCACGAGGCTGTCGTGTCCGCGGTTGGAGCCGAACAGGAATCGGCCCGATGGATGCACGACGACCTCTGCGGTGCTGAAGGCCGCGTCGGCCGCCTGCCCCGCTGGCAGCGTGCTCACCGTCTGGATCTCGGTGAGCGCACCGGCGCTGGCGTCACGCCGGAACGCCGTGACGGTGAGTGCGAGTTCGTTGATGACGTAGGCGTAGCGTCCGCTCGGGTGAAACGCGAAATGCCGCGGCCCGGCCCCGGGCGCGAGCGCGACCGACGCAGGCGTGGCCGACGTCAGCGTGCCGCGATCGGCGTCGAGCCTGTAGATGAAGACACGGTCGGCGCCGAGATCGGCGGCATACGCGAACGTGTTCGACGGGTCCACGTTGATCGAGTGTGCATACGGCTTGGTCTGGCGCTTGGGATGCACGCTCGAGCCCGCGTGGGTAATCACGGAGGCGGCCGGCTTCAGGCGTCCGTCGGCGTCGATCGGCAGCGAGGCCACGCTGCCGCCGCCGTAGTTGGCCACGAGCACGTTCCTCCCCGCGCGATCGACGGCGACGTGCGCCGGACCGGCGCCACCGGAGCTCTGCTGGTTCAGCGGCGACAGCGCCCCGGTGCGCCCATCGACGGCGAATGCACTGACGGCACCTGTCGCCGCGCCCTCGAACGTCGCCACCTCGTTCACCGCGTACAGGAACCGGTTCTGCGGATGGACGGCCAGGAAGCTCGGGCTCGTGGAGGCCGCCGCCAGTTCCGGTGGCGACAGCTCACCGGTGGCCAGATCCAGCCGCGCCCGGTAGATACCCTGGCTCTCGCTCTTGCCGGTCGTGTAGGTGCCGATGTAGAAGTGCATCGCGGACGGCCCTGGTGTCGGCGGCGGTTGCGCTGGTAGCGTGGCCGCCGCCGCGACGATCGCGGCACCGGTCAGGAGGAACGAGCGGCGGGCGGGCCGACGCACACGTGGATGCCTGTGGTGTGACATGTAAGTCGTTTGTTTCAGTCGTTGCAGGAGTTCAGCCGTTCCGCGAGCCACCCCGACTGGCGGTCCACGTGGCGGAGCGATACTCGCCCATGTCGAGCGTGCCGGCAAGCGTGTCGCCAGTCAGGTCACCGCTGAACCGGTAGTTCAACGTGTCACCCGTCCGCTCGGTGACGCGGCTGGTCATCGTCACACGCGCGCCGTCGATGGTGCCGATGAGGTCACGCGTGACGAAGTCGCCCTGATGCGCGCCCTCGAGGCGGCTCCCCTGCTGCCGCAGGTGCAGGACGTGCGTGCTCGTGGATGCCGCGAACGTGATCTCGGCGCGCCAGGACCCGGTGAGGTCTCCGGTGGGCGCGGCTACCGGCACGGCTGGCTGGAGCGAGTGCGGGCCGGCAAGCACCGCCCGCACTCGGTCACCAACGACCTTCTCGTCGCCAGGCCCGAGCATCGACGTCGTGAGCGCGACGCCGGCGTCGCCCGGCATGCCCTCGCGTGCGCGGTCCGTGGCCCCGCCGATGGCCACGCGCGGCTCGCCGTCGTACAGGGCGTCGGCGACCTGCTGTCCGGTGATTCCGAGGTCGGCGGCGGCCCAGCGCAGCGTCACCCGCGGGCTCCGGTTGGACCGGTCTTCCCATGGCTCGCGAGCGACGATCGCCGTGACGCCCGCCACCGTCCGCGCCGCCGCGGCGATGTGCTCGGCACGACGCACCCACTCGGCCCATTCGGCCGCGTGGTCGCGCGTCACCCAGCTCTCGATCGCGACGAGCATGCCGACGACCTCCTCGCGCCCGACCTTCATCGAGCGCGCGTACCCATGGTGCGGCGCGCTGTGGATCCAGGCCGCCTTCACGAGGTCCTTCCGCCCCAGCAGCACGCCGGCGCTCTGGGGGCCGCGGATGATCTTGCCGCCGCTGTAACAGACCAGCGTCGCGCCGCGTTGCAGATGGATGTTGGGCACCGTGAGGATCTCGGCCGCCGCATCGACGAGGATCGGCACGCCGTGCGGCCGCGCGACCCGCGCGATCGCCTCGAGCGACATCGGGCCGCTCTCGTTGCGGGGGTTCGCGAACACGTAGATCATCGCCGTCTTCGGCCCGATGGCGAGCGCGAGTTCCTCCGGCGTGTTCGCCTCGACGATGCTGACGCCGACGGCGCGGATGGCGGCGTCGTAGACGTTGCGCGAATGGCCGGGGATGATCACCTCGGTCTTCGCGAAGCCCCGCAGGTCCGGGATGCGGACGTGCAGGTCGGGATTGCCACCGGCAACACAGGCCGCGGTCGCGTGCGTCATCGCAGCTGCACAGCCCGAGCTCACCATGCCCCACTCGGCGCCGGTCAGTGCGGCGAGCTTGCTGCCCGCTGCCTCCATCAGCTCTTCGAAGTGCACGTACTGCTGGTTGGCGGCCGCCTTGGCGGCGCGCACCTCGGGCAGTTCCATCGACCCGCCGATGATGGTCAGCGTGCCGCGGGCGTTGACGATCGGCCGCACGCCGAGCGCGCCGTACAGGTCCTTGCCGCCGGGCAGCGCCGCCGCCGCAGCGTCGGGCTTCGGGGCCTGCGCCAACACCGTACCTGGAACGACGGCACCGAGGCCGAGTGCCCGCGCGGCACGGAAGATCTGCCGGCGCGTCCAGCCGGCGGTCATCGGGATCGCGTCGTTCATGTCGGACATGGGAGGGAGGAGCGATGCAATGCGGGAATGCGGAAATGCGGGAATGCCGACTACGGGAATGCGGGAATGCGGGAATGCGGGAATGCGAAGAATGTCGAATACCCAGATGTCGAATGCGGGACAAGTCGAGAGGTTCTCGACATGTCCCGCATTCCAGCATTCCCGCATTCCCAGAGGCGCCTCTTATCAGAACAGGAACTTCACGCCGAGTTCAGCGCGGCGCATCGTGTCGGCTGAGGAGATCACGCCGAACGCCGCGGTGCCGAGCGTGGTGCCGGGGTTGCCCCAGTTCACCTGGTTGAACAGGTTGAAGATCTCGGCGCGCAGCTGGATGCGCGAGCGGCCGCCCGTCGAGACGTTCTTCATGAGCGAGATATCGGTCTGGCTGTACTTCGGCCCGCGCATGTAGTTGCGCGGCGTGTCGCCGTAGGTGAACGCCGCAGGGAGCGCGAACGCCGCCGGGTCGATGCAGTTGATGCGCGTCAGGCCGTTCGGATTGTCCTGGCAGCTCAGTTCGACGCCGCGGTTGACCAGGTTCGGCCGCTGGTTGCCGACGCCGACGTTGGCGATATCGGTGGGCACCAGGATGTTGAGCGGCGTGCCGCTCTGGACGGAGGTGACGCCGCCGATCTGCCAGCCGCCGAGCACGCCGCGCAGCAGGGTGTTGTCGGACGACAGGAAGAACGGCAGGTCCCACAGGTAGGTGAGCACCAGACGATGCGGCACGTCCCAGTTGGCGGGGCCGTAGTCACGCCAGATGTCGTACTGGTCCATCGTCTGGCCGCCGCCGTTGGAGTGGGTGGCCATGTCGCGGGTCTTCGACCACGTGTAATGCGCGTTGAGCATGAAGCCGTTGGTCATGCGGCGGCGCGCCGTCAACGTGACTGCGTCGTAGTCGGCGACGAGGTCGTTCTGGATCGTGCGGATCTGCCGGAACAACTGATTGGGCCGGCGCGAGTCGACCGGGCCGGGGCCGGGCTGCGGCTGGTTGTTGTAGAAGCTGCGATCGAGGTTCTCGGTGTGCGACGAGAGGTAGCCGAGCTCGACGACCGTATTGCGGAAGATCTCGTGCTGCAGATCCAGGCTCCACTGGTTCTTCTTCGCGTTGGGCATGCGCCGGTTCGGCGTGATCATGTTCGGGGCGCCGACGGGGCCGCCGGGCGTGCCGAGCGGGCGATCGAAGTTCAACGTCGGGCTGTTGACGTCATTGGTGAAGGTGAACTCGGGCGACACCGGCGGATTGTTCGTCAGGAACGTGAACGAGTTCATCTGGTTGGGGTTGTAGTAGATGCCCCAGCCGGCGCGCAGCACCGTCGTGTCCGTCAAGCGGTACGTCACGCCGAGGCGCGGGGCCCAGTCCTTGTTGTTCGGCTCGGTGAACTCGAAGCCGGGCGACGGAAACGTCGTCGGGATGATCTGCGTCTGGTCGGCGTTGAGCATCGAGGCGACGCCCTCGTAGGTCTGCACGGGCGAGTTGCGCTCATACCGCAGGCCGAGGCTCAGCGTCATGCGCTGGGTCGCCTGCCACACGTCGTTGACGAAGAAGCCGTTGCGCCACTGACCGACGTCGCCCTGCAACTGGTCGACCGGCGTCCCCACCGTGCGCGGTACACCGGTCATGAAGTCGGCGACCGCGTGCCCGGTCATGTCGCCCGTGAAGCCGAAGGCGCCGCGCGGGCTGTTGGCGGCCAGGCGGCCGGTGCGCAGCTTGCGCAGGTCGATGCCGGCTCGCAGCGTGTGCGTCCCCTTCGTCCAGGACAGCACGTTGGAGACCTGGAACGTGGTGTCGAACTGGTACCAGTTGCTGCCACCGTAGCCAAGGCCCGAGAACCCGGTCACCGACACCGTCGGGATGCCGAAGTTGTCGTAGCGGACGTCGGAGTCGAACCCGGGGATGCCGAGGTCGGAGCTCGCCGTGCCGTTGCCCTCGAGATCGAAGTTGTTCAAGGTGTCCAGCTCGAGACGGTGCCAGCCAATCCGGAAGTCGTTGAGCAGCGTCGGCGAGATCGTCTGCTGGTAGGACAGCAACGTGTTCTTGTTCTTGCGCGGCTGGTAGTAGGCCGTGGTGGGCACGGCGGCGCCGAAGCCGTCGAAGGCATCGACCCAGTTGTAACGGCCGTAGACGCGCGCCGACTGGCCGATGTTCTGGTCCACGCGCAGCAGCACCTGGTCGTTCTTGTTCTCGGTCAGGACGTCGGTCTGATAGTTGTTGGCCAGGCCGGGTCCGGTCGGCATCGGGTAGTACTGCAACAAAGCGAGGGCCTGCGCCGCGAGCTCGGACTGCGGGATGATGTTGCCCGGGTAGGGAACCTTGGTGTACGGGTTCCTGATCTGCGCCGCAACCTCCGAGAAGTCGCCCTGGCGCATCTTCACCGTCGGGACCGATGCGAGCGGACTCGTCTGTCGATTCGAGCGCAGCCCCTCGTAGGCGGCCATGAAGAAGGTCTTGTTCTTGCCGTCGTAGAGTCCGGGAATCATCACCGGGCCGTCGAACTGCACGCCGAACTGGTTGCTCTTCTTCGGGCTCTCCGGCAGGTTGCGGTTGTCGAAGTAGCCACGGCTCTCCAGGTTGTCACCCTGGAAGTACTCGAACAGCGCGCCGTGGAACCCGTTGGTACCGCTCTTGGTGACGACGTTGACCGCCACGCCGAGATAGGCGCCGTATTCGGCCGACGTGCTGCCGGTCTGGACGGTCACCTCGGTCACGGCATCGGCCATCGGCCGGGTGCTCGTCATCGCCAGCAGGTTGGAGGTCGCGTTGATGCCGTCCAGCGTCAGGCTGTTCTGGATCTCGCGCTGACCGGCGCCGCGGAACGACAGGCCGATGTCGGTCGTCTGTCCCCTCAACACGCCCGGCGTCGTCGCCGCCATCTGCCAGACGTTGCGGCCCGACATGGGCAGGTCGACCACGGCGCGTCGTTCGACCGTCTGCGAGACGGCGGCGCGGTCGGTCTGGATGGTGGTGTTGGCCGCCTCAACGGTGACCGTTTCCGACAGCTCGCCGACGCTCAGGACGGCGTCGCGACGCACCACCTGACTCCCGCCGACTTCGAGGTTCGTCGCCTTGAACGTCTGGAAGCCCTGGAGCGTGACGGTGACCTCGTAACGTCCCAGGGGGACGGCGTTGAACTGGTATACGCCCGCGTCGTTGGTGACACCCGTGAACGTCGCGCCCGTGCCGACGTTGACAGCCGTGACCGTCGCGCCGGGGAGCACGCCGCCACCGGAGTCGGTAACCGTCCCCACAAGGCCCGTCTGGGAGGCGAGCTGCGCAAAGGCGGCGGTGGAGAGGGAGAGGGCGAAAACTGCAGACCACAGAACTCGGAGCACGCTGGCATCCTCCTGGTGCACTGCCACGCGGTCGGCACCGCCAGCCTGCACGCATTCGCGTGCCGTGGACCCCTCGTGGCGGTGCGCTGCACCTCTGGAGCGCCGCCCCGAAAAGCGTTACGGCGTTTCACACTGGCAGAGTGCGCTCAACATAAACGAAATCGAATCCGCAGTCCATGCACATCGCGCGCTCGCTTGCCTGCGCGGTGACGAGCCGCTATCCTCGCGCCTTGCCGCGCCCTTGCCGTCCCCGCCGAAGCCGGCGATCAGCCCCGGAAGACGGCGGGCAGCATCGTGAATCGATCCCAGGAGATCGCCCGTGTCCGCAACCCAGCCAGACCGCTCCCGCCGCTCCGCTTTCCGTTCACTCTTTGCCACCGTCGGCGCCGCCGCCGCCGGCCTGATCGGCGGCCGGGCGCACGCCGCCACCACCGAGACCGACGGCATCACCACCATTCCCGATGCGGCGCAGCAGGCCGAGGCGCCCAAGCAGGGTCCGCTCTTCTCGTCGGTGAAAGTGCACGGCGGCCTCGTGTACGTCGCCGGCAAGGGGTACCACGAGGAAGGCGACATCCGGGTCCACACCAAGCAGGTGCTCGATCAGCTCGAGAACGAACTGAAGAAGGTCGGCTCGTCGATGGAGAAGGTGCTGAAGGTGAACGTGTACCTGCACGACCTGCAGGACTATGCCGCGATGAACGAGGTGTACCGCGGACGGTTCGGCGCAAACCCGCCCGTACGGACGACCGTGGCCTGCTACGGCGGCATCCCGGGGCGCTCGCTCGTCGAGATGGACTGCATAGCGG
>JAEZCY010000270.1 GCA_023429845.1 Acidobacteriota bacterium
TGACCTGCGTATCAGGAGCGTTCGCAAGCGCGAGGCCGAGCCTCAACCCCTTGTACGTGCGTTCAGTGCCACAGGGCGCATCGTTGAGGACCAGCAGCGCGTGCATGGGGCCTCCCGAGCAACACTGCATTCAAAGAAACTTTAGAATATGGATCGTCGCCGGTCAAGCGCACAGCCGGTGTCCGCCTGCATGGGGCGCACCGTCCCCCGCGCGGTACAGGCAACCCACACCCATTCGTCAAAGGTGTCCACGGAATTCGGTATCAGGTGAAGGACGTGGCTCGTGCCGCCGCGTTCTACACCAATCACCTCGGGTTCACCCTCAGCCGCCAGCAGCTGCCCGCGTTTGCGAGCGTGGCGTTCGGAGACGTTCATATTCTGCTCAGCGCTCCACGGGCCTCCGGCTCTCGGCCGATGCCGAGCGGACTGACGCAGGAGCCGGGCCGGTGGAATAGAGTCGTGCTCACCGTGGAAGATCTGTTAGCTGCATCGCTGCACTGACGAAGGCGGGAGTTCACTTTCGCAATCACGTGGAGGCAGGCCCCGGCGGTCGTCAGGTCCAGATCGAGGATCTGGACGGGAATCCAATCGAGTTGTTCGAGCCAGCGTTGAAGGGTGGTTGCTGAAATGCTGCGCCGCGATGTCCCGTCGAGGGCGAGCCGCAGCGGCTTGACTTGACTGCTCAGGGCACCTCTTGCGCGACCCGGAGCAGCATGGTCACTCCCAGCGTCGCGAGCACGGCCGCCAACATAGGGTGAAACCAGAGGTCAGGCACTTGTGACAGAACGCGGCTGACCAGGAGCGTGCCCACGTTCACGCCTGCCGTCGCCACGAGTACTGTCACCCACCCACAGCGACAGAGGCTCGACACTCGGACCCGTCGCACAGCGCGCGGGCACGAATGCAGCCGACTCGCGGATGACTCCCGCTAGGCCGGTGCCCAGTAGTGCCGAACCAGGGAGAGAACCCGGGAGGACCGGTCAGGACGTCGTCGAGACCTTCCCACCACCGGTCTCGATGTCCACCGCAAACTTGTCCGGGAGATCGCTTGCGCGGATCGCCGCGGCCTCGCGCGCGACGTCATACGACACGCGAATGAACTCGACAGGGTTGGTCGCGTCAGATGGGCCAAGGATGATGTAGCAGGCGCGGGAGTCGCCATCCTTTGGCTTGCCCACCGAACCCGCATTCACGAACAGCACTTCGTCGACGAGCTTCGTGTATGGCTTGTGGGTATGGCCGAACACGATGATGTCTGCGTTCGATGAGGCCGCGAGTCGCTGAAAGCTCGAGGTGGGACGATCCTCGAACAGGTACTCGTTGATTCGACGCGGGCTGCCATGGACGAGCAGGACGTGTCTTCCATCTGCGTCGAAACGGATCTCGCTCACCAGCGTGCGCAGAAACCCCTTGTTCTCCGGGGTGACTGTCGCTTTCGTCCACGCCAGCGAACGATCGCCGAGCTCTTTGTCGACGGAATTCGTGTACGCGCACCCGCACTCGTCGCGTTCGAATCCCACGCCATCGTCGTAGTTGCCCACGATGGTCGGGATGCCTTCGGCCCGGATCCGTTGGATGACCTCGTTCGGGTGTGCCGCGTAGCCGACCAGGTCGCCAAGGCAGTACGTCGCGTCGACAGGCCGTGACCGGAGGTCGGCGAGCACGGCGTCGAGCGCCGAAAGGTTGCCGTGGATGTCGCTGATGATCGCGATGCGCATGATGGTCTGTTCTCAAGCACCGGGCACGGCTTGACCAGCCGGTTCACGAGGAGTCTGACACGAGCCAGGCGGTGCGAATGATGCGCAAGCGCTCGAAGAGGGTACTGTGCGAGCGCTGCGAGGTGCTGGATGGAGTCAGTGGTCGCCGCAACCGCCGCAGCCGCAGGCGTCAGGCTGACGCGGGGTGTAGGCCGAGATGCCTCCCCGTTGGTCGAGGTCGATCCGGCAACACGCCTCGACCACGGCACGCAACTGCTGGCGGCCTCGCTGCACGCGGCTCTTCATGCCCGAGAGTGAGACGCCGACCCGGCGAGCGGCCTCCTGGTGGGTCGTCCCTTCGAGCTCCACAATCCGGAGCGCCTCCTGATACGCCGACGGCAGCTGGTTCAGCATCGGCGCCAGACACGCCGCGAGCTCGCGCAACGCGGCGCCATCATGCTCGTCGAGCGTCGCGAGGGTAGCCGGCGTAATGGCCTCGACGTCGCCGGCGTCGCCGGCCGCGTGCTCTCGCCGGCTCCCCATGGCCCGGTAGTAGTCGACGATGATGTTGCGCGCCGTGCGATAGACCCAGGCATGGAGGCGTCCGTGATCGCGTAATGACTCGAGGCCGGTAACGATCTGGAGCAGAACGCGCTGCACCAGATCGTCCACGTCGGCCTGGTTCTGCACCCGCCGGGCAATGAACGTTCGCAGGTTGCCGTGCAGTTCCCGCCACGGCAGGTCGGACGCCAGCATCGTATTCACGATGCTACCGCTTTGCGTCCGCGGTCGGCTGACATCCGCAGCTGATCGGCTGGGCCGATGATCCACAGCACGCCGCTTTCGACTGCGGCGGGCAGCATGTGCTGAGGAGTGTCTTCTCACAGCAGGCCGCCGGCGGGGTCTGGTTGGCGCTCGGCATTGAGGAAGTGACAGACATGACGGATCTCCCTGATGCATGCACGGAGGCGGACATCACGCGGCTTTGACCGCTTCAATCAGCGCGGAGGCCACGACCTGCTCGGCGCCGCTGCCGGGACTCCACTCCTCGACGAACTCGCGGCTCTGCCCCTGCACCGTGACGCGCACCTGCTGGAAACCGGCGTCGGCGATCAGGCGCTCGAGTTCAGCCACCGGTGCGGCCCCGGCAATGCAACCCGTGTACGCCGCCGGGTCGTTGGCGATCGCGGCCGGGAGATCACCGACGGCGACCATGTCCGAGATGGCGAGCCGACCGCCCGGCACCAGCACGCGGAAGGCCTCGCGGAAGACGGCCGGCTTGTCCGGTGCCAGATTGATGACGCAGTTGGACATGATGACGTCTACAGACGCGTCGTCCACGGGCAGGTGCTCGATGTCGCCGAGGCGGAACTCGACGTAGTCCACGCCGACCTTCGCGGCGTTGGCGCGCGCGAGGGCAATCATCTCGGGCGTCATGTCCACCCCGATCACCCGACCGCTGGGACCCACCTGCCGCGCGGCGAGGAAGGCATCGAACCCGCCGCCGCTGCCCAGGTCCAGCACGCGCTCGCCCGGCTGCAGTCCCGCGATCGCCTGCGGGTTGCCGCACCCGAGGCCCAAATCGGCACCGTCCGGCACGGAGGCCACGTCGGTCTCCGTGTAGCCCAGCCGCGTCGAAGCGGTGCCCATCGGGCCGCAGCAGCTCGTGCCGCCGCCCCCGGTGCAACAACCCCCTTGCTGCTGCTGGCTGGCCACGGCCCCGTACGCTTCGCGAACCGCCGCTCGAATCTGATCTGCTGTGGATGTCTGCATTGTTCTCTCCTGTAGAACCGTCCTGGCACTACAGACGGAGGCAGCTCGGAATGGACGCAGACTGAGCAATTCGAGTGAAAGATTGTGCCGTCGGCCTGCGTTCAACGATGTGAAGGCGGCTTCAACCGGCGTGGAAGCACCCGAACGAGGGGCGGTGCGCGGTTCGCTTCTAGTATCGGAACGCGCCGGCTGCGGCGCAGCTGGAGGTGATTCGCGTGTCAGCCGTTATCGAACGCGCCCAACCTGAAGACATCGCCTCGGTGCTGTCGCTGCTCGAGCGCCACGGCTTACCCCTCGACGGAGCGGACGCCATGGGTGATGCAGTGGTGGTGGCACGTCTGGACGGGCGGGTCGTCGGCGCCGCCGGTTTGGAACGCTACGCCGATGGCGCGCTCCTGCGGTCTGTGGTTGTGGACGCAAGTGCGCAGAGACACGGACTCGGGCAGCGCCTGACTGAGGCGGCTCTCGCCCTCGCGCGCGAAGTGTGCATGCCGAGCGTGTTCCTGCTCACGACCACGGCCGACGGGTTCTTTCCCCGGTTTGGATTCGAACGGATCGGGCGCGAGGACGTCCCGGAATCGGTGCGGCAGAGTGTCGAGTTCCGGTCCGCGTGTCCGGCGTCGGCCGTCGCCATGCGAAAGCCGCTCGAATGATGCTCGTGGAGCCGGTGCCCAAATAGTGCCAAACCTGGAGGAGAAGCGGGAGGAATCGAGTGGACGGCAGTGCACGAATCGGAGTGCTCTAATCGCTTGCCTCTTAAGCGGTTAGCTTCGGAAGTCCAGCGCCATCAATCATTTGTGAAAACGCATGGCTCCGAATTCGAACCCCTGCCTCCCAGCCAGCCTAACTCCTTGCCAATGAGAGACTTGCAGCTCTCTTTGATTGGCCATTGGCCGTTCTTGCCCTAATAGTGCCCCGCGCAGTGGGTGATGGCGTCTCTCGACGCTCTCTCGGGCCTACAGTTGGCGAGCCCCTCGGGGTGCAATCCCTGCCTCTCGCCCCTGGCGATCTTCTTGTCCGTCCGGGGATTGCACTCTTGCCGACCGTGGAGATTCAAGTCGTTGCCCACCTGTCGCCACTCCCACGCCATGGACCGACTGCTGCTACTTCCAGTGCCACGGCATGGACGTGGCCGCTCGGAGAGGCGCCGTGGGCCAAGGGTCATCCAGCAGTTCCTCGATAGGGTCCGTGGCCTTCAGGAAGTTGGTGGCCCATTCAAGCCACTGTTCTGCGCGAGCATCGACTGGACCGTCGCGGATGCCTTCACGGCGTCACTGCTGCGCACCTGCATGACAGGTTTGGGGCCATGGGCTTCCCGCCAAATGCTATCCGCTGAAGTGGCCGCACACAATGGCACGAGAAGAACGCGGCGCAGGCCGGATTTCTGGAGGCCCCGCCGCGTCTTGCACCGCTAGTCGGCGGCGTCCGTGTGGCGGGTTCGCCCTCAAACGCGTTCGGATCGGCTCACCCTTGGGGCGCCCACCGGCCATCGTTCGAATAGTCGAAACAGCGTTCGAGACCGGCAGCCTGCCAGAGCGCGTCCAACGCCGGTTTGAGAACAGCCGGCGCCGATGTTTCGTAATCCTGCATGACGACTGCGCGGCGACAATTGAATCTGCCGGGGCAAGAGTAGTTGACGGCGCGCAACGACCTCCGGTAGGAGAATCGTTTCGCGGTCGAATGCGTAGCGACCGTACGAGGACAGCCGCTGGGACACATGGAACGCAACTTCTTTCATTCCATGAAGCGAAATGAAGAACGACACCGCTGGAGGCACCTCCAGGATGGGGAAAAGACGCTGAAGTCGTTCGACAGCGCCGACGAGCTCTTTTGAGACACGACCCGCACCGACGCCGGCCAGCGCCAACTTCATGTCGGCCGGCGGATCGAAAAAGACGTCCGAGAAAGCGACCTCGACGATGCCATTTCTGAAGAGCTGTACATATCCGGTACTGTTCGTCCCTCGAAGGGAGCTCGCGACTGAAATGACACCGTCGATGTTGAACCGCGGCCCCCACCCACTCGCTTCCATCGGCCTCAGCTCAACGTTGTGCACCGTCGCCTTTTGAAGATCAACAGCGAGAGCGCCGAACAACGATCCATGAGGAACTGCATGTACGCAGAGAACCTTATCACTTGATAGCGGCACCGGCGCTCCGCCACCAATCAGGCGACCGAGCCGTGCAGTTCGGAACTCCTCGGCGCGTTCGGAGGCCGACCGACTGTTGAGGAACGCATCACGAAGCTCAAGGACGTCAAGCTGATGCTTCCCACCTGAGTGCCGCGTGAAAAACTTTCCAGACTGCTGAAAAGTCACCATGTGAGGCGCCGCCCAACTTCGCGGAACACGTACCACTAGCTAAGCTAAGCTAAGCTAGGAGCGTGTCCGGCTAATGCGGCGCGCGGCGTCTGAGCAGGCCCCGCTCGGTACCACTCGCGCCGTGCCTGTGCGATGGTGGCACACCGGGGAACCCACAGCCGTCCTGATCGGCGCCCGTGGTGCGCGCGCGGCGATGGGAGAGGCTGGCCACGGCCGGATCGGTCGCCCCCGGTCACTGGCACAGGCGATACAGCTTGAGAATGTTGTGCGTCGTGCACACCAGCGACCACTCGGCCTGCACCTTCGCGTAGCCGCGCAGCAGGAATCGACGGAGGCCGCGGGCCTCTTTGATCTGCCCGAACACCGGTTCGACCGTCGCCTTGCGCATCGCATACACCGCCGCGCCGGCTTTCGTCTGGAGCTTCCGCGTCATCCGGTCGACCACGGTGGCGGTCGTCGGAATGCGTCCCCGCGGACAGGGCCCAGGGCGCTCGCCGTGCTTCTGCTTGCGCGTCGAGATGTACGCGTCGACCGGCAGCGCGACGATGCCCGTCAGATTGGCCTCTGAGCAATAGCCGGCATCGGCCAGCACCTGTGTGGGCGTCTCACCCGATTGCTGCGTGACCGCGGTGATCATGGGCAGCAACTGCTTCTTGTCGTTGGTCTCTTGCGTCACGGCCTGCCCGACAATCCACTTGCAGGTCGTCGACCGCGATCTGCGTGTTGTAGGCCTGCGCGAAGCCGTCGGGCGTCTTCATGATCCGCGACTCGGGATCGGTGAAGTTGTACTGCGCCTTGGCCAGGGGCTTTGCCTTGGCCGGAGGCGTGCCCGCGTCCTCGGCCTCCGCCTTCGCCCGAGCTTCCAGCGCACGCTTCGCTTCTTTGATGCGTGCCAAGCGGTCCTCCCGGCGCTTCAACTCGGCCGGCAGTTCATCTCCCCGGTGCTCGGCGCCGTACGTCGCGTCCTCCGCCGCATCGGTGGCCTCCGCCGCCGCCAGCAGGGCCTTCACGCTCGGCCCGCAACTGGGTGGTCTTCTCCTGCATCCGTCCGTAGCTCATGGCCTTGTGCTTCGACGCGTTCGCCGGCACCCTGCTGCCGTCAATCGCCACGCGCCCCACCTGCGGCACGCCCACTTCACGGGCGAGCCGCAGCACCTGTTCGAACAGCCCCTGCAACGCGGCGAGATAGCGCTTGCGGAAGTCGGCGATCGTGCGAAAGTCGGGCGCGTTGCCGGCGGCCAACACGCAAAACGGGATGTCCTCGAGCAGGCGCCGCTGGATCTTGCGCGACGAGAAGACGCCGACGCAGTATGCGTAGACCAGCACTTTCGTGAGCATCACCGGGTGGTAGGGCGGGTAGCCCCGCTCCTCGGCCTCGTAGACGCGCAGGATCGCCGACAGATCCAGCTGATCGACCAGATCCGCCACGAAGTACGCCAGGTGATCCCCAGGCAGCCATTCGCGCAGGTCAGGCGGCAGCAGGAGCGTCTGCCCGGGCACGTAGGGGCGGTACGTCTTGGCCATGCCTGCTATACGATCGGCAGCGCCAGACGCTTACTCGGACACGCTCCTAGCTACGGTCCGTCTCGATTCGGGGCCAAAGTCACCTCCGCCGGGCAGTCTCTCTCTCTCTGCAGTGTCTACTTGACGAGGAAGCTTACGTATTCGGATCCGCCGCCTGCCCAGCACATACAACCAGTCCTGCGTTGACCCTTACGCGTCGAGACGGTGGTCGTCGACGCCGTCAACGCACGTCACCCGTGTAAATAGAGTAAGGATCCAACTCTATACCCTGGATGTTCATGTAGTATCGTCTGGCCATGGGTTCAAACAGCATAGTCCACGATATGGGCGACAGTGACTCTGCGTTGATCCGCAGCAGGAGGTCACGTGCTACGTAGCGCCCTCCCTGAACGTGCAGGACGGTGCTATCTAAAGCGGATGTGCTCACGGTCGCTATGCCAATCGGAAATTCCTGCTGCTCGTTCAACTGGTCGAGCACGATCTGAAGAAGCACGCTTCCGGCATACCTTCCCGTCGTTACGACTACCTCTCGGTCGAACAATGACCTGCGCGCGATGCGCGTACCACTAACACCCTTACTCGCAATCGGTACGACGTGCAGAGTGTCGTCGCTAGCAATAACTCGGTACTGGCCGGGGTACCCAGAAGCATTGAATTCCGCAACGAGTTCTCGTACCGCACGCTCTACATCGACGTCTCCCTTTGCGGGATCTGGTAGAAACACCGAAAGCGGTCCACCCCTCGGCACGAAGCGTGGCGTTCGGGTAGGCTTCGCTCCAGATGCCAGATCCGGTGCCGAGATATCAACCAGATCCTGTGCGTGCTCGATGGGCGCTTCTTCAAACGTCACTACACGCCTGTAGAGAACCTGCGCCTTGGTGAGGAGGGGCGCGAGCGGACGCGGCATGTCGACTCGTACCGCGACCGATTGTCCTTGTGCCGACGTTGGCGAGGTGTCAGTGTGGATGGCAGCGACCAGAGCAACTGTGATGACCAAGCCGCAGCGCGCCGCGCTAAAGATCGACTCCCTTCGCGGCTTCATCCTTGTAAAACGAGCGGGGCTGAACGTCATGGCCATGACCTCACCATCTCGACTCCACCCCGCGACGTGCGCAGGAGTACGTCTTCGATGATCACAAGATTGATGTTCGTTCTGTAGGCTCGATCGGATTGCCCTGGATAGTTGATTGACATGACCTGCTGCCACAGTGCATTACACGGAACTCGTCCGGGCTGGGAGCGGTAGTACGCTACGGCGATCGGATACCAACCAATAGAGTCGGGCCCGTACTGGTTCGAACTGCCGACCGACCATGAGCCACCCGTCGGACCGATGAAAGGCACTGCCGGCGAACCAGGGTCGTGGCAAGTGTCGGACCCGCCAGGGCTTCCGCTTTCTGTTACCGTACGACCATTGAACTGCTTCGTTGACGGATCGAGAACCGCTGTGAACTGAGCCCGGGTGTCTACCCAATGAGTGCCTGTGTGCGTCTCTCCTGAAGGAATTGGATAGAGCGTGAGTGAGCGCGACAGCTCGCCGAGCCAGAATCCGTCTGCGTAGTAATCAACGCGGCACGTATAGGCGCCGGGGATTAACACCTGTGCTGTGTAGTCGCCGTGTAAAAGCGAGCTATACGTTTGTTTGTAGATGTTCAGAACGATATTGTTGGCCGGATCGCGAATCTCACCAGCCGCTTCAAGATTCGGCCCCGAGTATGGACCGCGCAACTTTACTCGGCACCCGGCCGAGCCCTCATACATCTCGAGCTCTGGGGTATATTGGCCGAAGGCGCCGCTGGCGCCTGTCAGTAGGATCACCATGCAACTTACTATGGAGAACCACAGACGCAGCGCACCCTCACCAAGCCATGAGCTGAACAGCCTGCAACACCGTTCCATTGAGCCTCCACTGTCATTGACGCACCGACCAACTGACGGGACGTCCCTGTCGGGGGGTAACGTAAACGTGCGTTGCACGAACTGTGCCGCTGCATGCGACCATTCAGGGCAGCCATGGCGGTTCGGGCTCGCGAAGGCGGGTGCAAGGCGACCCCAACAGCTGGAGCGACGCAGAGTGGAATGCGTCCGTGAGTCTGATCACGAGCTTACGTCGTTCACGGTGCTTCACAGGGCGTGTTGAACGCCGAAGCGCGCTGATGGGAGCGTGCGCGGAGGGCCGCCGCCCTTGGCTGAGCTAAGATGTTGGCCGATGCTGACAAGAACTTGACCGTCCCTGGTGCGAGCAGGGTTCCTCGCCTTCACGAGCGGCTCATGGCGCTTCAATCGCCGCGGACTGCAGGATAGGGACCAGCGATTCCGCTCGACGTACTCCCGACCGTGTTTGAGCCCCTGGCTCGCGGTCGCGGGGAGGCAGAGGGGCACAGCATAGGGTTTGGCTTGTTCATCGCACGCGCGATCGTGTCGGCACACAGCGGGAACATCCAGGTGAGTTCGTCGGCTGACACCGGGACGACGTTCCCTACCCAGGGCCTCTGACACGGCACCAAGCACGGCTTGATGCTGACGCGCAGCGCCGCGGGCGAGTACGCGGTGCGGGCATCGCGTGAATGCTGTGTGCCGGAATAGGTCGCGAGGCGCTCCCGAGCGTGGGTTGGGACCGCGCTGGCTTGTTGTCTACCCGGCGCGTGCGGTGAAGGCGACAATGCGCCGTGCTGGTTGTGCGTCGCGGTCGCCCAAGGCTTGGACCTAGTCAGGAAGACGTCGTTACCGAGCTCGAACTCACGGCTTTGGGCCTGCGCGTGGTTCTGTACAGTAAGAGGTGTCCTTCTGCCTCTTCTCGCGAAGGGAACAGCTATGGCACGCATCACAGTCATCGGTGGCGCCGGATACGCGGGTAGCGGGGTCGTGAAGAGCGCCGCTGCGCGCGGTCACGAGGTTACCTCCTACAGCCGTAACCTGCCCGAGCAGGAGGTCGACGGTGTCAGGTACAAGACCGGCTCGATCCTCGAAGAGCCCGTGGCGCATGCCGCGGTGCAAGGCGCTGACGTCGTGGTGGTGGCGCTCTCCCCACGCGGCGACATGGCGGGCCGGGTCAAGGACGCCGCCGTTGCACCACTGGCGGCGATCGCACGCGAGGCCGGCGTTCGGTTGGGCGTCATCGTGGGCGCCGGTTCCCTCCAGGTAGCGCCCGGCGGACCGAGGATTCTCGACGGTGATGTTCCTGCCGAGTACAAGCCCGAGATGCTCGAGATGGCGGCGGTGCTGGACCACCTCAAGGGTTCGGACGAGTCGCTGGACTGGTTCTACTTCAGCCCTGCCGGTGGCTTCGGGGCCTTCGCGCCGGGTGAGACCACGGGCACCCACCGCCTTGGCGGTGATGTGCTTGTGACGGATGCGGAGGGCAATTCGAATCGCTCCAACGGCGACCTCGGGATGGTCATCGTCGACGAGATCGAGCAGCCGGCGCACCGGCGCGCACGGTTCACTGCCGCGTACTGAACGGACGGTAGGGCTCTCAGGCAGCGATGCCTCAGGGCCGTAATGCAGTGCCGACAGATATCAGGCCCGCGGTGCGTTCCGGAGAATATGGAAGCGGAGGACAGTCCATTTGGTGCATCGGGAGAATGGTGCACAGAATCCTTCCGACCCTGGCCAGGTCGCCTCCCAAATCTCGGTGCCCGAATAGTGCCAAACCTGGAGGAGAAGCGGGAGGAATCGAGTGGACGGCAGTGCACGAATCGGAGTGCTGTAACCACTTGCCTCTCAAGTGGTTATTGCCGGAAATCCAGCGCCATCAATCACTTGTGAAAACGCCTGGCTCCGAATTCGAATCCCTGCCTCCCAGCCACAACTCATTGCAAAACAACAACTTACGGCTGCATGGTGTCGTGGGCAAATCCCTGACCCTCCGCACGCTATCTGATTGATCGAGCTCGACTTCCGCTCGTCAGGCTTACGAAGCCGTCTCCACGATGTCTCCATGTTCGGCGTTCAGTGACCAACAGACTTTGCTAAACTCTGTTATGCGAGGAATGCCATGAACGTGTCATTGACGCCTGAGCTGGAGCGATTCGTCGGCGAGAAGGTCGAGAGCGGCCTCTACAACAACGCCAGCGAGGTTGTGCGTGAAGGCCTCCGTCTGTTGAAGGAGCATGATGAGGTGCGACTCCGCTGGCGGGAGCAGATTGAGCGCGGCTGGCAGGAGGCCCAAGCAGGACGGGTCGTCGACGGCCCCGTAGCGATGGCGCGCATCAAGCAGCGCGTGACGGCCCGCTCGAAGAAGCGCACGTGAGCAAGACGTACCGCCTGACGGAGCGAGCCGAGGCGGACGTCGAGGCCATCGCCGACTTCATCGCAGGCGACAGCGTCGACGCGGCGGTAAAGGTCGTGCTCGCGCTCGAAGATGCGTTCGGGCTGCTTGCGTCACGACCAGGCGTCGGCCACGTGCGCCAGGATCTGACCGAGCGTCCCTTGAAGTTCTGGAGCGTGTACTCCTACCTGGTGGTGTACGACCCGAGTGGCGATCCGTTGACCATCGTCGCCGTGCTGCACGGCGCACGCAACGTTGCGGAGATCCTCAGCGATCTGGGCTGACACGGACATCGGCGTCATGAGCCACGATCGCAACCAGGAACGACGCCGATGCGGCCTGTGCAGGAAGATCCTGCGCGCCCACGATTCGATCTCGATCGCCGGGGTCGGCGACCGTTGTTACCGCTGTTTCAACGACGAGACAGCCGACCGGCTCGGCGTCGACTTCGACAACACGGCCATTCCGCCATTCGCAATCACCGATGTCGATGGGGTACAACACCGGTTCGAGATTCGTTCGATGCTGGTGCCCACCGGACACGCCATGTACGCGCGTGAGGTCGGCAAGCGAGGCGCGAAGGGAGGCTATCGGTTCGAGATCCTTGGCGACCTCGAGGCCGACGCCCATGACCTGTTCACGCGTTTGCGCGAGCGAATTCGCCAGGCACTCGGCGTGCGGCACGTCGAGGAGACCGAGAACGGGTGGCAGCTCACGCGGCCGCATCGACTCAGCGGCGTCATCGAGTGGGATCCCGACGGTGATCTTCCGCTGCTGATCGTCGACGGCCGACCGTTCACCTGGGATCAGATCGGCCGCATGTTGATCGCATTCGAGGGCTTCACACTGAACGCCGCTGTGCAGGACACCACGGAGGTCATCGGCGGTCCCCTTGCGGCTGGTCGACTCGAACCGCAGGCCGCCGAGCGGCAGCTGTCCTCCGAGACGCCGGCGGTGCACAGGTTCCGCACCCCGAATCGTAGGACCGCCACCCGGAAGAGGCCGACGCGCGCGTGGCCTCCGAGTCCGAGCCGGCTCGACGCCCTGATCGAGGAAGCCACGGTGGACGCATACGGGGACGCCGAGCAGGCCACCGCGTTCCTGACCATGCTCGAGGAGCACCTGGCGCTTCCGTGTGAGGCGAGCGTTCTCGGCGAGGTCGTGGTGGTCGAGAAGATCGACATCGGTCACACAGATGAGGTGATTGCCGTCTGTCGGCGCCGCGGCAGGCGTCACAAGGTCCGGCTGTCGGAGGTGGAGCTGACCGCTCCGCGACCGCAGGGTGCCGAGTGGGTCGCAGCGTATCGCCGCTGGTATCGACGATGACCGTGGGGCGGGTGAGACCGCGCGGGATCATGGCTGAGCCGAAACGGCGCAGGACGTGGAGCGAGGTAAAGGCGCGGCTCCAGACGTTCGACCGCGAAGGCCTCGTGTCGCTGGTGGCGGATCTCTACGACGCGAGCGCGGCCAATCGCCGCTTCCTGCACTCCCGTCTGACTCCCGGTAGCCGTACCGTCGAGGAGTACCGGCGCGTGGTCGCCGGCGCGATCTATCCGGATCCGTTCAGCACGCGTCGTGTCAGCATCCGCGATGCCGCCGCCGCGATCACTGCCTATCAGCGTGCGACAGCCGACGCCTCTGGGACGGTCGATCTGATGCTGACGTTTGTCGAGGCGGGAACGGAGCAGGCCGCGGATCTGGGCTACGGCGATGAGGCCTACTTCAACGCGTTGGAGAAGCGCCTGGAGGCAGTAGTGAAGGCCTTCGACACGCTGCCCGCGTCTGCGCGCGCGAACGTGAGAGCTCGTCTTGAGCGCATCCAGGCGCGCGCGAGGGACATCGGCTGGGGCTTCGGCGACGCGGTCGATGAAGCGGTGCACGCGCTCGACGGCCCGCGCCAAGCGCGGCAGGGTCGATGAACGTTGAGGGCCGCCTGGCAGTGGCTGACCTGCGTTCGGCCCCGTGAAGGCCGCGACAGTTGCCATCGCGTCGACGCCTCCAATTCGAGCCCGTCAGGACGGAGCGCTGGGTCGGGTACGCGTGACGACGCCGTCTCCACGATGTCTCCACGGCGGCGGTCGATTCCTGCGGACTGGTGTGGACGGCAGTAAGGAATCCGAGGAGCGTAACCCAATGTAAACGAAGTGCTTGAGACCAGAAGTGCCACGCCATCAACAGTTACGGAAACCGCTTCCCCCTGAGCTCGAATCCCTGCCTCCCAGCCATAAGTCTCTGATTCGCAACAACAACTTACAGCCTTGTTTTTGCGCCTCCACGATGTCTCCACGCGAAGGCTCGTGGAGCACGGGAGCGTGGCAGCGTTTCCTCAGCAAAGCGAGCTGATTCATCGCCGATGCGTGATTCTTGGGGGCCGCATCCCTGGACACTCTGCCGAGGCGGCGCGTCTCCAAGTGAATCGCCAGACGCCATCCTGCCTGCTTGATCCTCCGCGCGCCCGTTCCTTCCGAGCCTCGCGCCGGCCAGCATTCGGCAAGTCGCACGACAAGTGACGCAGTACCCTGCGGCTGACGACAGTTGCTGTCGATGCGCTTGCGCAGGCTGCGTGAGAGGAGCGTCCCATGCGTACGAAGATCTACAGGCCCGCGATGCGTGCGATGTCGGCATTGCTGGGCATCCTCATCGTGGCGAGTGCGGCGCACGGTCAGACGTTGGCCATCACGCGCGGCGCCGAGCGTGACGTTCGTGAAGCCCCGCCCTCCAACTTCACCGGCGTTGCTCGGGTCGACATGCTGTTCGACTCACTCGTGAACGCCGATGCCGCCGCTGGTTCTGTCGCGTTCGAGGCGAGGGCCCGCACCGCGTGGCATGTGCATCCGGGTGGTCAGACCCTGATCGTCACGGCCGGCGTGGGACGTGTTCAGCGCTGGGGGGACGCCGTCGAGGAGATTCGCTCGGGAGACGTCGTGCGCATACCGCCGGGACAGAAGCACTGGCACGGCGCGGCGCCAGACTCTGCGATGACCCACATTGCGATCACCGAGCCGC
>JAEZCY010000275.1 GCA_023429845.1 Acidobacteriota bacterium
CCCGAATCCTGAGCCCCGCTACTCCCTGAAGTACACTCCCGCGCATGCCACACGCGAGCGTGGAGGTCCCTGACGCGGCCGCAGGTGTGCCGACGCCCCAGGCGGCGGCGCACTTCGACGCCCTCTACGAATTCGACCGCGAGCCGGTCACCGAGGACAGGCTGGTCGGCCCCGGCTACTTCGCGGGGTCGTTCGCGGGTGAGCACGTGGCGGCCACGGAGTTCGTGATCGGCGTGATGTTCGTGAACTGGGGCGCGAGCGTGTGGGACATGTTCGTCGGGCTCGCCGTCGGCAACGCGCTGGCCGTGCTGACGTGGACGCTGCTGTGCGCGCCCATTGCGGTGCAGACGCGGCTCACGCTGTACTGGTATCTCCGCAGCATCGGCGGCCCGTGGCTGACGGTCGTCTACAACCTGCTCAACGCGGTGCTGTTCTGCATCCTCGCCGGCTGCATGATCACGGTTTCCGCGTCGGCGATCCGCATCCCGTTCGGCATCGCACCCCAGGTGCACTGGTTTCCCACCGACGTGCGTTTCGTGCTCGTCGTGCTGCTCGTCGGCGCGGTCGTCGTCGGGCTGGCCATGGCCGGCTTCAAGCGGCTCGCGGCCTTCGCCAGCGTGTGTTCGCCATGGATGATCCTGATGTTCGTGGCCGGCGCCGCGGTGGCGCTTCCGGCGCTCGCGCAACAGGCGGGGCTGGACGGCGTGTCGGGCGCCGGTGACTTCTTCGTGATCGCGGACCGCGTGGTCTGGACCGGTCGCACGCCGGACGGCTCCGAGCCGCTCGGCTTCTGGAAGATCGCGGCATTTGCCTGGATCTGTAATCTCGCCATGCACGGCGGCCTGTCGGACATGGCGCTGTTCCGCTACGCACGCCACAGCTGGTACGGCCTGTTCTCGGCCGTGGGCATGTTCGTGGGCCACTACCTCGCCTGGATGTGTGCCGGCCTCATGGGGGCGGGCGCCGCCTTGCTGATGCAACTCCCGCTCGCGGGACTCGACTCCGGCGCCGTCGCGTATACGACGCTCGGCTGGTCCGGCATCCTGGCCGTCATCTTCGCCGGGTGGACGACGTCGAACCCCACGCTGTATCGCGCCGGCCTGGCGTTGCAGGCGATCACGCCGAACTGGTCGCGCATGCGCGTGACACTGGTGGCAGGCATCGGCACGACGGTCATCGCCTGCTTTCCATTCGTGTTCACGCGCCTCCTCGATTTCGTCGGGCTGTACGGACTGCTTCTCGCGCCAGCCGGCGCCATCGTGCTCACCGAGCACTGGATCTTTCCCCGCATCGGCTTGACCCGGTACTGGGCGCACTACCAGGGCAAGGCGCTCAACTGGCCGGCGCTCGCCGCCTGGCTCGGCGCCATCGCCATCGGGCTGTCGCTCGAGCGCAGCGGCGTGCTCCACCTGTTCTATCTGTTCCTGCCCGTCTATCTGATGACGGTGTGCGGGTACATCGCGCTCGCAGCGCTTGCCGGCGCGCGCGAACCCGCACCCGCCGGCGCCTCAGGGATCCCGGGTATCGAACGACGGGGCATGCCCGGGACCGTGCCGGCCGCCCCGCGCGGTGGACCGGTCGTCGTCGCGTCCGGCGTGCTGGGCCTGGTTGCGCTCGTCCTCGCCTTGTGGCTCCCGCTCCGTGTGACGATGATGGCCGCGGCGGATGTCGGCGCGCATCTGCCGTCGATGCACGCATGGCTGCTCGTGGTCACGCTGACGTACCTGACAGCCGGCACGATCTTCTACATGCGCCGCTACGGCGACCGCTGAGCGACGACGGACCTTCAAGAATCACACATGTCACACGTCACTTACCTGTGGGACGACGAGCGGGCGGCCGCGCTGTCGCCGGCCGAACGTCTCGTCTACCGCTCGAACATCCTCGGCGCCGACCAGCGCATCACCAACACGGGCGGCGGCAACACGTCGGCGAAGCTCTCCGCCACCGACCGCCTGACGGGGCAGCAGGTCCCCGTCCTCTGGGTGAAGGGGTCGGGGGGCGACCTGCGGACGAGCACGCTCGCGAACTTCGCATCGCTGTACCAGGACAAACTGCTCGCGCTGCAGGACCTCTATGCACGCCTGCCGGATGCAGGCGTGAAGTCCCCGGCGGAGGACCACATGGTGGGCCTCTACCCGCACTGCACGTTCGACCTCAATCCGCGGGCCGCATCCATCGACACGCCCCTGCACGCGTTCGTGCCGGCGGCACACGTGGACCACATGCACCCGAATGCGGTGATCAGCATCGCGGCCTCGCGGCACGCCGAACGGCTCACGCGGGAGGTGTACGGCGACGATGTGGTGTGGACGCCCTGGCAGCGTCCGGGGTTCGAGCTGGGGCTGACGTTGCAGCGGCTCGTCGCCCAGCACGCGGGACTGCGCGGCGTCGTGCTGGGGCAGCACGGGCTGATCGACTGGGCCGACGCCGACAAGGCCTGCTACGAGCTCACGCTGTCGCTGATCAGCAAGGCGGCCGAGTACATCGAGGCGCGTGACAAGGGCGAGCGGACGTTCGGCGGACCCCGCTTCGCACCGCTCGGCGATGCGCCGCGGGCACAGCTGCTGCAGCGAATCGTTCCGTGGCTGCGCGGGCAGGTGTCGCAGCAGAAGCGGATGGTCGCCACCCTGCAGCACGACGCGGCGATTCTCCGCTTCGTGGACAGCCACGACGCGCCGCGGCTGGCCGAACTCGGCACCTCGTGCCCGGACCACTTCCTGCGCACGAAGATCAAGCCGCTCTATGTCGCCTGGGACCCGGCCAGCGGGGACGTCGAGACGCTGCAGCGGCTCCTCGGCGAAGGCCTGGACCAGTACCGGCGCGACTACGCCGCCTACTACGCGGCGTGCCGCCGGCCGAACTCGCCGCCGATGCGCGACCCGAACCCGACGGTCATCCTGATCCCGGGGCTCGGCATGATCGCGTTCGGCAAGGACAAGAGCGAGTCGCGCGTCACGGCGGAGTTCTACACCTGCGCAGTCGAGGTGATGCGCGGCGCCGAGGCGGTGGACGAGTACGTGGCGCTGCCGCAGCAGGAGGCCTTCGACATCGAGTACTGGCTGCTCGAGGAGGCCAAGCTGCAGCGCATGCCGCCCGAGAAGCCGCTGGCGCGGCGCGTCGTGGTCGTGGTGGGGGCCGGCAGCGGCATCGGTCGCGCGGCCGCACACCGGTTGGCCGCCGACGGAGCGCACGTCGTGTGCGCGGACGTGGCG
>JAEZCY010000030.1 GCA_023429845.1 Acidobacteriota bacterium
GGAGGCTTCGGACGGGCCGTCCTCGAGCGCCTCCCTATTTGGTCTTGCTCCGTGCGGGGTTTTGCCTGCCACGTCCGTTACCGGCCGCGCGGTGCGCTCTTACCGCACCTTTTCACCATTGCTTGCCTGCCTTGCGGCAAACGTCAGCTGTGTGTTTTCTGTGCCACTTTCCGTCGGGTTGCCCCGCCCGGGCGTTACCCGGCGCACTGCCCTGCGGAGTTCGGACTTTCCTCCAGCCGGAGACTCACGCCCCCTGCCAGCGATCGCCTGGACGACTGCCGCACTGCCGATGATACCCGACGGCGCCGGCCACAGGTGCGCACGTCTGGCCGTCAAGGGCCGACCCGCCGAATGCCGAAGGCCGATCTATCCGTCCTTGTCCTGCCTGATCTCGTACTGTTCGAGCTTCTTGTACAGGTTGCTGCGCGGGGTGTCGATCACCTCCGCCGTCTTCGAGATGTTCCAGCCGTGCTCGCGCAGCTTCTCGACGAGGAACTCGCGTTCCGCCAGTTCCTTGTACTCGCGCAGCGTTGTCGGCTTGGGCGAGGCCGGTCGTGTTGCCTGCTCGCTCATCGGCTCGGAGGCCGCAGACTCCGACGGCCCTCCGGGCGCCGTGGACGCGTCGCTCGCCCCTGCGGCCACGGCCACGGCGGCCGACTCCGGGTGCGAGCCAGGTGGCGGTGTCCAGGTGGGGCGCGGCGACGGCGGCGCCGGCGGGGCCGCCGCCCCATCCGCGCGCAGGAACTGCCGCACGTCGGCGACGTCGATCGCGTCTCCCGGCGCCATGATCAGCGCACGCTCGACCGTGTTCTTCAACTCCCGGATGTTGCCGCGCCAGCGGTGCTGCTGCAGCACCGCGAGCGCCTCGGAGGAGAGGCGTCGCGCCCGTCCGCCCTCGCCGGCAAACAGGTCGGCGAAGTGCTTCACGAGAAGCGGTATGTCTTCGGGCCGCTCACGCAACGCCGGCACGCGAATCGGGATCACGCTGAGCCGGAAGTACAGGTCCTCGCGGAACGTCCCGTCGCTGATGGCGGCTTCGAGGTCCTTGTTGGTCGCGGCGATCACGCGCACGTCCACCTTCAGCGTCCGCTGCGACCCGATGCGCTCGACCTCGCCCTCCTGCAGCACGCGCAGCACCTTGGCCTGCGTCTTCGGGCTCATGTCGCCGACCTCGTCCAGGAAGATCGTCCCGCGGTCGGCGAGCTCGAACTTGCCGATCTGCTTGTCGGTGGCGCCCGTGAAGCTGCCCTTCTCGTGGCCGAAGAGCTCGCTCTCGATCAGCTCCTCCGGGATCGCCGCGCAGTTGACCTGCACGAAGCGCTCGCGCGCGCGCAGGCTGTTCCGGTGGATGGCCCGGGCCACCAGCTCCTTGCCGACGCCGCTCTCGCCGAGCACGAGAACGGTGGCGTTGGTGGGCGCGGCGCGTCCAACGGCGTCCAGCACCTGCATCAGCGCCTGGCTCTGTCCGACGATGTTGTAGCGCGCATCCTCAGCGCCACGCAGACGCCGGTTCTCCTGTTCCAGCCGACCGGCGTTGAGCGCGTTGCGGACGGTCAACAGCACACGCTCGGTGGACAGCGGCTTCTCGATGAAGTCCATCGCGCCGAGCTTCGTCGCTTCCACGGCGGTGGCGACGGTGCCGTGGCCTGAGATCATCACGACCGGCAGCGACTCGTCCTGCGCCTTGAGACGACTCAGCACCTCGAGGCCGTCCATGCCCGGCATCTTGATGTCCGAGAAGACCAGGTCCGGCGCCTCGGCACGCGCCAGGGCAAGACCCTCCTCGCCGGTGGCAGCGAGCAGGCAGGTGTAGCCCTCGTACTCGAGAATCATCCGCAGGCTCTCGCGAATGCCCGCCTCATCGTCTATGACCAGAATGCGTCCACTCATCAGGCGTACAAGCCTACCTCCTCCGACAGGCGCGCCGCGCGTCGGGCAAGGCCCGATGCCCACGTACCAGGACCGAGCAAGGCCCGATGCCTACGTACCAGGAGAAGGCAAGGCCGGACGCCTCTACGACGCTAGCCCGGCCAACGCGTCGGGTCAGCCAGCAGCGCCACCAGGGTGTCCTCGTCGCCGATCGGAACGCCGAGCTCGCGGGCCTTGTCCAACTTGCTGCCGGCGTCTGCCCCCGCGATCACGAGCGCGGTCTTCCGGCTCACCGAGCCCGCCACCTTCGCACCCAGCGTCGTCAGGCGCTCGGCCGCCTCCTCGCGCGTCAGCGTGGACAGCGCCCCCGTGAGCACGATCGTGCGCCCTTCGAGCGGCTTCGGTCCGCGACCCTCCGGCACGGGGCTCCCCATGTGCAGACCCGCTGCAGCAAGGCGCTCCACGAGCCGCCGGGTCTCGGGACTGTCGAAGAAGCGCCGCACCGACGCGGCAACGACCGGGCCGATGTCGGCCACGGCCTGCAGTTGCTCGACCGGCGCCGCCGCGAGCGCCTCCATCGTGCCGAACGCGTCAGCGAGCGCTTGCGCCCCGCGCTCGCCCACGTGGCGGATGCCGAGGCCGAACACCAGGCGCCACAGCGGGTTGCGGCGGCTACCGTCGATCCGGGCGACGAGCGCGCTTGCAGACTTCTCGCCGAAGCGCCGCAGCGTCGCGGCGCGCGCCGGCGCGGCGTCCGATGGCTCCTTGCGGGGCTGGGCCTCGAACTTGAGGTCCGCCAGCGCCTCCACGGTGAGATGGTAGAGGTCGGCGAAGTCCGTCACCATGCCCAGCGCCACGAGCTTGTCCACGAGCGCCTCGCCAAGCCCGTCGATCGCCATCGCGCGGCGTCCTGCGAAGTGCTCCAGGCTGCGTCGCAGGCGCGCCGGGCAGCTCGGGTTCGGACACCGCCACACGACCTCGTCTTCCGGACGTTCGAGCGTGCTCTCGCACACGGGACAGCGTGCCGGCATCTCGAAGGGTGGCAGCCCCTCGGGGCGACGCCTGAGTATCGGCTTCACAATCTTCGGGATGACGTCGCCGCCCTTCTCGAGCAGCACCTCGTCGCCGGGTCGGAGGTCCTTCCGGCGGATCTCCTCCTCGTTGTGCAGCGTGGCGTACTGGATGGTCGATCCGGCCAGGAAGACCGGCTCGAGCACCGCAAGGGGCGTCACGGCCCCCGTGCGCCCGACTTGCACGTCGATGCGGATCAACCGGGTGGTGGCCTGCTGCGCGGGGAACTTGTAGGCGACGGCCCACCGCGGGAACTTCGAGGTGTAGCCGAGCCGCTCCCGCTCCTCGCGCCGATCCACCTTGATGACGATGCCGTCGATGTCGAACGGGAGTTGCCGGCGTGTCTCAGCCCACGACGCGCAGAAGGCCTTGACGTCCGCGATGCCCGTGCACCGCGTCCAATGCTTCTCCACCGGCAGCCCCCACGACGCGAGTGCCTCCATCAATGCCGCATGAGTCTCCGGCAGACCGTCGATGCCGGCGGGCGAGTCGGTGCGCACCGCGTGGTAGAAGAACGCCCGGAGCCCACGCTTCGCCACGAGCGCCGGATCGAGATTCCGCAGCGTACCCGCGGCGGCGTTGCGCGGGTTGGCGAACAACGGCTCTCCGCTCCTCTCGCGCTCCTCGTTCAGGCGATCGAAAGCGGCGCGCGGAAAATAGATCTCGCCGCGCACCTCGAGGCGCTCGCCCGGTGCGTTCCGCAGGCGCAACGGAATGGACTGGATGGTGCGGACGTTGCCCGACACGTCTTCGCCGACGGTGCCGTCACCACGCGTGACTCCTCGCGCAAAGGCGCCGTCGACGTATGTCACAGCGATGCTGAGACCGTCGATCTTCAGCTCCGCGACGTATGCCACCGGGCCCTCAGCCGCCAGCGCCTTGCGCACACGCTCGTCGAACGCGTCGAGCTCCCCATCGTCGTACGCGTTGTCGAGGCTCAACATCGGCCGCAGGTGCTCCGCCGTGTCGAACCCTTCGGCGGGTCGGCCGCTCACGCGCTGCGTCGGGGAATCCCCGGTGACCAGGTCCGGGTGTTCCGACTCGAGTTCGCGCAACTCGCGCATGAGCGCGTCGAACTCCGCGTCCGAGATCTCCGGATCGTCGTGCAGGTAGTAGCGTGCCTCGTGGTGACGGATCACGGCACGGAGCGCGTCGATCCGGTCGGCGGGAGCGGGCATCGGAACGGCATTATCCCCGGAACGCGCCCCTCCCTCGCACGGTAGACTCGTGGTGGAAGCGCCTGCCGTGAGATTGCCCATTCGAGCGCTCGTCCTTGTCGCCGGCGTCGCCCTCGCGGGAACCGAGATGGCGACGGTCGCGGCGAACCAGCCATCCGGGGTCCTCCGGGTCCACCTGCAACTCGGCACGGTTGGTCGGCCAGGCGGCGGTCAACAGCGGCACGTGCTGCTGGTGAGCGACGACCCGCCGAGCCGCGTCCCCTGGCGCGTCATCATCGGCGTGGATGGCCGCGGCCGCGTGACCCTCCCGCCGGGAACCTACACGGTGGAGTCCGACGAGCCGCTGGTGACGCAGGGAAAGGCATTCGAGTGGCGTCAGACGGTGGCGGTTGCGGCCGGCGCCGACACCCTGCTCGACCTGACGCCCGAGAATGCGGAAATCCGGGAAGCGGCGGCTCTGCTCCCCCATACCGACGCCAACACCGGACGCATGGATCCCTGGGACGTCCTGCTCAAGTGGGAAAGCAGCGTGGTGTCCCTGTGGACGCCGACCGCCCATGCCGCCGGCGCGTTGATCGCCGACACGGGGCTGATCGCCACGAACCAGCGCGTCATCGGCACCGCGACGACGATCGGCGTTCAACTGGGGCCGGAGACGAGAGTGGCCGCGCACGTGCTCGTGGCGGACGCGCCGCGCGACATCGCGATCCTCTGGGCCGACCCCGCTGCCCTCGCCTCGCGGACGCCGGTTCCCACGGGTTGCACCGGAGACGCACGCCCAGCCGTCTCACCTGGTCAGGCACTCACCGCGCTGGGCACTCGGCCCGGCGGCGTGCCCTATCCGGTGCCCGGCACGGTCATGCGCGTCGAGCCTGGCCACCTGCGCACCGACCTCGGTGTCACCGCCGATGGCACCGGCGGGCCGGTCTTCGCCAACGGCGACGTGCTCGTCGGGCTGACGACGGCCCCGGCCGATGCCGAAGACGCCAACGTCGTCGCCGCCGGTGCGCTGTGCGAGGTGCTCGCCGCCGCCCGCGAGAAGACGGCCGGCAGCGTGCCGCCGGCACGCACGCCGTTGCGGGTCGAGCCGACCAGGCGTGCCCCCGAGGAGGCGCTTGCCGCCATGGCGACGCGTCGGGCCGGCAGCCTGCTGCCCTATCGCATCGCCTCGTCCGACTTCGACATTGCGTTCATCACGCCCGTGATGGCGTATGCGGCGCGGCAGGGCGCGATGGATTTCGGCAACTGGTCCACCTACGTCTCCAGTGTGCCGCCGGTGCTGCTCGTGCGGGTGACGCCGAGGCAGGTCGAGCGCTTCTGGACCACGGTGGCCCGCGGCGCGGCGATGACCCAGGGCGTGGCGCTGCCGGCGTTCACGCACTTCAAGCCGGGGTTCCTGCGGATGCGCGTCACGTGTGGCGGCGTCGAGGTGGCGCCGATCCACCCCTTGCTGATCGAACGCCGGATCTCCGAGACGGACGCGGTGCGGGAGGGGCTGTATGTGTTCGCGCCGGACGACCTCGGCCCGCAGTGCGGCCGGGTCACACTGGAGATCGCCTCAGAGAAGACTCCGGACCGCCGCGACACGGTCGTCGTGGAGTCGAGCGTCGTCGAGCAGATCGCGCGCGACTTCGCCGAGTACGAAAAGGTGATCGAATAGCGGACGCGCCGCCGTCAGCGGTCGCGGGAGAGGACGTAGTCGGACAGGCCCGTGAGCGCGTCGCGCTCGCGGCTCGGCGGAAAGGCTGCGAGCTGCCGGCGCGCCGCTTCCGCGTACTCGGCGGCCCGGCGCGTGACCTGCGGCACGATGTCGTACTCGCGCAGCAAGCCGAGGAGCTGCCGCCACACGTCGTCGGTGACGTCGGCGTCGCGGACGACTTCGTCGATGAT
>JAEZCY010000053.1 GCA_023429845.1 Acidobacteriota bacterium
GGGTGGGCACGAGTCGGCCGGGGTGTCGCAGCCGGCCACGACCTGGTACCACGCGGAGGGCGCGACGGGGGCATTCTTCGACACGTACATCCTCGTGGGCAACCCGAATCCCGCACCAGCGAACCTCGTCGTCACGTTCCTCCTGGGAGACGGGACGACGGTCGTCAAGCACAAGCAGGTCGCCGCAGACAGCCGTCTCACGGTGTTCGTCGACAACGAGGATCCGCTGCTGGCCGACACGGCCGTCTCGACGACGGTGGTCTCGGACGTGCCGGTGGTGTCCGAGCGCGCCATGTACTGGGGAGGCACGTCCGCGACGTGGTTCGAAGCGCACAACAGCTTCGGGACGACGCATACCAGCCGTAAGTGGGCTCTTGCCGAAGGGCGCGTCGGCGGCGCTCAGGCGTTCGAGACCTTCGTGCTGGTCACCAATCCCGGCACGACGGTGGCCCATGTGCGGGCCTCGTTCCTGCGCACCAACGGCAGCACGATCGTCAGGACGTACGACGTCCTGCCCACGAGTCGCTTCAACATCTGGGTGAACGCGATGGTCCCCGAACTCCAACACGAGGAGTTCGGCGTCCTGATCGAGGTGCTCAACCCGGTCGAGGTCGCGGTGGAACGAGCGATGTACTGGACGGCCGGCGGTGTGGAGTTCGCGGGCGGCAGCAACGCGACCGGCGTGCGAGTGCCCTAGCGGGCCCGCAGCACGGTCGCCGTTCCTGCGTGCGATGGCCGGCGCTATCTCAGGAACTTGCCGAGCACGTCGTCGATGATCGAGCCGTCTCGGTTGGCGTCGAGCAATGGCGTCAGCATGGCGAGCAAGCCGCCACCGGCGTCGGCCTGGCCCAGTCCGCCCGGCAGGCCGCCTCCCGCGTCACCCTGTCCGCTGCGGCGAGCCATCGCGCCCATGACGAGCGCAGCGACCATCGGCAGCATCTGCTTCAGCACGTCCTGGCCGATCCCCGACTGTGCAGACGCCCGAGCGGCGACATCGCGGCTCACCTCCTTGCTACCGAAGATGTGTCCGAGGATGCCGTTGCCGTCGGCGACCGATGTGGGCTGGGCGAGAGTCGTCGGATCGTCGACGTAGCGCTGATGCTGCCCCGCGCCCAGCGCTCCGAGAAGGCCTTCGAGCCCCTGCGATGTAGAGGCGTTGCGCTGGAAGCCAGCGGCTACCGCCGGCAGCAGCGCATCGAGCGCCGACTGGGTCTGCGACGCATCGAGACCGAGTTGGCGACCAATCTGGGCGACGGCGGCGTCATTCCGGCCACCGAGCAACTGTTCCAGCAGGCTCATATGCGTCCCCTCTCCTGAGTGGAGCCCGGCGCGGAGCTCACCCGATGACGAACAACCCGACCGCGAATATGCCGGCGAGCAGCAGGAGCAGCACCACCCAGCCGGCCACGATCGCCTTCTCTTCGGACGGCTTCGGCTCGCTGATGCCGATCGTCATGTGGATCACGCGGACCACCCGCGACAGCGCGCCGAGCATACCGACATCTGTACCACGGACGGCAGGGGCGCGCACCGTCCGGCGTTACAGGACGTACGGCTTGCGGAACTTGCGCGCCAGGTAGCGATCCGCGTCGCGGTCATCCACGAAACGTTCCCGCGCATCGTCCCAGGCCAACCGCCGCCCGGTGCGGTAGGCGATGTTGGAGAGCAAGCCCAGTTTCGTGAGTCGATGCCCGTAGCGGACGTTGCACGTCGTGTCGAGCGTCCGAGCCTTGATGGCGTCGAGGAACTCGCGAAGATGACCCGGCGAGTCCGGGATGCTGGGTGCCGGCCGCGGGAAGTCGTCGGCGCGCTGCCCTTTCACCCAGACCTCGTGCTTGCCGTAGTTGGTGACCAGCGTTGCCTCGCTGCCCTCGAAGATGCAGCCGATGCCGCCCATGTGGGTGAACCCGGTCGGCGGCGACGGGCGCAGGCTGAACGAGACGAGGAGGTTCGGGTACTCGAGCACTGCCTCCAGCGTGTCGGGCGTCTCGGTCTCGTCAGTGACGTGGAAGCGGCCGCCGACCGCGCTCACCGCGCGCGGCGCCTGCAGGTCGAGCGCCCACACGGGCACGTCCACGATGTGGCACCAGAAGTCGATGAACGTCCCGCCGGAATAGTCCCAGAAGCCGCGGTAGGTGAAGTGCGACCGCAGCGGGTGGTACTCGCGCTTCGGAGCCGGCCCGAGCCAGAAGTCGTAATCGAGTTCGGCAGGAAGCGTAGTCGGCTCGTTGTTGCTCGGACCGCCGTCCGAGGTTTTCCAGCAGTGGACGCGGTGAATCCGGCCGAGAGATCCCGAGCGCACGAGTTCCACGACCTCGCGGTAGTTGCGGCCCGTGTTGTGGATGTGATTGCCCATCTGCGTGACGGCCTTGTAACGCGTGGACGCGTCGGCCATCGCCCGGCCCTCGGCCACGCTGTACGCCAGCGGCTTCTCGACGAAGACGTCCTTGCCCGCCTCCATCGCACGGACGGCCGGAATGGCGTGCCAGTGGTCCGGCGTCTGGATGGCGACGGCGTCCACGTTCTTGCGGGTCAGCAGATGCCTGAAGTCGCCGACGCCCTCAGGGCGGTAGCCGAGCGCTGACTCCACGAGCGCGACCGCGGCGTCGCGATGCCGGCGGTCGACGTCACAGATCGCGGCGATGCGCACGTCCGGGTGTTTCATGAACTCGCGCAGTCGCCCGGTGCCCATCCCGCCCACGCCGATCAACGCGAGCTGAATCTGGTCGCTCGGTGCGGCCGGCTGCGCACGCAGCGGTCGGTGGATCGCGGCCGCGAGGCCGGCGGCGGCGCCCAGGAAGATACGGCGCGAGACGGTGGGTGACGGATGCGGCATGTGCAAGGAAGTGTTGGTCACGGTCTCATTTTCAGTGGATGACGCCACGTCGCGCGTCAGGCCGGTGTCAGGAACACGCGCTCGCAGAACCACCACACGCCTGCCAGCACCACCACCCACGACCCGACGGTGACGACGACCTGCGCAGCCCGGGCCTGACGCCGCCGCAACTGATCCAGGATGGTGGCGGCAACCACCACGATGACGGCCTGTCCGATCTCGACGCCGACGTTGAACGCGAACAACGATACCGCAAGCGCCTCCGATGGCAACCCCGTGTCGCGCAGCACGCCCGCGAAGCCGAACCCGTGGATCAGGCCGAACGCGAGTGCCGCCCACACACGGACGTCGCGGGCGCCGCGTCCGACCAACAGGTTGTCGGCGCCCACGAAGACGATACTGAGCGCGATGAGCGGCTCGACGATGTGCGATGGCGGATCGAGAATCGACAGGGTCGCGAGCGCGAGGGTGACGCTGTGGCCCACGGTGAATGCCGTGACGATGCCGAGCAACCGGCCCACGCTGCCGCCCGGCAGGAGCAGGGCGAGGATGAACAGGATGTGGTCGGGGCCGATCGCGATGTGGTGAATGCCCGACGCGACGAATCGCTGCGCCACGGCGAGGCGGCCCTGGCGCGTGCCCGTGAAGTACTCCGAGCGCAGGCGGTCGCGGCTGAGTACTTCCTGCCAGCGTACGGCGCCCTGCTCGGAGACGGTCACGAACGTCTGATGCAGGGGATCGTACGGGAACAGTGCCGCGCCGATACCAAGGTGCGCTGGCGGTCCCGTGGTGGCGCAGCGCCAGGTGATCACGATCGCGTCCTGTTCCGCGGCAGGCCGCACGGCATCGATCGTCCACGTGACGGGTGCGCCGTCGATCTCGATGGCCACCCGCGTGGTCATCAGGGTGACGATGGCGTCGAGATGCGCCAGCACCGTGGTCGGATCGGCAAGCACCGCCGGATCGGGCAGTCGCAGTTCGTGCGCGACGTCGATCGTGTGCAGCACGAGACGCCCCGACAGGGACGCGGACTCGACGTGCACGTCCAGGTAGCTGAATGGCGCGGGGTGCGCGTGGGCAGGCGCCGCCGCCAGTGCGACCATCAGCACGAGCACGGCACGCGGCACCCATCGCGGCATGCGGGAGGGGATCACGGTGGCGGATTCTACAGGCTCTGCGGCAGGAGCGGAGGCCATGCGGGAATGCGGGAATGCGGGAATGCGGGAATGCGGGAATGTCGAAACCGTGGGCGGCGTCATGAAGGAACAGGACGGATCACGGTGAACGAGGACGACATCATGGGGCTCGACGCACCCGATGCGGTGCGACGGGCGATGCGCGGCTGGCAGCAGCGCATCCAGGCCGTCATCGAAATCGCGCGCGACGACGACGACCTCGTTGCACGTCTGCCGGTGCTCGATCGGCTGGCAACGGAACTGGTCCAGGCCCTGGCGGCGGCACGCGACGGCCTCGAGCATCCCGGCGCGCGCCTCCCGGCGAGTGCAACGCCCCTGCGTCACGCCGTGCGCTCGGCGCACGCGCTGCTGGCGGGAGTCGAGCTGTGGCATCGGCCGCCGAGTGTGGCCTTGCTGCGCACGGCGCGCGATCACTTCCGCGTCGCGGCAGACAGGATTGACGGTCATCTGCGACCGTCGCCGGATACGTAGTAGCCGGATACGTCGCCGTCGGGCCTTGGCCGACGGCGCCCGCCGAGCCGGAGGAATGGGCGACCGGTATCGGGAAGACGACGCAAGCGCGTCTCGCGGCATGACGTTGGCACATGTCAGCAGGAATCCGCTGGGCAGGACGGGCGGGGCGTGGTGCAATCAGAGCGATGGACGCCGAGCCCTACGATGAAGCCAGCGACCGCGCCCGACAATTGGCGCAACTGCTCGAGACCATGGCGACGGTGCTCTCGGACTTCAACCAACATCTGCAGGCGGCCGAGGCGGACCCTCATCGCCGCAGCAAGCTGCTCGAAACGTTTGCCGAGTTCATCGAACGCGCGGACCCGACGCTCCGCGAAGCCGCCACGCTCCTGCACGGCGCGCGCATCGTGTCAGCGGAAGGCAACGACGTTGTGTGAGACACGCTCGTGCCAGGGCGTCCCGGTCGCTATCGTCTCGGTTGACCGGGCACGCCAAAACGCAAAATGACCCTCAGGGAGCCTGAGAGTCATCCTCTAACACCGTCGATTCCGTTACTTAGCTTGGTCGGGATGGCGAGATTCGAACTCGCGACCCCCTGAACCCCATTCAGGTGCGCTACCAGGCTGCGCTACATCCCGACCGCACGCCTTGCGGCGCGAACGCAGAGTGTACCGCATCGCGGCAAGGCTGAACAGGGCCGCGACGCTCACCCGTCTGACTTGCGTGCACGCCGCCGCGTGCCGGGCAACGGCGCGCCGATGCCGCCGGTCGAGGGCTCGTGGCCGCCCAGCATGTCGAGCAAGGCGCGCATCTCGTCCTTGAGCTTGCCGATCTGCTCACGCGCCGCGTCGCTGACAGGTGGGCTGGGAGGCGCGTCCGGTGCGCCCTTCGCCTGTGCCGCGGTCGCAGGCGGGAGTGGCGGCGCGGCGGCAGGGACCGAAGCGGCTTGAGCCTGTGCGGCCTGGATCTCGGCGACCAGGCTGAACAAGTCGTCCTGTGCCGGAGGCTCCTCGGACTCGAACCGTCGGCGGACGCCCGCGAGCGTCAACCCTTCGGTGAAGACGAGGTCACGAATCCGCAATACGCGCTCGACGTCGCTGCGACGATAGACCCGTGGGCCGCCCGGCGTCTTCGAGAGGCCGAGGTCCGGGAACTCCGATTCCCAGGAGCGCAGCACGTACGGCTGGATCTGGACGATCTCGCAGACCTCGCTCGCCTTGAACGCGGGCTTGTCGGGAATGGCCACGCTGGGGGTGTCCGCCACGGGTGAAGTATAGGACCGCGCGCCGCGTGTCGGATACCCGCGCGCTACTCGGCCTTCCGCTCGCGGCCGCGCCTGCGGACCGTGATGCGGATGGGCGTGCCCTCGAAGCCGAACGCCTCGCGGAGGCTGTTGACGAGGAAGCGCTCGTACGAGAAGTGGAATCCCGTGGCGATGTTCGTGAAGAAGACGAACTGCGGGGGCGCCACGCCCGTCTGCGCCGCATAGAGAATCCGCACGTGCCGCCGCTCCGGACTCGTCGGCGGATGCTCACGTGTGACCTTGTCCACGAATCGGTTGAGTTCGCCGGTGGTGACCCGCTTGCGTCGTGCCATGGCGACGCGGTCGACGGTTTCGAGCAGCTTCGACGTGCGCTCCCCCGTCAGCGCCGAGATGTGCAACAGCGGCGCATAGTCGAGGAACTTCATCCGGAAGCGCTGGTCTTCGTCGAACTGCTTGTAGAAGCGATCCCCTTCGCCTTTGGTCAGGTCCCACTTGTTGGCCGCGATGATCATCCCGCAGCCCAGCCGTTCAGCCTCCCCCGCGATCGCCGCGTCCTGGTCGGTGGCGCCCTCCGATGCGTCGATGACCAGCACGGCGACGTCGGCGCGCTCCATGGCGCGCTTGGCCGTCAGCACGCTCACCATCTCGACCGCATGCCCACCCGCCACCCGGCCGGGGCGCCTGATGCCCGCGGTATCGACGATGCGGAAGGTGCGCTTGTGCCAGCGCAGCAGCGTGTCGATCGCGTCGCGCGTCGTGCCGGGGATGTCGCTCACGATCAGCCGCTCCTCCCGCAGGAGCCGGTTGACCAGCGACGACTTGCCCACGTTGGGTCGGCCCACGATCGCCACCGCAATCTCGTCGGGCGTGTCGAGCGCCACCGCGCCGCCGATCTTGCCAGCCGCCTTCAACTGCGCGATCACGGCGTCGAGCAGGTCTGGCACGCCAGTGCCGTGTTCGGCCGCAATCTCGAACACGTGGTCCATCCCGAACGCGAAGAACTCGTACATGCGGTCGCGGGCCCGCTTGTCGTCGGTCTTGTTGACCGCCAGCAGGACCGGCGCACTCGAGGCGCGGATGGCCGCCGCGATCTGGTCGTCGCCGGGAATGCGTCCCTCGCGGCCGTCCACCACGAAGATCACGACATCGGCCTGACCGATGGCGCGCTGGCCGTGCTCCACCACCATGTCGTGCAGGGGGTCCTCGGTGTGCCCGAAGATGCCGCCGGTATCCACGAGCCGGAACGGCACCTCCCCCCATTCGGCGTCGTGCGCGAGCACATCCCGCGTCGTGCCGGGCATCGCGTTGACGATGGCGCGGCGCGTGCGGGCGATGCGGTTGAACAACGTGGACTTCCCCACGTTTGGGCGACCCACCAGCACCACGGTGGGCAGCGCGCGAGCAGGCGAGCCGTTCATGCGGACATCTTGTAGATTGACACTGCTAAGTCCCTGAATCTATGCTTCTTAGCGGCGGACGATGATCAAGGTCGACATCATCAATGAAGTGGCGACAGTGGCTGACATCACGAAGGTGAAGGCCGAGGTTGCCGTCGAAGCGGTATTCGAGGCGATGCGGGAAGCGATGAAACGAGGCGAGCGCATCGAACTGCGCGGCTTCGGCGTCTTCCAGGTCAAGCCCCGAAAGCGCGGCATCGGCCGTAATCCCCGTACCGGCAAGGAGGTGCGTATCCCCCCGGGGCGCACCATTCGCTTCAAGCCGGGCAAGGACCTCCAGAACATCGGCAGTTGACGACGAATCCGCCGGTGTCGACATCGCCGCCCCTGCCGCCATCGGGCTCGTCCGACCAGTCGAGCCCATCGAATCCTCCGGAGCACGCCACGCACCTGCGCTGGTCGAGCGCCGACAGCGCCTGGGTCACGGGGCCGTTGACACCCGCCCAGTCGGCCCTCGATCCGGTGCCGCGGGTCGGCTCCAGGCCGTGGGTCCACCTGCTGCTCCTCGTGCTCACGTTCTGCACGATGACCCTGGCGGGCAGCTCGTTCTTCCTGAATTACGTCACCGGTGTCGGGCTGCGGCCGGTGCCGCGGGACCTGACGCAGGCTCAGGCCCTCATCGGCGGGCTCTGGTTCAGCGTGCCGGCCCTGCTGATCCTCGGCTCCCACGAGATGGGCCACTATGTGGCCTGTCGATATTACCGGATCCCGGCATCGTTGCCGTATTTCATCCCCGCGCCCATCCTGTCGATCGTCGGCACGCTCGGCGCGGTGATCAGGATGGCGCTGCCGCGCACACGACGTGCGCTGTTCGATGTGGGCATTGCCGGCCCCATCGCCGGCTTCGTCGTGCTCGTGCCGCTCGCGGCCTACGGCGTATCCGAGTCGTACATCATCCGCCTGACGCGGCCCGTGCCACTCGACGGCATCAACCTGGGCGACCCCTTGCTGCTCACCCTGCTCCAGCAGGCGTTCTTCGGCACCGTCCCGGATCGTGCCGTGTTCGTGATGCACCCGATGGGGTTTGCCGCGTGGTTCGGCCTGCTCGCCACGGCACTCAATCTCTTCCCGGCGGGCCAGCTCGATGGCGGACACATCGTCCATGCGCTCGTGGGACGCTACTCGCGCTACGTGACAATCGGCTCGATCCTGGTGCTGCTCTCGCTTGCCGTCTTCGTGTCGGCCAGCTGGGTCGTCTGGACGGTGCTGCTTGTGCTGATGACCTACAGCTTCGGCCTCGATCATCCGCCCGTGGGCGAGGAGCACGTGCCCATCGGCCGTGGGCGCATCGTGCTGGCCGTCTTCGCCGTCGTCATGTTCGCCCTGAGCTTCACGCCAGTCCCGATCAGCCCGGCGCAGTTCCTCGGCGGACGGTAGGACGCTCAGAGCATCGAGAGCGGATCCACATCCACCGTCACGCGCTTCTGCAGCGACGGAATCCCGGCCAGCGCCGCCCGCGTCACCTGACGCATCGCAGCGCGGTCGCGTCCCTTGAGCAGCACCTGCACCCGCGACTCGCCTCGGAGTCGTCCGAGCGGCGCCGGCGCGGGCCCCAGCACGCCGAATCGCGAGGCGGCGGCTGACTTCAGCCGCTCGACGAGCAAGCCGGCGTCCTTCAGCGCAGTCGCCAGCGACTCGTGTCGCACGACGATGTTGACCATGGAGAGCCAGGGCGGATACCGCATCCGCTCGCGGAACTCGAGTTCGCGCGCGACGAACTCGTCGTATGCCTGCCGCGTCGCCATGCCGATCGCATAGTGTTCGGGGTGCAGCGTCTGCACCAGGGCGGCTCCGCGGACCTCGCCGCGACCCGCCCGTCCTGCCACCTGCGTCAACAACTGGAACGTACGCTCGGCTGCGCGGAAGTCCGCCACGCCGAGACCGACGTCGGCCGACACGACCCCCACCAGCGTGACCTGCGGAAAGTCGTGGCCCTTGGCAATCATCTGCGTGCCGACGAGCACGTCGATCTCGCGGGCCGCGAACCGTGCGAGCACCGTGCCGATCGCCCCGCGTCGCTGCATCGTGTCGCGATCGACGCGCGCCACCCGCGCGCCCGGGCAGGCCTGCACCACTTCCTGTTCGACGCGTTCCGTGCCGACGCCGGTGTACTCCAGGAACTCGCCCTGGCACGACGGACACTTCTCGGGCAGCCGTGCAGCGTACCCGCAGTAATGACAGCGCACCTCACCGGCGCGCCGGTGCACCGTCAGCGTGACCGCGCAGTTCGGACACTCGGCGGTGTTGCCGCATCCGCGGCAGAGCAGCGACGGTGCGTAGCCGCGCCGATTGAGCAGGACCATCGCCTGCTCGCGGCGCTCGACGCAGGCCTGCAGCGCCGCGCGCAGCGGCCGACTCAGGACGACGTCGGGGCCTTCGTCGGCGAGCACGGCGCGCATGTCGATCGTCTGGACATCGGCGAGCGGACGGTCATGCACGCGCTGCCGCATCCGCACGAGCCGATATCGCCCTTCCGCCGCATGCCGCCACGTCTCGAGCGAAGGCGTTGCCGACCCGAGCACCGCCACGGCGCCGGCGTCGCGGGCGCGAACCAGCGCGGCGTCGCGGCCGTGATAGCGGGGGCTTTCCTCCTGCTTGTAGGCGGTGTCATGCTCCTCGTCCACGATCACGAGCCCGAGCCGGGGAAGCGGCGCAAACACCGCGGACCGCGTGCCGATGACGATGTACCCTCGCCGCGACGGATGCGGTGCCACTGGTCGTAGCGTTCGCCGTCCGAGAGTGCACTGTGCTGGATCGCGAGGCGGTCGCCGAACGCCCGCCGGAACAGCGACGCCACGGCCGACGTGAGCGCGATCTCGGGCACCAGCAGCAGCACGCCGCGGCCCTGCTCGAGCGCAGTGCGCGCAAGACGAAGGAAGACCTGCGTCTTGCCGCTCCCCGTCACGCCGTGCAGGAGCGCCGGATGGAAGCCCGTGCCGATCAGCGGCGCGAGCGTGTCCATCGCCGCCGCCTGCTCCCCCGTCAGCGGCAGGAACGTCTGACCGGCAAGGACCTCCGAGGTACCTGCCGATCCACTGGCGAACGGGTCGCGTTCCGAGTTGCGCCATTCCACCTGCGCCAGGCCCAGGGCGACCAGCCGCCGGATCACGTCGCTGCCGATGCCATGATCGCGCAGCGTGCCGGCGTCGATGCCCTCTGGCGCGGCACATAGCACCGCGCACGCGGCCGACTGCTTTGCACCAAGGCGCAACGTGGCGTGATCGAAGGCGTTCGCCGTCGGGCGAATCCAGCGACGCTTGCGTGAGGCGTCGGCCTGCCCCGTCACCACGGGCTGCAGCCGCACATGCCCCGCGCGAAGCAGACGGCGGACGGCGCGCGACACCGATTCGGGCGTGGCCTGGCCGTCGCGCGTGCGGGCGGCCACGACGCGCGCGAGTTGCCGACGTACGACGGGCCCCTTTTCGCGAAGCGCCTCGAGGATCGCCTCGTCCACCTGCTGGTCGAGGGGCAGTTCGCGCGGCTCGTGCGGAGCCGTTTCGACGGCGTCCTCGGCAAGCGCCACCGTCATGTCGCTCCGCAGCCACCCCTTTGGCGGCATTGCCGCGGAGATCACGTCGCCCGGGCCGGCGAGGTAATAGTCGCTGACCCACAGTGCGAGATCGACGACGCACTCGGGAAGGAACGTGACGTCGTCGAGCACCTCGAGCACGTCACGCAACCGTGCCGGCGTGTCGTCGGGCGACGCGTTGTCGTGCGTGACGAGGCCGGTCACCTTGCGCGGGCCGACCTGCACGACCACGCGTGTGCCGCGTGGCGCCTGCAGGCCGTCCGGCAGTCGGTAGGTCAGCAGGCCGAGCCCTGGCACGGGCACGGCCACGCGGACCACCCGCATCAGCGCGCCTCGCCCCGCAGAAGCGAGCGCACGAGCTTCATGTCGTCCCAGGTGTCGCGCTTCTTGTCTGGACTGCGCAGGAGGTAAGCCGGGTGGAACGTGGGCACGAGGTGGGCGCCGCGGTACGGGTGCATGCGGCCGCGCAGCCTGGTGATGGGCGTGTCGGTGCGCAGCAGCGTCTGCGCAGCGAACTTGCCGAGCGCCACGATCACCTTCGGCTGCACCAGGTCGATCTGTCGCGCAAGGAATGGCTCGCACGCCAGCACTTCGTCCGGTTCCGGATTCCTGTTGCCGGGCGGGCGGCACTTGATCACGTTCGCGATGTACACATCGTCGCGACGCAGCTCGATGGCCTCGATGATCTTCGTCAAGAGCTGTCCGGCGCGGCCCACGAACGGAATCCCCTGCGCGTCCTCATCGCTACCCGGCGCCTCGCCGACGAACATGAGGTCCGCGGCGGGATTACCCACGCCGAACACGACCTGCCGACGGCCGAGCGTGCACAGCTTGCAGCGGGTGCACGCAGGCCCGATGTGCGTCTGCAGTTGGTCGAGCGACACGAGCGAAGCAAGGTCGCCGAGCGGCGCAGTGACGCCGTGGAGGGGCACGGCGGGTGCCTGCCGCGCCACGTTGGCGTTGGCGGCGGCCAGCTCCACGTCGGCGCTGCGGAGACGGCTGCCGAGGGGATCCCGCTCGGTCAGCAGGGGGTCGGCTGTCAGCGCAGTCGGGCGTGAAGGGGCGGCGGTCCAGGCGGCATCGCGCGAGAAGCCCGAGACGCCGAGCTCGGCGTAGAGCCGCAGGTGCGCGCGCAATTGCGCGCGGACATCGGACGTGTCTTTCATGGAAGCGCTGCAGCGGGTGCGTGGGAGAGCCGCCCCACGATGAAGTCCACGATGCGTGCGGCGAGGGCGGACTTGGCCTCGAGCGGGAACGGCTCGACGCCGGCAGCGCTGACGAAGGTCGCGACGTTGGTGTCCACCTCGAACCCTGCGCCGGCCTGGGTCACGTCGTTGGCCACGATGAGGTCCACCTGTTTCTGCGTGCGCTTGCGTTCTGCCGACGCCACCGTGTCACTCGTCTCGGCGGCGAAGCCCACCAGCACGGGATGCGAACGTCCCGCGCGCCAGCGGCCGAGGTCGTCGAGGATGTCCACCGTCCGCACCAGCGTGATCGCCAGCGCACCGTCCTGCTTCTTCGTCTTGTCCCGAGACGCCCCATCCGCCGGCGTGTAGTCGGCCACGGCCGCGGCCATGACGATGGCGTCGGCGTGGGTGCGCTCGGCGACCACGGCCGCGTGCATCTCCTGCGCCGATCGCACCCGCACCGTCCGCACACCTGCCGGCGGCGCCAGCATCGTCGGACCGAGCACCAGCGTGACGTCGGCGCCGCGAACCGCGGCCTCGTGCGCCACGGCGATGCCCATGCGGCCGCTCGAGCGGTTTCCGAGGTAGCGCACGGGGTCGAGGTCCTCGTAGGTCGGCCCGGCCGTGACAAGCAGCCGCCGGCCGCGCAACGGGGTCTCCGGCGTCAGGATGCGGAGCGCCTCGGCGGCGATGACGTCCGGCTCGGCGAGACGACCCCTCCCCACCCAGCCGCAGGCGAGATACCCCTCGCCCGGGTCGACGAACCGCACGCCACGCGACCGCAGCCGATCCATGTTGGCCTGCGTCGCGGCGTGGTCGTACATGTGGGTGTTCATCGCGGGCGCCAGAAGGACGGGCGCGCGCGTCGCGAGGGCCAGCGACGTCAGGAAATCGTCGGCCAGTCCGTGCGCCAGCCGGGCGATGGTGTTGGCCGTGGCCGGCACGACGAGCAGCAGGGCGGCGTCGGTCGCCAGGGCGATGTGCTCGATGTCGGCGTTGGCACCGCGCGACCACTGACTGGTGATGACCCGGCGCTGCGTGATGGCCTCGAACGTGAGCGGGCCCACGAAGCGCGTGGCGGCACGCGTCATCACGACCGCCACCTGGTGGCCGGCCTTCTGCAGCTGCCGCACCACCTCCACCGACTTGTATGCGCTGATGCCGCCGCTGACGCCGACAGCCACGAGGGCCATGTGTCGCCTCCGGGTGGTGAGCCTCGCGGGGCGTTCAGGGAACGCACCCTGCCGTGGGTTACTCGTGGGCGGCTTCGACCGGTTCGTCGCCAATCGGCTGGATGAAGCCGTCGAGCACTTCGCGTTGGGCGGTGCGCGCCGGCTTGACGCTCGGCTCCACCCGCGGCAGGGATCCCTGCAGCAGCTGCTTCGCGCGTTGTGAAGCGAGGACGACGAACTCGAAAGCGTTCGGAAGGGTGCTGCGATCAACCATGGGTCTGAGTGGAGTTGCTGTCGGGCGTTTCGACCGGGCCCTGCCGGAAGTTCAGGCGACCGGCTGCGCGCCGAACGTCCTGAGAATCGCATCGGCCTTCGTTCGCATGCGCTCCCTGCGCACACGCTCGGCCAGGATGATGCTGCGCATCGCCAGCACGCACGCATCGAGGTCGTCATTGACGACCACGTACTGGTATTCCTCGTAACCCGCCACTTCGGCGCGCGCCGTGTCGAGCCGGCGTCGAATCGCGGCATCCGAGTCCTTGCCGCGGCCGCGGAGGCGCTGTTCGAGCACCTCGAACGACGGTGGCAGCACGAACACGGTCACGAGCGGCACACCGGTATTCCGAACCTGAGCGGCGCCCTGCACGTCGATGACCAGCACCACGTCCTTGCCGGACGCCATCAACTGCTCGACGTCGGTGCGGGCGGTGCCGTAGAAATTGCCGAAGACGTCGGCGTGCTCGAGGAACTCGCCCCGCTCCACCATGGCCTCGAAGGCGCCGCGGGCGATGAAATTATAGTCTACGCCGTCCCGCTCACCGGCCCGGGCCTGCCGCGACGTGTAACTTCGGGACATCGTCAGGTCGGGCACCACCTGCACCAGGCGCTCGACAACAGTCGTCTTGCCCGTCCCCGACGCGGCTGAGACGACAAACAGCTGGCCGGTGCCGCCCTGGCGCCCCGCTGCCCCGTCACTCGACATTCTGGACTTGCTCCCGCATCTTCTCGAGCTCGGCCTTGGCGCTGACTACCAGTGCGGATGCGCGCGCACCCTCGGCCTTGGAGCCTATTGTATTCACCTCGCGATTCATCTCCTGCAGGAGAAAGTCGAGCTTGCGGCCGACGGGCTCGTCGCCAGCCACCAGGTCCACCCAATGCGCCAGGTGCGCCCGCAATCGCACGAGTTCCTCGCGAATCTCGGATCGCGCCACGAACTTGACCACCTCGGCCGCGACGAGCGACCCGTCCACCAGCGGTTCGAGCCGCAACTCGGCAATACGCTGCACGAGGCGCTGATGCACGCCGCCGGCCGCCTCCCGGCTCGCCTCCTCGACCGCGTCCACGATGGCGATCAGCGTTTCCCGGCGCTGTTCGAGCTCCGCTGCCAGGAATCGCCCTTCGGTGCGCCGCATCTGGTTCAACGCGTCGAGAGCCTCGCTGAGCACGAGGCCGGACACCTCGGCCAGTCGCTCCGTGTCGATGGCCGGTCGCTCCTCCCGCACCTTCAGCACCTGGGGTAACCGCAGCACGTCGCCCGGCGACAGGGCTCCTTCGACCACGCCAGTGGCGCGCACCTTCTCCACCGCGGCCGCCACCGCGCGGACGAGGCCGTCGTCGATCTCCACGACCGTCACGGGGTCGACCCGCTCCTGGACGGTCATCGCGACCTCGAGGCGTCCCCGCGCCATCCGCTGCTGGATCGCCGATCGAAAGGCCGCTTCGAGCGTCAGGACGGAAGCTGGCAGCCTGAACTGCACGTCGAGGTGGCGGTGGTTGACGGCACGGAGCGTCACGTTCACGGCGAGGTCGTCGGTCTCGCGCGTCGCCGTGGCAAAGCCGGTCATCGAGATGATCATCGGTCTCCCATTGCGGGCAGGGTGGCCGCCACCGGGTGTGGTGGCGGGTCGGGCGTGACGCCCTCGTGGCCGTTGCCGAACATCTGCAGGGCGTACAGGCGGTTGTACACGCCGCCGGGTCGGGCGAGCAGTTCGTCGTGACGCCCCATCTCGGCGATGCGGCCCTGCTCGAGCACGATGATGCGATGGGCCAGTCGCACGGTGGACAACCGGTGCGCGATCACGAACGACGTACGGTTGCGCATCAACGTCTGCAAGGCGTCCTGGACGAGGCGTTCAGACTCCGCGTCGAGCGCCGACGTGGCTTCGTCGAGCACGAGCACCGGCGGATCCTTCAGCAACGCCCGGGCAATCGCGAGGCGCTGCCGCTGGCCTCCACTCAGGCGACCGCCTCGCTCGCCGATCCGCGTGTCGTACCCATCGGGGAGCATCGTGACGAAGTCGTGCGCATGGGCGGCCCGCGCCGCCGCCTCGATCTCGCCGCGCGTCGCGTCAGGCCGTCCGTACGCGATGTTGTGCGCGATGGTGTCGTCGAAGAGCACGGTCTCCTGCGTGACCAGCCCGATCTGTGCCCGCAGCGACGCGACGGTCACGTCCCGGATGTCCACATCGTCCACGAGGATCGCGCCGCTGGTGACGTCGTAGAAGCGAGGGAGCAGGTTCACCAGCGTCGTCTTCCCCGCCCCGCTCAGCCCGACGATCGCCACGATCTCCCCCGCGTGCACGCGGAACGAGACGCCGTCGAGCACGGTGCGCCGATCCCGATCGGCGTACGAGAAGTTCACCTCGCGGAACTCCACGCTGCGGCGCGGGCGCGGCATCTCGATCGCGCCGGGCCGGTCGGTCACCTCCGTGTGCGTGTCGAGCAGTTCGAAGATGCGCTGCGCCGCCGCCATGGCCTGCTGCAGGGTCGCGTTCACGCGGCTCAACCGCTTGATGGGCTCGTACATCAGGAACAGCGTCGTGACGAAGAGCATGAACTCGCCCATCGTCAGGCGCCCCTGGCCGATCTGGGACGCGCCGTACCACAGCATCCCGGCCACGGCGATGCCCCCGATCCACTCCATGAGGGGCGGCAGGGCCGACACGGTGCTCGTCACCTTCATGTTCGTGCGATAGACGCGGTGCGACGCCTCCTCGAAGCGCGCCTGCTCGCGGCGCTCCGCGCCGAACGCCTTGATGATGCGGTGTCCGCCGAAGGCCTCGGCGGTGATGTGCGTGAGGTGCTCGAGCTGCTCCTGCGAGAGCCGACCCCGCTTGCGCACACGCTGGCCAAGTCGCACCAGGGGATAGATCAGGACGGGTGCGCTCGTCAGCGACACCAGCGCGAGCCGCGGGTCGTGGTAGAAGAGCAGCCCCGTGTAGCCCACGAGCGCGAATCCCTCGCGGATCAGATCGCCGATGGTCTGCGAGACGACCTGCTGCACCTGATTGACGTCGTTGTTGACGCGCGAGAGGAGCTGGCCGGTGGAGCGCCGCGAGAAGAACGCCGCCGATTGGCCGAGCACGTGCCCGAACATCCGATTGCGGATGTCGCGCACCACGCGCTGCCCCACGTCGGTCATCAGGTACGCCGACAGGTAGGCGCCGAGGCCCTTGACCAGGTACACACCGACGATCGCCAGCGCGATGGTCGGCAACTGCGCCTGGTTCCCCAGGGCCTGGTCGAAGATCGGCTTGATCAGGTACACGACGCCGGCCGATGCGGCGGCGTACGCCACCATCGCCGCGAACGCGGCAGCGAGCCGGCCGCGATAGGGCGCGGCATACCGGAGCAGCCGAAGGAGAACAGTCACTCGGTGTGGTTATCGGCCCTCAGTCGCCGTAACCATTGGGGTGCGCGTCGTGCCAGCGCCATGCGGTGCCGACGATGGCGTCCAGGTCGGCGTACCTGGGCGTCCAGCCGAAGGCTGACCGGATGGCCGCGTTGGCGGCATAGAGACTCGAGGGGTCGCCCGGGCGACGCGGCCCCACGGTATACGGCACGGGCCTGCCCGCCACCCGCCCGACGGCGTCGATGACGGCCTTCACCGAGTGCGGGGTGCCCGTGCCGACGTTGAAGCGAGCCGAGGCGCCACCCTGCTCCAGGGACTGCAGCGCCCGGACGTGCGCGTCGGCCAGGTCGGCGACATGGATGTAATCACGCAGGCAGGTGCCGTCGGGCGTCGGGTAGTCGTCGCCGAACACTTTCAGCTCGCCGTCACCACGCGCCGCGAAGATCGCCCGGGGAATGATGTGGATCTCGGGATCGTGATCCTCGCCGAGCAGCCCGTCCGGGTCGGCCCCGGCCGCGTTGAAATAGCGCAGCGCCACGCTCTTGAGGCCGTAGGCCGTCTCGAAATGTGGCAGCGCCCGCTCGACGGCGAGCTTCGTCTCGCCATACGCGTTGATCGGCTGCTGCGGGTGCGTCTCGTCGAGCGGCACACGCTGCGGCTCTCCGTACGTGGCGCACGTGGACGAGAAGATGAGCCGGGTCACACCGGCGCGGCAGAGGCCGTCGAGCAGCCCGATCGACCCGGTGACGTTGTTGCGGTAGTAACCCGCCGGGTCGGTCACCGAATCGCCCACCGACAGCCAGGCCGCGAAATGCATCGCCGCGTCCACGCCGTGCTCGCGGCACGTCGCCTCCACGGTCGCGGTCTCGCCGATGCCGGCCTCGACCACCGTCAACTGGCCGGGCCCTGCCACCGACTGCAGCGCCTCGCAGGCGCGGCGATGTCCCGCCGAGAAGTCGTCCAGGACCACGACCCGGCGTCCCGCGGCGAGCAGCGCTTTCACGGAGTGGCTGCCGATGTACCCGGCTCCGCCGGTGACGAGCACCGCCATGTCTACCGTCCGATCGAGTAGTAGGTGAACCCCTGCGCCTGGATCGCCTCGGGCTTGTAGATGTTGCGGCCGTCGAAAATCACCGGCGACTTCATGCGCTTCTTCATGCGGGCGAAATCCGGCTCGCGGAACTCGTTCCACTCGGTGACCAGCGCCAGCGCGTCGGCGTCCTTCAACGCGTCGTAAGCGTTGGTGCAGTACGTGATGCGGTCACCGAAGATGCGCCTTGCGGTCTCTCGGGCCTCAGGGTCGTACGCCTGCACGGTGGCGCCTGCCTTCAGCAGCCCCTCGATGATCGTGATCGCCGGCGCCTCGCGCATGTCGTCGGTGCGCGGCTTGAATGCGAGCCCCCACACGCCGATGGTCTTGCCGCGCAGGGTCCGCAGGCGTTCCTTCATCATCTGCAGCAGCTTCTTCTTCTGCTGCGCGTTCACCTGCTCCACCGCCTCGAGGATCCGGAAGTCGTAGCCCTTGTCGCTCGAGAACTTCAGGATGGCCTTCACGTCCTTGGGAAAGCAGCTGCCGCCATAGCCGACGCCCGGGAAGAGGAACGACGGCCCGATGCGGTTGTCGGAGGCCACGGCGCGACGCACCTGATCCACGTTGGCGCCATACAGCTCGCACACCCTGGCCACCTCGTTCATGAACGAGATGCGCGTGGCGAGCATCGCGTTCGCGGCGTACTTGCAGAGCTCGGCGCTCGCGCAGTCCATCACCATGATCGGGGCGCCCGTGCGCGTGAACGGCGCGTACAACTCCGTCATGAGTCTGGCGGCCCGCTCGTCCTCCGCGCCGATGACGACGCGATCGGGCTTCAGGAAGTCGTCGACCGCCGCGCCCTGCTTCAGGAACTCGGGGTTGCTGACCACACTGAACTCGTGCCGGGTCTCCTTGCGCATCGCCTCGCGCACCTTCTCGGACGTCCCCACGGGCACCGTGCTCTTGTCGACGATGACCTTGTAGCCATCCATGGCGCGGGCGACGTCTGCAGCCACACCCAGGACGTGCTTGAGGTCGGCCGAGCCGTCTTCGGCCTCGGGCGTGCCAACCGCGATGAAGATGATGTCGGACGCCTTCACCGCGCCGGGCAGCGCCGTGGTGAACGACAGCCGCTTCTCGGCAGTGTTGCGCTTGACGATCTCCTCGAGACCCGGCTCGTAGATGGGGATCTTGCCGCGTCGGAGCGCCCGGACCTTGGCCTCGTCCTTGTCGACGCAGATGACGTCATTGCCGTTCTCTGCAAAGCAGGCCCCGACCACCAGGCCGACGTAGCCCGTCCCCACGACCGCAATCTTCACGCGAAGTTCCTCCGGTGCCGGGGGGCCCCGGTCACATTCACCCTGATCGACTCGTCGAGCCGCCGTGCCGTTCACGGCCACCGCACTGTGCCCCGCGCGGCAAACGGCCGAACGCCTTACGCTAGCATACGTTCCCGTGAAGGTGCTGCTCGACTACCGCCCCGCGCTGCGGGCCCGCACCGGCGTCGGCGAGTACATCCATCGCACCGCGCTGGCTCTCGCCGACACGGCCCCGGCGGGCTCTCGCGTCGCCGTGTTCTCGAGCAGCTGGAAGGACCGACTGCAGGCCCCCGCTCCGGGCGTCGAGGGTCGCGACAGTCGATGGCCCGTTGCGGCGCTCAACTGGGCCTGGCACCGGCTGGAATGGCCGCCCGTCGAGTGGCTCGCCGGTGCCGCCGACGTCGTTCACTCGCCCACGCCGCTGCTGCTGCCCTCCGGCGCGGCGACGCAGGTGGTAACGATTCACGACCTGTTCTTCCTCGACCATCCGGAGGCCACTGCCGCGGAGATCAGGCGCGACTACCCCGCCCGGGTCGCATCGCACGCGCGCCGGGCCGACCTGGTGGTGACCGTGTCCCACACGGTGGCCGCTCAGGTCGCTGCGCGGCTGGACGTCGATCCCGCGAAGATCGTCACCTGCCACAACGGAGCCCCTGACTGGGCGCCGCGCGCGGTGGCACCGCCTGACGGGCCGGCGATCTGCGTCGGCACGCTCGAGCCCCGCAAGAACATCAGTCGTCTCCTCGACGCCTGGGAACGGCTTCTCGCCAACGGCCTGCGCGTGCCGCTGCTGCTCGCCGGCGGCGCGCCCGCGTCCGCAGCGCCCCTGCTGGCCCGGTTGCAGCGACCGCCCCTTGCCGGCGTGGCCCGCTATGTCGGCTACGTCGAGGAAGCCGATCGGCGCGCCTTCTACGAGGCCGCCCGCCTCCTCGTACTGCCATCGTTGGACGAGGGCTTCGGCATCCCTGCCGTCGAAGCGATGACGCTGGGCGTGCCGGTCGCGGTCTCGCGGCGCGGCGCCCTCCCGGAGGTGTGTGGAGAGGCTGCGGCCTATCTGGACCCGGACGACCCGCAAGCCATGGCTGACGTGATCGGGACGCTGCTCGGCGACCCGGCAACGCTCGGCGCCCTCGCGCTGCGCGGCCCCGGACAGGCACGGCGATTCTCCTGGACGGCCTCGGCGAGGCGTTTGTGGGACGCCTATCGCGACGCGTCAGCACGACGGGGACGACGATGATCCGCGTGGGCGTGGACGTGCGCGAACTCGGAGGACGGCCGACCGGCGTGGGTCGATACCTGCGCGAGGTGCTGGTTCGCTGGCAGGACGACCCGGCCTGCCGCGGGGCAGAGCTGATGCTCTTCACCCCCGAGGCACGACTGGCTGACCGCTGGGTTCCGCTGGGCCACCGCGGCGCAACCCTGACGTGGCAGCACGTGCCTGGGCGCGGCGGCGCGTTCTGGGAACAGCACCACCTGGCGGGGGCGGCGTTGCGCGCTCGCCTCGACGTCTTCTTCGCTCCCGCCTACACCGCTCCCCTTCGCCTCGAGCCGCCCAGCGTGGTGGTGATGCACGACGTATCCTTTGCCGCCCACCCGGAATGGTTCCCCTGGCGCCACGGCCTCCGCATGCGCAAGTTCGCGCGGTGGTCGGCGCGCCGCGCACACACGGTGCTGACGATGTCGGCGTTCTCGAAGGCGGAGATCCAGCAGTTCCAGGGGGTGCCCGCCGAGCACATCCGGGTCATCCCGCTGGCCGTGGACTATCACGACGCCCGTCGGCCTGCCGGCCACGACGCCCCGGTCGCTCGGCCATCAGCCGGTGGCGGGACTGGCCTGCCGAACACCGTTCTCTACGTGGGGTCGGTCTTCGAGCGGCGGCATCTGCCCTTGCTCATCGAGGGTGTCGCCCTGGCGCGCCGGCACGTGCCCGACGTGCGCCTCGTCGTCATCGGCGAGAACCGCACGGCTACCCGTCAGGACCTGCGCGCGCTCGCGCGCAGCCGTGGCATGGACGAGGCGTTGCATCTGCACGATTACGTCACCGAGACGGCCCTGGAGGCCGCCTACGCGGAGGCTGGCGTCTTCGCGTTCCTGTCGGAGTACGAGGGCTTCGGGCTGACGCCCCTCGAGGCCATGCGTCACCGGTTGCCCACGATCGTGCTCGACACCTCGGTCGCGCGCGAGGTGTACGGCAACGGCGCGCGCCTCGTAGGCCTCGGCGATCCGCAGGCGGTGGGCGACGCCATCACCGAGCTGCTGCGAGACCCGGACCGTCGCGCGGCACAGATCGCCGCGGGCGACGCGGCCGTGGGGCGCTACCGGTGGCAGCAGACCGCCCGCGCCACGTGGGACGCCATCGTCACCGCCGCTGGAGCGCGCCGGTGAGAGCCTCGCTGTCGATCGTCATCGTCACCTTCAACGCGCGCGACGATGCGCTGGCGTGCCTGGAGTCGGTGCACGCCCACCCGCCCGGGCGCGAGTGGGACGTCGTGGTCGTGGACAACGCCTCCGTCGACGGAACGGCAGACAGCATCAGCAGGCGGTGGCCCGGCCTCCGTCTCGAGCGACTGGCCGAGAACATGGGATTCGCCGCGGCCAACAACGTGGGCATCAGGGCGACGAGCGGCACGTTCGTGCTGCTGCTCAACAGCGACACGCTCGTCGGCGAGGGCCAGCTCGAGGCGCTCTGTGCAGCGCTCGAGCGGGACACCCGGGCGGCAGCAGTCGGCCCGCGGCTCGTGGACGGCGAGGGTCGCCAGGAACTGTCGTACGGCCGGATGATCTCGCCGCTATCCGAGCCGCGACAGAAGATTCGCGCCAAGCTGCTGTCGCGAGGCCCCGCGCCGATTCGCGCACGCATCCGCGCCGACATGGCGCGCAGCCAGTACGTGGATTGGGTGAGCGGCGCCTGCCTGCTCGTCCGCCGCACCGCGGCGGAAGCCGTCGGCCTCCTCGACGAGCGGTACTTCATGTACTGCGAGGACGTGGACTTCTGTGCGGCGCTGCGGCAGGCCGGCCATCACATCCTGTTCGCGCCGGACGTCGAGGTGGTCCACCTGCGCGGTCGGTCTCGGGCATCGGCGCCGGCCGTCACCAGCCGCCGGTATCGCGACAGTCAGGTGGCCTTCTACCGCAAGCATCACCCGCGCTGGGCTCGCCTCCTGCGGTGGTACCTGGCGGCGCGCGAAGTGGCGGGCCGCCGAGAGTAGCGGCACGCGGTGTACGTAGACGCTTATGGAGGACCGACCCCCGCGACGCGAGTGCGCGGGTTACGCTGAGGTTCCGGAAAGAGCCCGCGGCGCAGAGCCGCCAAGCGATGGGAGGTCGGTCATGGGCGAGTCTACGACGT
>JAEZCY010000144.1 GCA_023429845.1 Acidobacteriota bacterium
TTTGCCGCGTCCCTTCCCCACACCCCCAGCTAGCAGGGCGCCGTGCTCGGCGAGGTCGACCGCTTCCTCGACGAATGGCACGCGCACCGGGTGCCGCTCGACTGCGCTCGCGACCTCAGGTACGACCAGTTCCTTCTCATCGGTGTGGATGAGGAGGCGGCCGGCGTGTCCGGCTGCTCGGTAGACAGCCTCGTGCGCACCATGAAGGCGCTGGGGCGCCAGCTCGGCGCGGAACTCGTCGATCACGCCTCGGTCTTCTATCGTGATGCGGACGCCGTGCGTCGGGTGTCTCGCGAGGTATTCGCGGATGCCGTGTCGCGAGGCGAGGTCACGCCCGACACCACCGTGTTCGACGGCACCGTCACGACGACCGGCGCACTCAGAGCCGGACGGTGGGAAGCCCCGGCTCACGCGACCTGGCACGGCCGCGCCTTCTTCTAGCGCAGGTGGACGCCACGGGAGCGACGACGGCGCCCCAGCCCGCGGCCGACGACTGGCGCGCCGGGCAGCGCCTCGCCGCGGTCAGCGTCGGCGTGAACACCTGCCTCGCTGCCGCTGCGCTCATCGTCGGGCGCACCGGGCAGTCCCTGACGGTCGTCGCCGCCGGGATCGAGTTCGCGGCCGACGTCGTGGCCTCGCTCGCCGTGCTGGCCGGGTTCTGGTTCGCTTCGCGGCCTCCCGACAGCAACCATCCCTATGGCCACGGGCGGGCCGAGACGCTCACCGGCCTGCTGATCGGCCTGGCGCTGTTCGTCATCGGTGCGTCGATTGCCATCCACGCCGTCCGCGACATGGCGGCGGTCCATCCCGTCCCGGCGGCGTACACGCTGTGGCCCCTCGCCGTCGCGCTGACCGCCAAGGGCGCGTTGATGTTCTTCAAGGTCCGCGTGAGCCGCCGCACGGGGAGCCAGGCGCTCCTCGCGGACGCCTGGAACGACAGCGTCGACGTCCTCTCGTCGCTGGCGGCGATCGTGGCGCTCGGCCTGACCCTCTACGATGCCGACACGTTCCGCGCCGCCGATCGTGTCGGCGCGCTGCTCGTGGGCGTCTTCGTCATCGTCGCCGGGCTCGGAGTGGTGCGGTCCACCTCCCAGGACCTGCTCGACACGATGCCTCCCGATACGCTTCTCGACGACGTGCGCGTGGTCGCGTGCGCAGTGGATGGCGTCCGCGGCGTGGAGAAGCTGCTCGGTCGCAAGACCGGCCTGCAGTACCACGTCGATTTGCATCTGGAGGTCGACGGATGGATCTCGGTGGACGAGGGGCACGCCATCGCGACGCGAGTGCGGGAGCGGATACGGGAGGACGTGCGCGCGGTCAGTGACGTGCTCGTCCACGTGGAACCGGCCGATCTCGGCACGCGTTGAGTCCGGCCCGGTTCGCCGCGGTCCGGCCCCGCGTCAGCGTTGGTCGAAGACGTCGTCGAAGAACTGGCGGAGCGCACCGGTGTAGGTCGGTTCGTTCACCTCGTTCGGACGGACGTGGCCGCCCGACAACGCGACGAGGCGCTTGGGCTCGCGCGCCGCCTGCAGCAACCGTTCACCATGCGCGAACGGGATGATCTCGTCGTCTCGTGCGTGCAGCAGGAGCAGCGCGCTGCCGACGTGCGCGATGCGATCGCGCGAGGCGAACGGATTGCGGATCATCAGCCGGATCGGCAGCCACGGGTACAGTTCGCGCGCCCGGTCGTCCACGCCCGTGAAGCCCCCCTCGAGGATCAGCGCCCGTTCGTCGACGGCACTCGCCAGATGCGTGGCGACGCCCGACCCGAGCGACCAGCCATACACCGCGACACGGTCGGCGGGCACGCCGGCACCGCGGACCCAATCCCACGCAGCGCGCGCCGCGGCGGCGGCCTTCGCTTCGGACGCGGTGCCCCCCAGCGCCCCGAAGCCGGGGTATTCGGGGGCCAGCACACTGAGGCCGAGGTCGTGCAGTTGGCGATACCGGGTGACGTTTGCGGGAGTGCTTACGTTCGCACCGTTGCCGTGCAGGAAGATGACCCACGGTGCGGACGCGTCCTCGTGTCGCATCACCCACAGCAGCGCAGGGGCGTCGCCAGCCGCCACGCCCGAGACCTGTTCGAGGCGCGACGCCACGTCGGAAGGCACCGGGTGCTGCGTGCGGCTGGTCTTGAAGACGAGCGCCTCTTCGCTGGCCATGAACCACGCGACGATCGTGGCGTATGCGAGGACGGTGGCGACGATCGCGCCGACGAGTGCCCAGCGGAGCAGGCGGCGAGGGTGCATCATCGACGGCCGGTTACGGCGTCGTGACGTGCAGCGTCGTCAGCTGGTTGGCGGTGATGTCCACCTTCCGCGCCAGTCCGCCGACGAGCACGTCGTGTCGTCCCGGCCGGAGTTGGCCGATGGTCACGGGCGTGACGCCGCGCTCCCGTCCCTCCATCGTGACGGGAAGGCCAGACGGCGTGCTCTGGATGACGACGCCTCCGCGCGTGGCGGAGATGCCGGCATTGCCCGCCGCGGGGGCTGGGGCGAGCGGGCTCGCCGTCGGCGCCGGTTGCCCCTGCACCGGTGTGGCGGTCCGCTGCGGTGAGCCCGGTGGGGCCGCAGACGTGGGCGTGATGGCCGACGTCGGCGCGTCATCGGCAGCGGCATCGGGCGCCATGGTGCCGAGCGGCAGGAGTACGACCGTGCTCGAGCCTTCGATGGTCACCGGATGCGCCGCGGCATCGGCGCCGATCTGCACCTGATAGTCGCCAGGCGAGAGAGCATGCGCCAGCGGGGCGGTGCCGATGCGGGCGCCGTCGACCCGCACCTGGGCTCCCTCAGGGCCGTCCACGCGGAGGTGACCCGTCGCGGACGCGGCGCCCGGCCGATCCTGCTGGAGGTACCAGATGTACGCGGCCTGTCCGAGCGTGGCCGCCAGCAGCACCACCAGAGCCATCGGCAACCACCTGCCGGCGGTTGGTGCGTCCTGTGCGCCCTGGCGCAGTCGAAGCTCGCTCCAGCCTGGCCGCGAGAAGTCAGGCGAACCCTCGACGTGGGCCGCCTGCGCCGAGACGCCCACTGCGGAGACCTGAGGACCCGTCGGCGACGACCGATCCGTTGCCGCCACGTCGACGACGTCGTAGCTTTTCAGTTCTCGTTCGGGTGGAGGCCAGGTCATTCCGGCCGACGCGGGGGCGGCGGCTTTCTCTGCACGCATCGCGTGCGTGCGCTTGAGCAGGGCCTCGAGACGGGCGCTGATCTCCTCTGGTGTGGGGTTTCCCGAGGGCACGTCACCCGGGCGTTCTGGTTCCGTCACCCCGGGTTTGTATCCTACTGATTACGCAGCGTCAACCGCACCGGACGCTTCCGACGTGCATCTGGCGGTTGGCCGGCGTTCGAGGGACAGGAGGCAGGCGAGGCGATGGCAATGAGTTTGCAAAATGCAAGGGGCATGAACCGGCTCACGTCCTGGACGAGACACACCGGCGCCCTGACCCTCACCATGGCGATCGGGTCGGCGAGTGTCGCGGCCTTCCAACTCGTGTCGGTGCGCGACGAGATCGCCATCGGGCAGCAGGCGCAGGAGGAAATCCGGAAGCAGACGCCTCAGGTGCCCGACGCGCAGGTGCGTGGGTACGTCGCAGCGCTCGGCAAGCAGCTGGCGGTGCATGCGTCTGGCGCAGAGTACCCCTACAGCTTCTCGACGGCCGACTATCGCGAGCTGAACGCGTTCGCGCTTCCGGGCGGTCCGGTCTGGATCAACCGCGGCATCCTGGTCGAGGCCGGCAACGAGGCGCAGGTCGCCGGCGTGATGGCGCACGAGATCGCGCACGTAGCGCAACGGCACTCGGCCCAGCAGATCACGAAGGGCACCGTGGCCAACGGCCTGCTCGGTCTGCTCGGCGCCGTGCTGGGGAACGACGGCGGCGCGGGCGCGGCGGCGGCGCGCATCGCCGCCGGAGTAACGGCCAACTCCTTCATGCTCAAGTTCTCGCGCGACGATGAGCGCGAGGCCGATGAGGAAGGCGTGCGCATCATGCAGCGAGCCGGCTTCGACACGCGCGGCATGCTGGAGTTCATGCAGGTGCTCGCGCAGCAGTCAGGGCGCTCCGGCGGTGCTGCGGAGTTCCTGTCCACCCACCCGGCCCCTGCCAGCCGGGTGCGCGAACTCGAGCAACTCGTGGCGCAGAGCGGGGGCGGCGGGCGCCGCACCAGCGAAGCATTCACGGCGATGAAGCGCCGCCTGGCGCAGTTGCCGCCGGCGCAAGCGATGCCCCGGGGGAATTGAGAGCCGGTCGGCCTTGGTCGTTCGGCCTTCGGCCTTCGACACGCGCCTCCGAACGACGGCCGACGGACGCATGCCGATGGCCGCCTGCTTTCACCTGTACACGTTGAGGAACGCGGTGATCACCGCGTTGTTGACCACGTCGATGAAGAAGGCGCCCACCATCGGCACCACGAGGAACGCGCGCGGCGCCACGCCGTAGCGCTCGGCGAGCGCCTCCATGTTGGCCATCGCGTTGGCCGTCGTGCCGAGCATGAAACCGATGAAGCCGCTGGACATCACGGCAGCATCGTAGTCGCGGCCCATCAGGCGGAAGATGATCGGCGGCGCGACGATCGCCACAAACAGCACCTGTACGATCAACAGCGCGGCCAGCGGCAAGGCGAGCCCGGCCAACTGCCACAGCTTCAGGGTCATCAAGGCGATCACCAGGAAGAAGGCGAGGGCCACGGTGCCGAGGTCATCGATGATGCCCTGCGAGATCCCGAGCCAGCCGGTCGCTTCATCGAGGTTGCGAAGCACGATGGCCACGAACATCGCGCCGATGTAGGCCGGCAGCACCACGTTCTGCGCCGTCAGCCACGCACTGATGCCCGAGCCGACCCACATGGCGAAGAGGAGGAGTGCCGTCGCCTTCATCAGGGCATAGGCCTCGCGATCCTCACCGACGGGCGCTCGGCTCGTGCCGGGCAACTCCGCCTCGACGACGGGCTGCGCCACCGGTGGCGCGCCCGTCACGTCGCGGACGATCGACGCGCGGTGCAGCCGTCGCTCGACGAGCCATGTGCCGACGGGCCCGCCGAGCAGACCGCCGGCCACGATCCCGGCCATCGCTGCGGCCACGGCGACGGTCTCTGCCCCGGCAACTCCGGCCTGTTCGAAGAGCGGCGCGAAGGCCAGGCCGGTCGCGGGTCCGCCGGCGAGGGTCACCGATCCGGCGAGCACGCCGAACAGCGGTGGCTGCCCGAGGAGCTTGGCTGCGAACACGCCAATCACGTTCTGCAGCACGGTGAAGATCGACGACGCAGCGAGGAAGAGCACCACCTGTGGTCCGCCGCGCTTGAGGAGCCCGAAGCTCGCTCCGAAGCCGACGCTGGTGAAGAAGGCAATCATCAGCGGGTTGCGCAGCATGTCGTCGAAGACGAATGGTTCCTGGCCGCGCAGGTGTCCGACCGTCATCACGATCGATACGAGCAGGCCGCCGACCACCGGCGCCGGGATGTTCAGCCGGGCGAGCCAGCCGATGCGCTGACGGATCGCGTAGCCGGCAAAGAGCACGACGCCCGCGAAAGCCAGCGTATGGATGGCGTTGATCGTGAACACGCGGGGATGATACACAAGCCGCTGACGGTTGCCCCGATGCCGCCCCACTCCCCGCATTCGCCCCCACGACCGAGGAGCCAGCCGCATCGGTTCCGTCAGCGCCCGGTTCCGCGTCGCTGGCGCGCCCTGCAGGAGCAGCGCCGTGAACGAGGCGCACCGTGGCTCAGCACGCGCATCCGTCGCGTCATCTGGCTCTGGCAACCCTGGGCGGCGCTTGCCGCCTGGTTCCTGATCCAGGATCGCTACTACTGGGCGACCGGGATGCTGGCGCTGGCCATGGTCAGCTACCTGCTGCGGCCGGCGGAACAGCCACCGCGACTCGGGCTCGATCACAGCGACCCGGCAGGGTCGCGGGCCTTCCTCGACTCCATTGCCGGCATCACCGGCGTGCCGTTCACGCCCGGCAACCGCGTGGACATCCTGAACAACGGCGACCGCTTCTACCCGGCGATGCTCGAGGCAATCCGCGGCGCGCGCGCGTCCGTGTGCATCGAGCAGTACATCTTCTGGCCGGGGACCACGGGTGACGAGTTCCGGGATGCGCTGGTCGAGCGCGCGCAGGCCGGTGTGCGCGTGAAGGTCCTGCTGGACGCCGTCGGCTCCGCCAATCTGGGCGACGGTCTCTACCGCAGTCTGGCCGATGCGGGGTGCGAGGTCGCCTGGTACACGCCGATCCGCTGGTACACGGTCGGCCGCTTCAACAACCGCACCCATCGCAAGACACTCGTCGTGGACGGTCGCATCGGCTTCACGGGAGGCGCCGGCATCGCAGACCACTGGCGGGGCAACGCCACGCCGCCCGACGAGTGGCGCGACATGATGTACCGGATCGAAGGGCCCGCGGTGGCCGGTTTGCTGGCCGGGTTCGCGCAGAACTGGCTGCGCATGACCGGGGAGGTGGTGCAGGGCGAGGCGTTCTTCCCGACGATCGCCGAGGCAGGGTCACTCGACCTGCAGGTGATCCACAGCTCCCCGGACGCAGGCGCCTCGTCTGCCCGGCTGATGTACTACCTTGCCATCGTCTCGTCGCGGCGCCGCGTGGACATCGCCAACCCGTACTTCGTGCCCGACGAAACGGCCATCGACACGCTCATCGAGGCCGTGGCGCGTGGCGTGCAGGTGCGCGTCCTCGTGACGGGCCGCCGCACCGACAACTGGCTGGCGCGACAGAACAGTCGCAGGCTCTACGGCGCGTTGATGGACGGTGGCGTGAAGCTGTACGAGTACCACCAGTCGATGCTTCATCAGAAGGTCATGCTCGTGGACGGCTGCTGGTGTACCGTGGGGACGAGCAATTTCGACAACCGATCGTTTGCTCACAACGAAGAGACGAGCGTGTGCGTGTGCGACACCGAGTTCGTCAGGCAGATGACGGCCGTCTTCGAGGACGATCTCGCGGCAAGCCAGCCGGTCGATCGCCAACGATGGCAGCAGCGCGGCCTGTTCACGCGCGCGCAGGAGCTGGTGGCATCCCTGTTGAAGGAGCAAGTGTGAAGGGGCTGGCGCAGCTGTTGCTGCCGTGGCGGGAATGCAGCGACGCCGTCGTGGGCGCGTCTGCGACGCCGCATGACCAACCGCCACCCCAGTCGGCGGCGATGACGTTCGTCCGCAATGGACGGGCGCGTCGCTACATCCTGCGCGTGCTGCCCGACACGACGGTGCGGGTGACGATCCCGCGCAACGGGTCGCGTCGCGAGGCCGAGGCATTCGTGCGTACCCGCACCCGCTGGATCGCCGATCGACGCCAGGAGATCGAGCACAGCCGACGCGAGACGCGGTGGCGTGCCGGCCAGTCCGTCTGGTGGCGTGGCGAGCCGCGCGTGCTCGACGTGACCGTGAGCGGCGACCAGGCCGTCGTACGTTGCGGAGACCTCGTCCGGACGACGACGCCGCGCGACGACTACCGGCCCGTGCTGGAACCGCTCATGCGAGCCTGCGCGGCGACCGAACTGCCGGCCCGCCTGCGCGAGCTCGCAGAGCAGCACGCGCTCGAGGTGCGGCGTGTGACGGTGCGCAGCCAGCGGTCGCGATGGGGCTCCTGCTCGCGTGAGGGCGACATCGCCCTGAACTGGCGTCTGTTGCAGATGCCGACCGCGGTGTGCGAGTACGTGCTGCTGCACGAGCTGATGCACCTGCGCGAGCCCAATCACTCACCGCGGTTCTGGGCACATGTCGCCGCCGTGTGTCCTGATTTCGCGGCCTCGCGCGCCTGGCTGCGTGCCGAGGGGCTGACGCTCTGCTGATGGCGTTCCGTGGGCAAGACGATCCCGCCATCGTGGATTCGACGGCGGCGCTGGCCTCTCTCTACCAGGCCCCGTTCCAGGAATTCGTCTCGCGGCGCGCCGCGCTCGTCAGCCAGTTGAAGCGCACGGGCCACAAGGACGTGGCGGGCCGGATCGCATCCGCAACGAAGCCGTCACGGGCCGCCTTCCTCGTCAACCAGGTGTTCTGGCGCGTGCGCGACGCATACGACGCCGTCCTCGACACGGGCACGGCCGCGCGCGCGGCGCAGCAGGCGCGGCTCCTGGGTGACGACTCCGATCTCGCCGAAACGCTGCAGGCGCGCGACGCCGCGGTCGCGGCCGCGGTGAACAACGCCGAGCGCATCGCGGCCGAAGACGGACAGCCGACGAGCGACGCCATTCGAGCCCAGATACGGGCCTCCTTCGAGGCACTCGCGGCCCACGGCGCGGAAGCACGGCTCGCGCACGGGCACCTCACCACCGACGTCGAACTTCCGGGGCTCGCAGCGTTTGCCGGATTGATCCTGCCCGCGTCGGCACCGCCGCCGGTGCGCAGGTTCGAGGTGGTTGCCCGGGGAACGCGCCCGACCGACGCTGCCGAGGAAGCGCCCCCACCCGACCCGCGGATTGCCGAGTCCGAGGCGCGCCTCAGCGACGTTCAGTCTCGCGAACGCGACGCCGCCGAGCGCGTGCAGGAACTGGAACGCGCCCTTGCGGCCGCCCGGGACGTCCTCGCGGAAGCCGAAGCGGCCGCGGAGGAGGCCGCCCGGAAGGTGCGCGCTGCGCAGGCCGTCGT
>JAEZCY010000194.1 GCA_023429845.1 Acidobacteriota bacterium
GCCGGACCCTCGCCTACGTCGGCCGTCGCGGCGACGACTTCGACATCTACACGATGTCCGTCGATGGCGGTCCCGAGACGCGTCTCACGACGGCAGCCGGCCTTGACGACGGCCCGGACTACACGCCCGACGGCCGCTGGATCTACTTCAACTCGGTCCGGACCGGCACGATGCGCATCTGGCGGATGCGGCCCGACGGCAGCGGCCAGGAGCAGGTGACCTTCGACACGGCGTACGCCGACTGGTTCCCCCATCCCTCGCCGGACGGCAAGTGGCTGGTGTGGGTGTCGTTCGACGCCACCGTGGACGGCCATCCGCCTCACAAGGACGTGGTGCTCAGGATCCTGTCGCTCGAGGACCCGGAGGCCCGTCCGCGCGTGCTGTTCCCGCTGTTCGGTGGCCAGGGCACGATCAACGTGCCGTCGTGGTCGCCGGACGGCACGCGGTTCGCGTTCGTGTCATACGCGCCATTTTGACAAGGCCTGCCACGGCAAGCGACGATCTCCGGATGGCTGTGGCGCCCGCGTCCTCGCAGACTTCGTTCGACAAGTCCCTGATCAAGGTGGTGCTGCTGGAGAACGTCCACCTGAGCGCGGTCGAGGCGCTGCGCGCGGACGGGTACACCAACGTTCACCAGCACGAACGCGCCCTCGACGGACCCGCGCTGAAGCAGGCGATTGCCGACGCGCACATCCTGGGCATCCGTTCGCGCACGCAACTGACCGCCGACGTGCTCGCCGCGGCGCCGAAGCTGATGGCCATCGGCGCGTTCTGCATCGGCACCAACCAGGTCGAGCTTGCCGCCGCCGAGCGGCTTGGTCTGCCGGTCTTCAATGCGCCGTTCTCCAACACCCGTAGCGTGGCGGAGCTCGTGGTCGCCGAGATCGTCATGCTGCTGCGTGGCGTGCCGCGCCGCAATGCGCGCGCGCACCGCGGCGAGTGGGACAAGTCTCCGGCGGGCTCCTTCGAAGTGCGTGGCAAGACGCTCGGCATCGTCGGATACGGCCACATCGGCACGCAGGTCGGCGTGCTTGCCGAGGCGCTCGGCATGCGGGTCGTGTTCTACGACATCGTCACCAAGCTGGCGCTCGGCAACGCGACGGCGTTGCGGTCGCTCGAGTCGCTGCTCGGAAGCGCCGATGTGGTGACCCTGCACGTGCCCGAGACGCCGCAGACGCAGGGGATGATTTCGGCGCAGCAGTTGCGGCTGATGAAGCCGGGCGCGCACCTGATCAACGCCTCCCGCGGGACCGTGGTGGACGTGGATGCGCTGGCGGCAGCGCTCGGCGAAGGGCATCTCGGCGGGGCCGCGCTCGACGTGTTTCCTCAGGAGCCCGAGTCGAACACGCAGGAATTCCTCTCGCCGCTGCGTGGCCTCGACAACGTGATCCTCACGCCGCACATCGGCGGCAGCACCGCGGAGGCGCAGGAAGCGATCGGCGTCGAAGTCGCAGAGAAGCTCCTGACCTACAGCAACAACGGGTCGACGCTGTCGGCCGTGAATTTCCCGGAGGTGGCGCTGCCCGGCCATCCCGGGAAGCACCGGCTCCTCCACATCCACCACAACCGGCCCGGCATGCTGTCACGGGTCAACGACGTCTTTTCCGGCCATCGGGTGAACGTCGCCGCGCAGTACCTGCAGACCAATCCGCGCATCGGCTACGTGGTGATCGACGTGGACGCGGAACCGGATGCCGACACGCCCGCGCTGCGCCGCGAGCTGGCGGCGCTCGACGGCACGATCAAGGCGCGGCTGTTGTACTGAGGGCCTAATGTCGGCCGGGCCCGGCGTGTGTGGCTGCGCTGCCGTGGCAGGCGCCGCACGTGGCCAGCATGCGGCCGTACTCAGCTTCGCGATCGCGGGTGCGGTCGGCCTGGGCGGCACGCCCGACGAGCTCCGCGAGCTGCGCCTCCGCGCGGGTCATCTGCGTCCGCAAGCGCCGCGGTGCGTCGGCGAGATCGAACGACTGTCCGGCGAGCATCCTCACTCCTTCCTCCCACGACGCGTTGGACGGCCCCACGAGCCCCTCGACGAGGGCGTCGGTGCCACGCTGGTGCATGAGCATGTGTCCGACGAGTCCGCCGACCACCGGCTCCGGGGTGATGGGGACGGCCGCACGCACGTTCATCGCCCGGTGACACTGTCCGCACGTTCCGAGGATCAGCGCGGTGGCGTGCGCCGCATCCTCCAGCGTTTTCGCCGTTGCCGCGCCCTGGGCCAGTTGGGTGACCCGACCCTGGAAGGCCTCGGCGCCTGGTGGCATCGCCACGGTGGGGCTGTCGTGGGCGAGGGTAGCTGCCTCGACCCGTGCGGCGTCCAGGTGGCCGCGCATCACCGCATCGTGCAGCTGGAGTGCCTTGTCGAAGTGCACGCGCATGTACGCGGCGCGCATCGGACTCTGCCGACTGGGAGCAGGCGACTGCGCCGCGGTGTGCACGGCCGCTGCGACCAGGAACACCGTCGCGACTGCGGGCAGCCACGGGCCGTCGAATCGACGCATGCGGTGGTACATCGGAGGCCTCCTGAGCCGTTCGCTGCATCTCGTGTGCCGCCGAGCCTCGGCCCGGATCGGCCCGCACAGGCGGGTCGGCGGTGCGCAGGCGGAGTGCGACGCCGCTTGGGTGGGGAGTTCCGCCGTGACCTCGCGGGAAACTCCGCACCGGCCGACGCTGTCAGGCGCCCGTCTTGGGCAGCGCGCGGTAGATCAGGTGCCGTGCGCCACGCTTGCCGTGGCCGCGGACGCGCTCGAGCGTGACGGCGAATCCGAGGGACTCGAGCCGTCGTGCGAACCGCCGATCCTCCCACGCGGACCACACGGCGAGCACGCCCCCCGGACGCAGCGCCTGCCTGATGGAGTAGAGCCCGGCGCGGCTGTAGAGGGCGTCGTTGCCCTCGGCGGCGAACTCCGCCGGGCCGTTGTCGACGTCCAGCAGGATGGCGTCGAATCCCTCCGGTGACGTGCGTACGACGTGCAGGGCGTCGCCGATCTCGACCCGCACGCGCGGGTCCCGCAACGGGTGTCCCGCAAGGTGCGCGAGCACTCCCTCGTTCCAGGCCTGCACCTCGGGCACGAGTTCGGCGACGACGATGGTCGCGTCCAGGGGGAGCACGTCCAGCGCGGCACGCACGGTGAACCCCATGCCGAGGCCGCCGATCAGCACGCGCGTCGCACGACGGGATGTGAGATGGCGGCAACCGATCGTGGCCAGCGCCTGCTCGGAGCCGTTGATCGTGCTTGGCATCAGGCTGCGGCCGTCGGCGAGGAGCAGGAACTCATGGCCGCGGCGGCGCAGAGTGAGTCGCGTGCCGTCCGGCGTGGCGGCCTCGCCGATGGTTTCCCACGGGATCATCGGAGCACCGCCATCACGATCGCGATGATCGCCAGGATCAGGCTCGTTCCACCCGCGACCAGCGCGAGGAGCGTCTGTCGTGCAACCGACGCCTGGACGTCCTGCATGCCGGCCAGCACGCGGCTCGCGGCGTCGGGAGCGGAGCCGTCGCTGCGGGCGGCCACGGAACCCGGCGCGTCGAAGAGCGATTGCTGCATCACCCGTGTGCCCGCGAGTACGTCGCGCATGCCCTGCTCGAAGTGTCGCTGGTGGATGCGCTTCTCGTCGTCCGGACCCGGTTCGGCGGCCGCCGAGAGCGCTGCCTTGAAGACGGCATTCCGGATGCTGCCGCCGCTGACGTCGAACTGTTCGGCCAGCGCCGCGAAGTCCACGTCGTCGGCGAGCGGCGTGCGCGTCGGGTGGATCTGCACACGCCAGATTTGTTCGCGCTCGGGCGCTCCGGGCATCTCGAAAAGCACGTGCGTCCGGATGCGGCGTTCGAAGGCGGGATCGAAATTCGACGCGAGGTTCGTGGCAAAGATCACCACGCCGTTGAAGGTGTCGAGTTCCTGCAGGAGCACGTTGACGACGGCGTTCGCTTCGCGCGTCGCACCCGGGTCCTGCAGCGTGGAGCGCCGCGAGGCTATCGCATCGGCCTCGTCGAAGAACAGCACCGCATGCTCCTCGCGGGCGCGGCGAAACACCGCTGACACGTTCTTGGGCGTCTCGCCCATCCACATGGACTCGAGTTCGCTGTAGCGCACCACGAGCAGCCGGCGGCCGATGGCATGGGCCAACGCTTCGGCGCAGATGGTCTTGCCCGTGCCTGACGGTCCGGCGAAGTTGAACGTGAGCCCGAGCCCGGTGGGGTGACGCTCACCCAGCCCCCATTGCCGGAAGATCAGGTCGTAGCTCGTGAGCTGCCCGAGCGCCTCCGAGAGGGCGCGGTGCGTGGCCGCCGGGAGGATGACGTCGCGAAAGGTGCGGCGCGGCACGATCGAGTCGACCGTCTTGCGCGCGTCGGCCTGGCCGGTGAGGAAGCTGAGCAGGGGAGGAGGGGCCACCCTCACCATTGTGCCCCGATCGCCGTCATCGAAGCCCATGCGTCAACATTCCTGCACGTGCACGGGCGACCAGTGCCGTTGCCGAGCCGCTGAAAAGCGGCGCGTTCCCTGCAGGTCTCACGGTGAATCGCACCACCATCGAGGAGAAGCAGGCAGATGAACGTACGGCTCAAGAACGTCGGGGAGCAGGTGATGGTCATCACGGGCGCGTCCAGCGGTATCGGACTCGCGACGGCACGAATGGCGGCGCGGCAGGGGACGCGGCTCGTGCTGGCGGCGCGAAGCGCGGACGACCTCGCGCAACTGGTCGCCGAACTGTCGGCGCAGGGGTGCCATGCCGTCAGTGTCGAGGCGGACGTCGCCGAAGAGGCAGATGTCCGGCGCATCGCTGACGTGGCTCGGGAGCGGTTCGGCGGGTTCGACACCTGGGTCAACAACGCGGGCGTCTCGGTCTATGGCAAGTGCGTCGATGTACCCGTGGCCGACATGCGTCGGCTTTTCGAGACCAACGTCTGGGGCGTCATCCATGGGTCGAGGGTGGCGTGCGAGCACCTCGTCAGGCACGGCGGCGCCCTCATCAACATCGGGAGCGAAGTGTCGGACAAGGCCGTGCCGCTGCAGGGCGCGTACTCGGCGTCCAAGCACGCGGTCAAAGGCTGGACCGACGCGCTGCGGATGGAACTCGAGCAGGACGGCGCGCCCGTATCGGTGACGCTCGTCAAGCCGGGGCCGATAGACACACCGTATACGCAACACGCCCGCAACTACCTCGAGGACGAGCCCACCCACGCGCCGCCGGTGTACTCGCCCGACTCGGTCGCGGAGGCCATCCTCTACGCGGCGCAGACGCCTGTGCGGGATCTCTTCGTTGGCGGTGGCGCGCGGATGGTCGCCGCCATGGCAGGCTGGGCTCCACGCCTGACCGACCGCGTCGTCGGTCGCATGGTCAGTAGCGGGACCCACAGCGGGCGGCCGCGCACCAGCGGCGATGCGCTTTACACGAGGGGGGGCGGCCTCCGTGAACGCGGCGACTACGAGGGACTCGTGCGGCGCAGCCTGTACACCACGGCGGCGACGCACCCCATGGCCGCGGGCGCCGTGGCACTGGGCGCCACGTTGTTGCTCGGCACGCTGCTCAGCGGCGGCGGTGATGCCGTCCGCGGCCGTACCTCCCGGCACGATCGCCCGTCACCGCAGTGAAAGCCGCCCTGGGGCCGGAGGCCCGCCCTCCGGCGCCCGCCGCTGGCCGCCATCCCGTTTGGTATAGTCGCGCCACACCATGACGAACCGATGTTCTGCCCCCGCGGCGTGCCTGCTGGCGATGCTGCTCGTTGCTCCCCTCGCTGCGCAGCAGGGCCAAACGCCGGCGAGCCCCAAGCCGAACCCGAAGGACACGGAGGTCTGGGAACCGGAGCCGACGGTGGTCACGCCTGGCGCCACCGATGCCGCGGCGCCATCGGACGCCATTGCCCTGTTCGACGGCAAGAATCTCGATGAGTGGGTGAACGTGAAAGGAGGCGGCCCCGCGACGTGGACGGTGTCCGATGGCGTCATGACGGTGCACAAGCCATCGGGCAACATCCAGACGAAGCGGTCCTTCACGAACTACCAGCTGCACATCGAGTGGCGCATCCCCGCCAACATCACGGGCAAGGACCAGGGCCGGGGCAACAGCGGCCTGTTCCTCGCCTCGATCGGCGGCGGCGACGGTGGATACGAACTCCAGATCCTCGACTCCTACCAGAACCGGACGTACTCCAACGGCCAGGCGGGCAGCATCTACAAGCAGACGATGCCGCTCGTCAACGCGATGCGCAAGCCCGGCGAGTGGAACACGTACGACGTCGTCTGGACCGCGCCGACGTTCAACGCCGACGGGTCGCTGAAGTCGCCGGCATACGTGACCGCGTTCCACAACGGCGTGCTGATCCACAACCATCTCGAACTGCAGGGCGAGACGCTGTACATCGGCAAGCCCACCTACAAGGCGCACGGAGCGACGCCGATCAAGCTGCAGTCGCACGGCGACCCGAGCGAGCCCATCAGTTTCCGCAACATCTGGGTTCGCGAGATGAAGTAGGCTGCCGTCGGTCGGCCCCGTCGCACGAGGCGGGGCCTCACTCCCAGCGAAACACCCGTCCAGCCACCACGGTCAGCCCCGCGAACATCAGGGACAGCACGGCGATCTCCATGCCGTGGGCCAGCCAGCCCTCGCCGCGCCATACGCCCCGCAGCAGCGACACCGCATACGTCAGTGGGACGATGCGGGCCACGGCCTGCGCTGGCTCGGGCATCCGCTCGACCGCCACGAACAGCCCCGAGAGCCCGAGCATCGCGTAGACGACCAGCGTCGCGAGTGGCTGCGCGAACCTCGCTGTCGGCACCACGCTGGCCACGACGAAGCCGACCGACAGCAGGCACAGCGTCGTGAAGAGCAGCGCGACGGCAAACGACAGCAGGGGCGCGTCGCCGGCCGGTCCGAACGAGCGGACGCCGACCGCCACGAGCAAGCCGAGCGAGACCGCCGTGAAGATCAGCTTCACGAGCACGTGCGCCAGCAGGATCGTCGTCGAACGCAGCGGTGTGGCGCGGAGCCGCTTGAGGATGCCGCCCTCGCGATAGATCGCGATGACCGAGACGAGCGACACCATGGCGCCCATGGCGACCATGACGGCCGCAAACACCGGCAGGTCGCCCGCGAGCAGGGCCGGCACGGCGCGCGGATTCGAGGCCCGCGCGCCGATGCGGCCGAGGACCACGAAGAGCAGCACGGGCAGTCCGATCGTGCCGATCACGCCCAGCGGCTCGCGAAGGAAGATCTTGATCTCGAGCCAGGTAAGCGTCAGGAGTCCGCGCACGTCGGCAGCCTCAGGTTCGGACCCTGTGTCCGGTGAGTCGGAGGAAGACGTCTTCGAGGGACGCGCTTCGTGATTGCAGGTCGGTTGCGTGGATGCGGTGCTGCGCGAGGCATCGCACGACGTCGTCCAGCAGGTCGTCGCCGGCGCCATGCACGAGCAGCGCACGGCCCGCGCGCTCCACGCGCTGCACTGAGCCGCACGCCCCCAGCAGGTCGGCTGCCCGGCCGTCGTCGGTCGAGATCGACACGGCGCGCTCCGGGCAGTGGCGCGCCACCAGCGCGGCGGGGGCGCCGATGTCCACGACCCGGCCGGCGTCGATGATGGCGACGCGGTCGCAGAGGCGCTCGGCCTCCTCCATGAGGTGGGTCGTCAGTATCACCGTCTTGCCGCGGGCGCGTATCCCGCGCACGAGATCCCAGATCGCGCGCCGGGCCTGCGGATCGAGACCCGTCGTGAGCTCGTCCAGCACGACGATTTCGGGGTCGTGGATGAGCGCGAGGGCGATGAAGAGTCGCTGTTTCTGCCCGCCAGACAGCGTCATGAACCACGCGTGCTGCTTCTCGAGCAGCCCCAGCTGTTCGAGCAGGCGCGTGCCATCGACGGGACGACGGTACAGGGAGGCCCAGAACCCGATGGCCTCCCGCACCGTGATGCGCTTCTGCAGCTGTGATTCCTGCAACTGAACGCCCACACGCTGCAGGAGCCTGGCGGCGTCGCGCCGCGGATCGAGACCGAGCACGCTGATGGTGCCGGAGTCCGGCGCGCGCAGCCCCTCGAGGCACTCGAGCGTCGTCGTCTTGCCCGCGCCGTTCGGGCCGATGAGCCCGAAGATCTCGCCCTCGCGGACTTCGAACGACACGTCGTCCACCGCACGGACCCGCCCATAGTGCTTGCGGAGCGCGGCGACGCGAACCACTGTCGTCATCGCGCCCTAGGGTACGACGTCCGCGCTACTGCTGCGGCACCGCCTGCACCGACAGGTCGATCTTCACATCGTCGCCGACCAGAAAGCCGCCCGTTTCGAGCGCCGCGTTCCAGTTGAGCCCGTAGTCCTTGCGGTTGATCGAGTAGGTCGCCTCGAACGCGATCCGCTCGTTGCCCCACGGGTCCTTGGCCTTCCCGAGAAAGGTCACGGGCAGGGTGATCTCGCGAGTGACGTCACGGATGGTGAAGTTGCCCGTCACGTCGAACTGGTCGTCGCTGCGCTTCGAGATGCTCGTGCTGGCGAACGTGATGGTGCTGAACTTCTCCGTGTCGAAGAAGTCGGCCGAACGCAGGTGCGTGTCGCGATCCTTCTGGTTCGTGTCGATGCTGGCCGCCTGGATGGTGAAGGTCACCTGCGAGCGCTGTGGATCGGCCGCGTCGAACGCGATGGTGCCCTCGAACTCCGCGAACCGTCCGCGAACCTTCGTGATGAGGTGACGCACCTGGAAGTTGGCTTCGGAGTGGGCCGCATCGATCGTGTAGGTCTTCACCTGTGTGTCAGTCGTCGTTGTCATTTGCGTTCCTTTCGGGAATGAAGAGTCGGGATTCGGTAGTCGGGGATTCGGGATTCCGGATCGGTTACGGAACCGGGGCGTCGTCCGGTGCGCTTCGGCGGGGCGTGTCCTGAGTATCCGCGTGGCGTAGCACCGCGAGCATGTCGTTCAACCGGCGCAGTTGCTCGGGCGCCAGTCGGCCCATCGACGACTCGAGATACGTCGTCACGACGCCGTCCAGCGAGTCGAGCGTCGTCAGGCCGTTCCGGGTGATGCGCGTGGTCACGTAGCGGCGGTCCTCGCCACCGCGCGCTCGTGCAATCAGACCGGTCTCCTCGAGCCTGTCGAGCAGGCGAGTGACGTCGGGGACGCGGCGCACCATGCGCTCGCCGATCTCGCTGCGGCAGAGGCCCGTTTCTGCTGCGCCCCGGAGGATGCGCAGCACGTTGTACTGCGTGGCCGTGATGCCCGATGGCTTCAGCGCGGTTTCGAGGGCGTGCTCGAGCACGGCTGCCGTGCGTTGCAGCCCCACGAAGGCCTCTTCGAGAGGCGACCGGAATGGCCGCGTCTGTTTCAGTTCGCCCTGCAGGTCAATCTGCATGTGATCACTATAGATGTTTAAACACGCATTGTCAACCCTTCGATAGCGGTCGCGCCGGGCCGGTGGCCCGGCCCGCGCGCTGATGCGTGTGGTGAACGTCAGCCCTGACGAGCAGGGGGCGTCTGCGGCGCGCCCGGCTTGGGTTCGGGCCGCTTCGTTGGCGGGTGTCGCTGGCCCTGATGGCAGCTGTAGCAGGTGACGCGCTGTTGGCCGGCCGGTGGTTCGTCGCCGACCTCGGTGGGGAAGCTCTGGTTGACGGCGTCCGTGTACTTCATCATCGCGCGCGTCGCTTCCTTGTTCTCCTTGCGATCGCTGGCGAAGTTGTACGACTCCCAGTCGCTGGGATCCGACCCTGCGACGTGGCAGTACACGCATCGCACGCCCATCGCCTCGTTGAAGCCGCGCATCACGTCGAGCAGCTGCTTCCGATCGATGTCCTTGGGCAGCAGCTTCAGATTCTTCGGCTCGGGGGGCAGCCAGTTCGGGTCTCCGGGGCCGCCCTGACCGCCTGGCTGAGCTGCCGCGGCGGGCTGGCCCGGAGCAGGCGCGGCAGGCGCCTGGCCGGTCACGGTGATGACGGTGCCGCACAGGACGGCGGCGGCGAGAGAGGCCACGCCTCGCATCATTCGATCTCCTCGAGCAGACAGCTTTGCTCTGATGCGCGAGATGCTACCGCAAGTCAGGGCCGATGTGTCGAAGGACGGCGCCGATGGACCGTGCCTCGGGTGCGACCTGCTGCAGGGCTGCGCCCGCACCAGCCAGGCACAGCAGAGCCGTACCCGCAGGAGGAACCCCGCTCACGGCACGGGCGCCGCGGCCTGGGGCGCGCTGCCGGTCGGGAACCCGCGGTTCTTCAGCAGGGCGTTCACGTCGGGTTCACGGCCGCGGAACTTGCGATAGGCCTCCGCGCGATCGATGCTGTTCCCGGTGGCGAGGATGATGCTGGCGAACCGTTCGGCGACCTTCGGATCCCACGGGTCGCCGGCCTCCTCGAACGCCGCCCACGCGTCGGATGCCATCACGTCCGACCACAGGTAGCTGTAGTAGCCGGCCGAGTAGGCGTCGGACGTGAAGAGGTGGTTGAACTGCGGCAACCGATGCCGCATCGCGATCTGCGGCGGGTTGCCGATGTCGGCCAGCGTCTCGCGCTCGAACGTGTCGGGATCGACGATGCCGTCGGGCAGCGTGTGCAGCCGCATGTCGACGATGGCCGAGGAGAGGTACTCGACGGTCGCGTAGCCCTGGTTGAACTTCTCGGCGTTCTTCACCTTGTCGACGAGCGCCTGGGGCATGGGCGCGTTCGTCTTGTAATGACGCGCGTACTTGTCGAGCACGTCGCGCGTCAGCACCCAGTTCTCGTGCACCTGGCTCGGGAACTCGACGAAGTCGCGTGGCGTGCCGGCAAGGCCCGGGTACGTCACGTTCATCAGCAGGCCGTGCAGCGCGTGCCCGAACTCGTGGAACAGCGTCTCGGTGTCGTCCAGGCTGATGAGCACCGGCTCGCCGGCCGCGCCCCTGACGAAATTGTTGTTGTTGGAGGTGATCGGCGTGATCGGCCCATCGAACGCCCGCTGGCCGCGATAGCCCGATGCCCAGGCGCCCGAGCGCTTGTACTGTCGCGCGAAGTCGTCGCGGTAGAAGACGCCGACGTGCCGTCCGGTCGCCTTGTCCTTGACCTCGTAGACCCGCACGTCCGGATGGAACGCGGGAACCTGCCCGGTGATCTCCGTGAAGGTGAGGCCATACAGTCGCTCCGCCATGTAGTAGGAGGCCGCGATCATGTTGTTCAACTCGAAGTACGGCTTCATCTCGTTGGTGTCGAGCGCGTACTTGGCGTTGCGCACCTTCTCGGCGTAGTACAGGTAATCCCAGGGTTCGATCGTGAGGGACTGGCCTTCGCTGGTGGCGATGGCCTGCATGTCGGCGACCTCTTCCTGCACCCGCGCCACGGCCGGCTTCCACACGCGGAGCATGAGGTCCATGGCCTTGGCCGGGTCCTGCGCCATGGTGTCGTTCATGCGCCAGTGCGCATGGGTCTGGTAGCCGAGGAGCTTCGCCCGCTCGGCGCGCAGCTTGACGATTCGCGCAATCACCGCGTTGGTGTCGTGTGCGCCACCGTTGTCGCCGCGGTTCTTGAACTTCTTCCAGACCTCTTCGCGCAGGTCGCGGCGTGACGAGAAGGTGAGGAAGGGGTCCACCGACGACCGCGTGTTGACGACGGCCCACTTGCCGGGCAGCTTGCGCTCCTCGGCAGCAGCCTTGTAGGCCGACACGAGTGCGGCCGGCAGGCCCGCGAGGTCCGCATCGGTCTCGAGCACCGTCCAGGTGTCTTCGTCGGCAAGCACCCTGGTCGCGAAGTCGGAGAAGGCACTCGCCAGTTCCTGGTTGATGCGCGACAGTTCCTTCTTCTCGGCGGCGCCGAGCCGTGCGCCCTGCCGCACGAAGCTGTCGTGCAGCCGCGTCGCCAGCCGCTGCTGTTCGGCACTGAGGCTCGACGATCCGAGGCTGGCGTATACGGCCGCGATGCGGGCGAAGAGCTTCTCGTTGAAGACGATCTCGTCGTCTGCGGCCGCGAGGATCGGCGACATCTCGCGGTCCAGCGCCTGGTACTCCGGCGTGTTGCGGTTGTTGGTCATGACGCCGAACAGCACGTCCACGCGACCGAGCGGGCGGCCCGCCCGCTGCAACGCCTCGATGGTGTTGGCAAACGTCGGAGGCGCCGGGTCGTCCGCGATGGCGCCGATCTCCTTGCGCTGCATCTCGATGGCGGCAAGGAACGCCGGCTTGAAGAGCGCCGGCTGCACCTTGTCCCAGGGCGGCACGCCGCCGTACGGGCCTGTCCACTGGTCCAGAAGCGGGTTATCGGTCGTCGGCGAGGGCGGGGTGGCGGGCTGCGCGTGGGTCGGCACGGGGGTCACGGTGAGAGCCAACGCCGCGGCGCCGGCACGAATGACGGTCTTGAAGGGCAACGGAAATCCTCCAGCGGTTCACCATGGTAGACGCTTCCGGGCGGCTGTGGAGCGGCCCGTGTGGTACAGCTGTATGGCCGCTTTCCGCCGCGCCGCTCCCGCATGCTCCTACACGCCCGCTCGGGGCTCGTCCTCGTCGCTCTCGTCAGCCTGCTCGGCATTGCCGGCTGCAGCGGCAGCCAGGAGGCGGCGGGCGTGGCGTCGGACGACGTCTCCCGCTCGGCCGCTGCTGGACAGACGGCCACCTTCGTCGGTCGGAGCCGATGTGCGAGCTGCCATCAGGAGCAGGACACGCAGTGGCAGGGCTCGCATCACGACCGCGCCATGCAGGAGGCGACGGGCGATACCGTGCTCGGCGACTTCCGGGACCGGGTGTTCACGTACGCGGGCGTCACGACGCGATTCTCCACGCGCGACGGACGCTTCGTCGTCCGCACGGACGGTCCGGACGGCAGCCTGCAGGACTTCGAGGTCGCCTACGTATTCGGCGTGTATCCACTGCAGCAGTACCTCGTCGGCTTTCCGGATGGCCGGTACCAGGCGCTCAGCATCGCCTGGGACAGCCGGCCCAGGGCAGACGGCGGGCAGCGGTGGTTCCACCTGTACCCGGACGAGCGCGTCACGCACGCGGACCCGCTGCACTGGACGGCGTTCAGCCAGAACTGGAACGCCCAGTGCGCCGTCTGCCACTCCACCAACCTGCGCAAGGGATATGACCGGGCTGGCGATGCATACCGCACCACCTGGTCCGAGATCGACGTCTCGTGCGAGCAGTGCCACGGCCCGGCATCGGCGCACGTGCGCTGGGCCGAACATCGGCGTCCCGGTGACGCGACGGACGCACTGACTGCGGCCGACATGGGCATCGTCTCACCGCTGCGCGAGCGTCGCGGCGCGCGGTGGACGATGCAGTTGACGACGGGGATTGCGAGACGGAGCGCTGGGCCCGATGCGCTGGGCACCGAGGTGGGCGTGTGTGCGCCGTGTCATGCACGCCGCGCGGAGCGATTCGACGCACACGTGCCGGGGCGGCCGTTCCTCGAGTCCTATCGTCCGAGCCTGTTGTCGGAGGGTCTGTACCACCCCGACGGGCAGGTGCGGGACGAGGTCTACGAATACGGGTCGTTCGTCCAGAGCCGCATGTATGCGGCCGGCGTCACGTGTTCCGACTGCCACGACCCGCACAGCCTGAAGTTGCGGGCGGAAAGGAACGGGGTGTGCGCACCGTGTCATCTGCCGTCCCGGTTCGACGCCGCCGCCCATCACGGACACCAACCAGGTACGCCCGGGGCGTCGTGCGTCGCGTGCCACATGCCGGCCGCCACTTTCATGGTCGTGGACCGCCGCCACGACCATGGCTTCCGCGTACCGAGGCCCGACCTCACGGCGGTGACGGGCGCGCGAGACGCCTGCACGCAATGCCATACCGATCGGACACCCGCCTGGGCGGCTGCGGCGCTCGATCGCTGGAAGACGCCGACATGGCGCGCGCGGCCGCAGTTTGCCGAGACCTTCGCGGCGGCGCGGCAGGGAAGGGCTGCCGCGATGCCCGCGCTCACTGCCATCGCACGGGATGCAAGACAGCCTGGCATCGTGCGCGCGACGGCCGTGGAACTGTTGCAGGTGCACGCTCCCGCGCAGCTGGAGCCGACGCTCGATGCGTTGGCGGCCGCGGACGATCCGCTCGTGCGGCTGTCGGTGGCGCAGGCGCTACCCCAGTTCGACCCGGCCGCCCGGGCGCGTGTCGGCGGGCGGTTGCTGCAGGACCCACTGCGCGCCATCCGGGTGGATGCCGCCGCCGCAGTCGACGGCGACGCCGCGGAGTGGCTTCCCGCGCCGCAGCGCCGGGCGTTGACGCAGGCGCTGGGCGAGTTGCAGGCATCGGACGTGTTCAACGGCGACAGACCGGAGTCCTACGTCAGCATGGCGTTGCGCGCGGAACGCGCTGGCGATCTGCCGCGCGCGCGATCCGAGTACGAAGCGGCCACCCGGTACGCGCCATGGTTCCTGCCGCCGTACGTGAATCTCTCCGACGTGCAGCGCCGGCTTGGCGACGAAGCGGGCGCGGAACGCACCTTGCGGCGCGGGCTGTCGGTGGCGCCCGACGACTCCGGTCTCCTGTATGCGTTGGGGTTGTCGTTGCACCGGCAGCAGCGAACGGGGGAGGCGACCGACGCCCTGAGACGGGCGGCGCAACGATCGCCCGACATTCCTCGGTACCCCTTCGCCTACGCGCTCGCCCTCGAAGCCCAGAGTCGCATCCCCGACGCGCTGACGGTGATCGACGCCGCACTCGAGCGCCATCCCGACGATCGCGACCTGCTCGACGCGGGGCTTGGCATGGCGCGGAAGGTGGGTGACGAGGCGCGGGCGAGGGCGTACGTACGTGGGTTGCTGCGCATCGCGCCCGACGATCCGTCGCTGGCGGCGCTCGCACGCCGGCTGGGCGTCATGTAGGACGGTCGCGCGCCATCGGTGATACTTGCCGCGTGAACACGCTGCGTCTCGCGCTCGGCAATCTGCCATTTCCCGATTCTCCGGACGATTCGGTAAGCCGCGTCGAACGCGCCGTGGCGGCGGCCGCGGCTGCCGGGGCGCGCGTGCTCTGCCTGCCGGAGTGCTACGTCCCGGGCTATCGCGCGGAGGGCCGGGCCGTGCCGGCGCCGGACGCGCAGTTCCTCGAACTGGCGTGGGACCGCATCGCGCGAGCCGCGGCGGCCGCAGGCGTCACGACCATCGTCGGCACCGAGCGCATCGTCGAGGGCGGACTCGTCGCGTCGTCCCTCGTGATCGGGCCCGATGGTGAGCGGCTCGGGTTCCAGGACAAGGTGCAGATCGACCCCTCCGAGGAAGTGACGTACGTGGGCGGTGCCGGCCGCCAGGTCTTCCGAGTGGGCGAGCTGGCGTTCGGCGTCGTCATCTGCCACGAAGGCTGGCGGTATCCCGAGACGGTGCGCTGGGCGGCCCGCCGCGGTGCGCAGGTGGTGTTCCACCCGGCGTTTCACGAAGCGGACGCAACGAGCCACCGTCCGACGACGTTTGCCGAGGCGGCCAACACCTTCCACGAGAAGGCGGCGCTGTGTCGGGCTGCCGAGAACACCTGCTACTTCGCCACGGTGAACTATGCGAGCGGGGGATCGCCGACGACCTCGGCCGTCGTGAACCCGGACGGTACGGTGCTCGCGTGGCAGCCGTACGGGGTCGCAGGACTGCTCGTCGCCGACATCGATCTTGATGCGGCGACGGGCCTGCTCGCGCGGCGCTGCAAGAGCGGCGATTGATGCCTGTTGGACTTACTGATGACGTGAAGATGGTGCGCAGTACTGGATTCGAACCAGTGACCCCCGCCGTGTGAAGGCGGTGCTCTACCGCTGAGCCAACTGCGCACGCTGAAGGACGATGCAGCGCGGACCGCGCGTGCGACGCGGGCGGTCCGAGCAGTGAACTATAGCGCACGAGAGGGGAGCCGGCAAGCGCTGGGCATGTCGCGACGCGTGCTTGTCGCGGTGCTGCTAACCCTTGACCACGTACCCTTTGGCCGCGAGGTGCGGGCGCAGCCTATCCCGCAAATCGCCCTGCAACTCGATGGCGCCGTCGGCCACCGCGCCGCCGGTGCCACAGAGGCGCTTCAGGTCCGTGCACAGGTCCCGGAGGAACGCGGTGTTGCGCGGGAGCCCGTCGACGACCGTCATCGTCTTGCCGCCGCGGCCCTTCTTTTCCATGCGCAGCTTCGCCGTGACGCGCGACGGCACCGGTTCCTCGGCGGCCGCGCGGGTGCTGCACCGGCAGGTGCTGGCCGGCCATCCGCACGTCGGACACGTGCGGCTCTTGTCGGTCGAGTACACGAGTCGCGAGACACGATCGGCCACGAGGCATCATCACACGGCCGCGGCCCGCGGCTGCCACGCGCGCACCTCGGTCCATCTGCGCCCTCGCCGGGCAACGCAGCACGCACTCGCTCGCCTCACTGGACGATGCGTGGCAGGGACCTCCGCTTCGCAGAGGGGGACGCATCGCCCCTGTGGCGACCGAATGCGATTACGATCGGCTCACTCATGCAGAGCTGCTTCCCGCTTCGCTTCCTCGCCGGGTGTGCGCTTCTTGCGCCGCTGGCGTCCGCCCCCACCGCAAGCGGGCAGGATCTCGTGACCGGCACGCCGGAAGTGCTGGTCACGCCGGTCAACCCGACCTGGACCTACTCTGTCGGCACGCCGGCGTCCTTCACATTGCACGTGCGGCGCGACGGCCATCCGCTGTCGGGCGTCCCTGTCACGGTGGCGTGCGGCCCGGAGATGCTGCCGCCGACGCTCGTGCGCGAGTACACGAGCGCCGCCGCACCGGTGACGTTCGAGGCCGGCACCATGACGGCGCCCGGTTTCCTGCGCTGCATCGCCCTCGCGAGACACGAGGGGCGGTCGTACCGGGGTGTCGGCACAGCGGGGTTCGAGCCGCAGACCATCGAGCCCACGGTGCCCGATCCCCCGGACTTCGACGCGTTCTGGGACGAGGGCAAGGCGCTGCTCGCGAAGGTCCCGCTCGACGCGACGCGTGAGCCGCTGCCGACCTATGCGCCTCCGGGCACGGTCGTCCATCACGTCAGCTTCCAGACGGTCGGACTCGACCCGAACGGGGCGGGCAGGAGCCGCATGTACGGAATCCTCTGCGAACCGGCGGCTCCCGGGAAGTACCCGGCGCTGTTGTCGGTTCCCGGCGCGGGCGTCCGGCCCTACCGCGGGCTCATCGCTCCGTGCGAGCGCGGCATCATCACCCTCCAGATCGGGATCCACGGCCTGCCCGTGACGCTCGACCAGAGTGTCTACACAGGCCTCGGCGCCGGCAGCCTGTCGCGGTACTTCATGAACAACGTCGAGGATCGCGATCGGTTCTTCTTCCGACGCGTGTACCTCTCGACGGTGCGGGCCAACGACTTCCTCACGAGCCTGCCCAACTACGACGGACAGAACCTCGGCGTCGTCGGCGGCAGCCAGGGCGGCGCGCTCGCCATCGTCACCGCGGCGCTGGACGGCAGGGTGCGCGGCCTGGCCTCGACGTACCCCGCGCTCGCGGACTTGACGGGGTACGTCAATGGGCGGGCAGGCGGCTGGCCGCACTTCTTCCACCCCACCCGTCCAGGACCGAAGCCGACACCGGACGCCCTCCGCACGCTCCCGTACTACGACGTCGTCAACTTCGCGCGCCGCCTCCGGGTGCCCGGCATCTTCACGTGGGGATACAACGACGAGACCGTGCCACCGACGTCGATCTTCGCCGCGTACAACGTGATCACCGCGCCGAAGTCGTGGATGCTCGCGCTCACCACCGGCCACAACACCACGCCGGAGCAGTCGCTGCGCATGGAGGCCTGGATGGACGCTCTGCTGAAGTCCGGACGGGCGCCCGCCGCGATCCCGCAGCCCTTGACCCCGCCGTAGAGAACACAGGGGCCCAGCGCAGCGCGCGGGCTCCCTCCCGCTCAGCCTGAGCCGCCGCAACGCGCCGGCGCGGCTATGACGCAGCCGTCGCCCACTTCTCGCTTGACCTGCGACCAATTCGGTCGCATATACTCGGGCCGCGACTGTGAGACTTGGTCTCAATCGCAGCTTCGAAAGGAACACATGCGACCGGCCCGCCCGTCCTCCCTGCCAACCCGTTCCCGCGTCCTCTCCTCGCTCATGGCTGCCCTGGCGATTGCCTCGCCCGCGGCGGCGCAGCCCAGGCTCACCGATGGCGTCCCGACGTTGGACGACCCGCTGGCGCCGGGCCACGGCGGCATGACCGACGCCGTCCTCGCCGCGGCACAGCGCCAGGCGAGTCGCCTGCCGTCCTCTGCCGTGGCCTTCGCCATACCCGCCGGCAGCCTCGCCGAGGTCATCGCGGCGTACGAGCGGGTGGCGGGCGTGACCGTCACCCTGGCAGAGCCTGCGCTCGGCGCGATTCCCTCACGCGGCGTGAGCGGGTCACTGAGCCCGGAAGCCGCGCTTGGTGCACTGCTCAGCGATACGGGCTTGGGATTCCGGGTCACCGCGCCGGGCCAGGTGCGGATCGAGGTGCGCAGCGTGCTGGAGAGCGTGGACGTCCACGCGCGGTCGCTCCCGACGCTGTCGTCCCCAAAGCTTCCCGGCCAGCTCCGCGATGTGCCGCAGACCGTGTCGGTCATCTCCGAGGCCGTGATCCGCGAGCAGAACGCCACGACATTGCGCGACGTGTTGCGCAACGTGCCGGGGATCACCATGCAGGCAGGCGAGGGCGGTGGCGGGCTGCCGGGCGACAACCTGACGATGCGCGGGTTCAGCGCCAGCAACGACATCTTCGTGGACGGCATCCGCGACGTGGGACCGTACTCACGCGACACGTTCAACCTCGAGCAGGTGGAGGTCGTGAAGGGACCGGCCGGCAGTATCGCCGGCCGGGGCGCGACGGGCGGGTCGATCAACCTCGTGACCAAGACGCCGCAGCTCACCACCGCCTACGGGGTGCAGCTCGGGTTCGGCAACGCTGACTATCGTCGCAGCACGCTGGACCTCAATCAGCCGGTCGCCGCCCTCGGCCGCGGTGCGGCCGTGCGGGTGAACGCGATGTGGCAGGACACCGGCATCGCCGGCCGTGACGTGGTCGAGAACGGCACGTGGGCGGTCGCGCCCTCCCTGGCTTTCGGACTCGGTTCCCCGACCCGTGTCGTCGTGGGCTCGCAGCACATGCGCCAGGACAACGTGCCCGACTACGGCCTCCCGTGGGCGGCGTTCGAGGCGGCGCCCCGCGCCGACCAGTCGGCGTTCTACGGGCTGCGCGACTACGACTTCGAGGACATCGACAGCGACATCGCCTCGCTGCGGGTCGAGCACGACGTGCGACCAGGCCTCACCCTTCGCAACGTCACGCGCTACGGCGACACCGTGCGAGACTCCGCGATCACGGCGCCGCGTCCGCCCAACCGGCAGTTGCAGCGCCGCTACATGGCGACCAACACGCTCGGCAACCTGACGAGCGTCAACGCCACGGTGCGCACCGCCGGCCTGCAGCACGACCTGGCTGGCGGCATCGAGTTCCTCCGGGAGCGCTCGGAAGGCGTCAATTCCGCTCAGGCGACCAATCAACCGCAGACGACGCTGCTCGGCCCCAATCCCGACGACCGGCCGTTCGGCCCGATGCCGGCGATCACCGGCAATCCCGGCCGGGCGCAGACGACGACAGCTGGCGCGTACCTGTTCGACACGGTCAGCGTCGGCACGCAGTGGCAGGTCAACGGCGGCCTGAGGATCGATCGATCGGACGTGGACTACTCGCTACGCACAATGGCCACGGACGTCGTGACGGACCTGGCGCGCACGGACGTCATCGTCACCGGCCGTGCGGGTGTCGTGTACAAGCCACGCGCCAACGGCAGCGTCTACGTCGCGTACGGAACGTCCGCGAATCCGGCGGCCGATGCTGCCGCCACGGGCACCGCCCTCAGCGACTCACCGACGGCGGCCAACAACGTGACCCTCGCGCCAGAGCGCACCCGCAACGTCGAAGCCGGCACCAAGTGGGACGTGCTCGGCGAGCGGCTGGCGCTGACGGCCGCGGTCTTCCGCACCGAGAAGACGAACGCGCGCACACGCAACCTCACCAGCGACTCGTTCGTGCTTTCCGGCACGCAGCGGGTAGACGGCGTCGAACTGGGCGCCAGCGGACAGGTCACGCCGCAGCTGTCGGTGCTCGCCGGGCTCAGCCTGATGGACAGCGACATCACGGCGTCGGCCAACCCCGCCGAACAGGGCGCGAACCTGGCGCTCGTGCCGCAGGCCGCGTTCACGCTCTGGTCCACGTACCAGGCGCCCGGCCGGCTCACCGTGGGGGGCGGCGTGCAGTACCAGGACAACGTCTTCCGCAACGCCACGAACACGACCGAGGTGCCGAGCTACTGGCTGGTGAACGCGATGGCCTCGTACCCGATCAACAGCCACCTCACGCTGCGGATCAACGGCAGCAACCTCGGGAACGTGGAATACGTCGACCGCGTGGGCGGCGGTCACTACATCCCCGGGCCGCGACGCACGGTGATGGTCTCCACCGACATCCGGTTCTGAGCCATGCTCCTCCAGATCCCCGAAGTGCTGTCGTCGGAGCGGGCCGCGGCGATGCGCGCGCAGCTGGCCGCCGCCGAGTGGGTAGACGGCCGCGTCACCGCCGGCGCGCAGGCGGCAGCGGCCAAGCGTAACCTCCAACTGCCGGAATCGACGCCGGTGGCGCGCGAGCTGGGCGACGAGATCGTCGCCGCGCTGCAACGGCAGCCGCTCTTCGTGTCGGCGGCGCTGCCCCTGCGCATCCTGCCGCCGATGTTCAACTGCTACCGGGAAGGCCAGACCTTCGGCAGCCACGTGGACAACGCCATCCGCCAGGTGCCGGGCGCCGCCCATCGTCTGCGCACCGACGTATCGGCGACGCTCTTCCTCACGCCGCCCGAGGAGTACGACGGTGGCGAGCTGATGGTCGAGGACACGTACGGCGTGCACGCGGTCAAGCTCCCGGCGGGTCACCTCGTGCTCTACCCGGCGACGAGCCTGCACCACGTGCGGCCAGTGCTGAGCGGTGCGCGCATCTCGGCGTTCTTCTGGGTCCAGAGCATGGTGCGCGATGACTCGGCACGCACGCTGCTGTTCGACCTCGACATGGCCATCCAGCGCGCCTCGAGCGACCTGCCCGACCACCCGAGCCTGGTGCAGCTGGCTGGCGTCTACCACAACCTGGTGCGCCGATGGGCAGACGTGTAGTCACGGGCGATGCGCCGTGACGCCCGCCGACCATCAAGCTTGCACGTGCCTGGACGACTACGAAGCGCTCGCGGCGAGAGCCCTTCCCCGCGGCGTGTGGGCCCACCTGGCGGGCGGCGGCGCTGACGAGCACACGCTGCGATGGAACCGCGCCGCCTTCGCGGCGGTGCGCCTCAAGAGCCGCGTGCTCGCCGACATGGCCGGCGCGCACACGCGCCTGACGCTGTTCGGGCAAGCGTTCGATTACCCGATACTCCTGGCGCCGGTGGCGCACCAGCGCCTCTACCACGACGAAGGCGAGATCGCCACGGCGCGTGGCGTGTCGGCGATGCGCGCCGGGCACGTCGTCAGCATGCAGTCCAGCACGGCCTTCGAGACCATTGCCGCCGCGTCGGTCGTGCCGCCATGGTGTCAGTTCTACGCGCTGCGTGACGACGGGCTCATGGCGGACCTGGTGGCGCGCGTCGAGGCGGCTGGCTTCGCGGCGATCGTCGTCACCGGTGACGCGACGGTGAACGGCCTGCGCAACCACGAACAGCGCGCCGGCTTCGCGTGGCCCGACCATGTGCGCGCCGTCAACCTGCCGGGCGGCGCCCTGCCGCAACCACCGGTGCCGCCACTGCCGGCGAGTCCGTTGTTCTCGGGGTTTCTTCGCGAGGCGCCGAACTGGGACACGCTGCGGCTGCTCAGTCGCCGGACCAGGTTGCCGGTGCTGCTCAAGGGCGTGATGTCGGTCGAGGACGCGCGTCGTGCGGAAGGCGAGGGCGTCGCCGGCCTCGTCGTCTCCAATCACGGGGGCCGCGTACTCGACACCGTTCCTGCCACGCTCGAGGCACTCCCGCGTGTGGTGGACGCCGTCAGCGATCGGTTACCCGTTCTTCTGGACGGCGGCATCCGTCGAGGCACGGACGTGCTCAAGGCACTCGCACTGGGCGCGCGCGCCGTGCTCGTGGGTCGTCCGTATGTCTACGGGCTGGCCCTCGGTGGCGCCGCGGGCGTTGCCCACGTGCTGGCATTGCTGCGTGCCGAACTCGAGGCGGCGATGACGCTGACGGGCTGCCGCATGCTGACGCACGTCACGCGCGATGTGCTGTGGGATTCCGGCGCCGTCCGCCGACCGATCGTCGAGCCGGAGTAGACGCGGCGCGCCGCGGGTTGGCGCACGGGTGCCACGTCAGCCGGGGGACTAGAGCGTGCCGTAGAGGCGATCGCCGAAGTCGCCGAGACCCGGCACGATGAACTTGCGGGCGTCGAGGTGACTGTCGACCGCCGGGGTGTAGATCTGGACGTCAGGAAAGTGGGCTTCAACCTCCCGAATGCCTTCCGGCGCCGCAACGATGCAGAGCAGGCGCACATCGCGGGCGCCACGGTGCCTGAGGAGCTCGAGTGCTGCCACGGCGCTCCCTCCCGTCGCGAGCATCGGGTCGATCAGGACCACGAAGCTGGACTCGAGACCCGAGGGGAACTTCGCGTAGTACTGCGAGGCGACCGCCGTGGCCTCGTCTCGTTGCAGACCGATGTGACCGACGCGAGCGTGCGGCGTCACGGCAAGTACGGCGTCCAGCATGCCCAGGCCGGCGCGCAGCACCGGCACCACCACCACATCGGCCGAGACGCGCACACCAGCGGCCGGTCCAAGCGGCGTCTGGACGACCACGGGCTCGGTGGGCAGGTCCCGCATCGCTTCCGTAGCGATGAGCACACTCAGGCGTTGCGTGGCCGCGCGGAAGTGCGGCGACGTCGTGCGCTCGTCGCGCAACTGCGTGAGGAGTTCCTGCGCGACGGGGTGGGCGATGACGTGGACCGGCACGCGGCGAACTCTACCCGCTGGGCGCATCGCGCGCAATGCGACCGCGCTGGTGGGGACTGGCAGGGCCCTGCCACCCGAAGGGGGATCTCCCGGCGCCGCCGCCCCTCGTGGCGAGGTACACTCGTTAGTTCGCGTGCGGGTGGATGGGCTGCCCGGGCCGCGAACACTCATCCTCCATGCTTCGACTCGGCATCGTCGGACTCCCGAACGTGGGCAAGTCCACGCTCTTCAACGCACTCACGTCGGCAGGCGCCCTCGTCGCGAACTACCCGTTTGCGACGATCGAACCCAACACCGGCATCGTCACCGTGCCCGACCCGCGTCTCGACGCACTGTCGGCAATCGTGAAGCCGGAGCGTGTGGTCCCCGCCACGGTGGAGTTCGTGGACATCGCCGGTCTCGTGAAGGGCGCGAGCCAGGGCGAAGGGCTCGGCAACCAGTTCCTGCACAACATCCGCGAGGTGGACGCCATCGTCCACGTGGTCCGCTGCTTCGAGGACGACAACGTCCAGCACGTCATGGGCGCCCCGGACCCGGTTCGTGATCGCGAGATCATCGAGATCGAACTGGCGCTCGCCGACCTGGCCACGGTGGAGAAGCGGCTCGAGAAGTCGGTCAAGATGGCGCGATCCGGCGATGCCGCCGCGAAGGCCGAAGTCGGCATGGTGGAAACGGTCAAGGCCCTGCTCGAGGCTGGGAAGCCGGCAAGGCTCTACGCGCCCCCCGACGAATTGGTGCCGGCGTTCAAGGGGCTCAATCTGTTGACCGCCAAGCCGGTCCTGTATGCCGCCAACGTGCGCGAGGACGAAGCGGTGGACGGCAATGCGCTGGTGGAGCAGTTGAAGGCCCGCATCGCCCAGGATCAGGAGAACGCCGGTGTCGCCGTGTTCTCGGCGAAGGTGGAGGCGGAACTCGCCGAACTCGAACCGGAGGAGCGGCAGGAGTTCCTGGCCTCGCTGGGGCTGACCGAGTCCGGCCTCGATCGCCTGGCGCGGGCGGCCTACACGCTCCTCGGGCTGCGCAGCTACTTCACCGCAGGCGAAAAGGAAGTGCGCGCCTGGACCATCCATGCGGGCGACAAGGCCCCCGCCGCCGCCGGCGTGATCCACACGGACTTCGAGAAGGGGTTCATCCGGGGCGAGACGGTGGCGTTCGACGACTTCGTGCGCGCAGGCGGCTGGAAGCCGGCGCGAGAGCAGGGCCTCGTCCGCTCGGAAGGCAAGGAGTACGTCGTCGCGGACGGCGACGTGCTGCTGTTCCGCTTCAACGTCTAGGCCGGTTACGTCGCCGCTACTGGCGCGGCGCGAAGCGTGATCTCGAACTCGGTGCCACGACCGGGCCCCTCGCTGCGCACCTCCACGGTGCCGTGGTGTCGCGCCACGATGGAGTGCACGAGCGCAAGGCCCACGCCTAGACGCGCCGAGTCGTGCCCTTCCTTCAGGACGAACAGCGAGAAGATTCGCGGCAGTAACGCCGGCTCGATGCCAGCTCCATCGTCGCGCACGCAGATGACGATGTCGCTGCCGCGCCGATGCGCGGCGATTTCCACCGTGCCACCGGACGGCGTGGCGTGCGCGGCATTCTGCAGGAGGTTGGCGAGCGCCTGCTGCATGCGCGCGACGTCGCCGGCAACCGGCAGCGCCTCGTCCGGTATGCGGACGATCAGACGGACCTCCTGCTGCGCGAGCACCGCGCGGAACGCGTCCGCCACCGCGTCGATGACGTCGCGGACGTCGAACGTCTGCTGCTCGAAATGCACGCGGCCCTGCTTGATCCGGGTGAGGTCGTTGAGGTCGCTCACCAGACGGGACAGCTGGTGAACCTGCCGCTGAAGGACGCGGCTCACCTGCGCGCGATCGCCCGAGGGGTCGTCCAGCCCGCGCGCGGCGATGGTGATGGCCTGCAGCGGCTGTCGCAGTTCGTGCGCGAGCACCGCGAGGAAATGGTCCTTGTAGGCGTCACGCGCGGCCAGTTCCTCCCCGAGGCGCTTCTCGGCGGTCACGTCGAGAAAGGCCGCGGCAACGCCGTCCTCGAGCGGAACCGCGAGCATGCGGAACCAGCGGGAGATGCCGTCGGCCACGTACTCCACGGTCTTGTCCTCGGGCGTGCGGTGTTCGACCACCCGACAGTACAGCGTGAACAGATCGGCGCCGTGCTCGGGCAGCACGTGGAGCAATCGTCGGCCCTCGAGTTCCCCGGGGCGCCGACCGAGCGCATGCGTCGCCGCGTGATTGGCATAGACCCACGTGAAGTCCACGATTGCACCGGCGGCGTCTCGCGTGGCCTCGAGAATGGTGAAGGGCTGCAGCGATGCATTCTGGGCGGCTCGGAAGCGTGCCTCGCTCGCGGCGAGGGCTCGCTGCACCGTGTCGCCGTGGGCATCGGCGGGTGGCGTGGCGGGATGCGCCTGCCGAGGACGCCTTGATGAACGGAGCAGCCGGTCGCCGATGACGCTCGTGAGAAGGCCGGCGAGCACGAAGATTGCGAACGCCAGCCAGGCCGGCGCGTCGCCGGCCGGCGGCCACAGGACGAGCGAACGCGACACGAAGACGACGGAGACGGCGACCGCGAGCACCCCTGGTCCGAGCCCTCCCGCCAGGATCGCCAGGAACACCGCGTAGTCGAGCAGGAGGAAGGGAAACCGCCGCGCGAGCGACGGCATGAGCGTCGCCTGCGCGGTTGCCACGGCGACCGTGCAGGCGAGAGCGAAGACATACCGAGCCGACCCTGCCAGTGGCAGGCCTCTCGCTGACATGGCTGTTGGAGCAGCTCACATCGTACGGCCGCCGCGACACGTGAGTCAACGCGAACGCGTCAGCCTCCGTGGGACGAAGCGCGAGCCCCTGCGCTACGATCCCGGGACGATGTGGAACCTGCGTAAGCGACGAGGGCTGTCCGGTGGGGTCGCTCTTGCGACGGCCGTCCTGCTGGCCGGAACCTCCGGCCGTGCGTCTCAGGCGTCCGTGGACACGGTGGCCGTCATCGTCACGGGTGGCACCGTCGTGACGATGGACGATGCACGCCGCGTGCTGTCGCCCGGCGCCGTTGCCATCGAGGGCGACTCGATAGTCGCGGTCGGCACGCCAGGCGAGGTCTCGAGCCGGTTTCGCGGCAGGGAGACGATCGACGCAACCGGCCAGGTGGTGCTGCCGGGGCTGATCAACACCCACACGCATGCGGCGATGGTGCTGTACCGAGGCCTCGGCAACGACCTCAACCTTCGGGACTGGCTCACCAGGTACATCTTCCCGGCCGAAGGCAGGACAGTGTCGCCCGAGTTCGTCCGGGCGGGCACCCGGCTCGCCGCCCTCGAGATGATCCTCGGCGGGACAACGACCTTCGTGGACATGTATTACTTCGAGGAGGAGGTCGCGGCCGCAGCGAAAGAGGCGGGGCTGCGCGGGGTGCTGGGGCAGACCGTCATCCAGTTCCCGGTGGCCGATGCCAAGACTCCGGGCGACGCCCTGGCCCGCACCCGTGCGTTCATCACGGCATACAAGGGCGACCGACTCGTGACACCGGCCGTCGCGCCGCACTCGATGTATGCGCTCGGGGCAGCGGACCTTCAGGCCGCGGATCGCCTGGCACGGGAGCACGGCGTGCCGCTGCTGATCCATCTCGAGGAGACCGAGCAGGAACGCCGTGACTCACAGCAGGCCCACGGGATGTCGCCGACGACCTATCTGGCCTCCCTGAACGTCCTCGGGCCGCACGTGCTCGCCGCTCACGGCGTGTGGGTGGATGCCGGCGACATCCGGACCCTCGCGGCGGCGCGGGTCTCGGTCTCGCACAATCCGGAGAGCAACATGAAGCTCGCGAGCGGCACGGCGCCAGTTCCCGATTACCTGGCCGGCGGCGTTGCCCTCGGTCTTGGCACCGACGGCGCGGCGAGCAACAACGACCTGGACATGTTCGAGGCGATGCGGCAGGCCGCTTTCCTCCAGAAGGTCGTACGCAAGGACCCGACCGCCGCGCCCGCATCACTCGTGCTGGAGATGGCGACCCGTCGGGGCGCGGCTGCGATCGGCATGGCCGATCGCCTGGGGCAACTCACGCCGGGCCGGCGCGCCGACGTCATCATCGTGGACACCACGAGGCCGCACCTGCAGCCGATGTTCGATCCGATCGCACAGCTGGTCTACGCCGCGAAGGCCGGTGATGTCCGCACCACGATCGTGGACGGTCGGATCCTGATGCACGACCGCGTGGTGCGCACCCTCGACTCGGCAGCAGTACTCTCGGACGCGCGGAGAATGGGCGACCGGGTGCGGGAAGCGGTGAAGTAGACGCTGCTGCGCACGTAGGCGTCGGGCCTTGGCCGACGCGCGGCGCGGCCCGACGGCGTGCGCCCGCGTCGGGCGTCAGTCCTCGTCGAGGACGCCGATGTACGGGAGATTGCGGTACTTCTCGGCGTAGTCGAGGCCGTAGCCGATGACGAAGCGGTCCTCGATCGTGAACCCGACGTACTCCACCGGCACCTCGACCTGCCGTCGCGACGGCTTGCTGAGGAGGCACGCGGTGCGAAGCGTCCTCGGACGTCGGGCCCGCATCATCTCGAGCAGGTAGGTGAGCGTGAGGCCGGTGTCGACGATGTCCTCGACGATGATGACGTCGCGTCCCTCGATGCCCGTGTCGAGGTCCTTGATCAGGCGTACCTCGCCGGACGATCGCGTCGCCTTGTGGTAGCTCGACACCACGATGAAGTCGAGTGTGGCGTGTCGATCGAGCTGCCGCACCAGATCCGAGAAGAAGACGAAGGCCCCCTTGAGCACGCACACGAGGTGCAGGTCGCGGGTGCTGGCATAATCAGCGCGGAT
>JAEZCY010000265.1 GCA_023429845.1 Acidobacteriota bacterium
CTTGTGGCTCCACAAGCACGACTTCGCCCGGGAGATTCACTGGGGCCGGTAGGGACGTGTCGCCGACACGTCCATCTCCGCTGCCGCGGCCATCTGACGGTGTGCCCTCGGAGATGGACGCCGCGGCGAGGCGTCCCTCCCGGCCCTCAGTGTGATCACGGGTACAACCGCTGCATCGTCCAGGCGTCGTTGACGCGTTCGTAGACCTCGCGGTCGTGCAGCCGGAACTCGCCGGCCTTCCAGAATTCGATTCGGAGGGGCCGCAGTCGGTATCCGCCCCAGTTCTCCGGCCGAGGAACGTCTCGGCCCTCGAATTCGGCTTCGTAGTCGCGTACACGGGTGAGCAGGATGTCGCGTGAGTCGAGCGGCTGGCTCTGGAGCGAGGCCCAGGCGCCCACCTGGCTGCCGCGTGGCCGTACGGCGAAGTAGCGGTCCGATTCCGCGGTGGACACGCGCGCGACGGTGCCTTCGATGCGCACCTGCTCATCGATCCAGGGCCAGTACGCGCACAGGGCGGCATGAGGGTTGTGCTCGATCTCCACGGCCTTGCGCCCGTCGTAGTTCGTGTGAAACACCACCCCGCGCTCGTCCAGTTCGTGCAGCAGGACGATGCGGCAGGAGGGGCGACCGTCGGGTGTGCTCGTGGCAAGGGAGACGGCAATGGGGTCGAACGGCGCGTCCCGCGCCGCGCGGGCCATCACCTCGCCGAGTCGGGCCATGGGGTCGAGCATGGCGCGATCATACGGTCGGAGGTCGGGAATCGGGATTCGGGAATCGGGACTCGGGCTTCGGGACTGCGCGTTCGCCGTTCGCCGTTCGCCCGGAGGTTCGTAGCCGCCGGGCCTTGCCCGGCGGACCGGCGCAGGCCGGTGTTCGCCTACCGGGACGCGATGCGTTCTGTCATTCGAGCGTGCAGGAATCGGCCTGTCACAGTACGTTCTTCATATGACCACGTTCTTTCGTCTACCTGCCGCGCGGGTCATGGCTCGCGCGTTCCTCGCCACAATCGCCATCCTTCTGGCCGGTCCTGCCGCTCATGCCGAAACCGAGTCCAGCAAGGTGCGGTTCGATGCCGGCGAGACCGTTCCCGTCAAGCTCGTCGTCGAAGGCATCGAAGTGACGTCGGTGCGCTTCAGCCTCGAGGGCGGCGTCAAGTTCAATCCCTTCAAGAGCGGACGCGGTCCCCAGGCGTTCCTGAAGGTGCTCAACACGGGCAGCAAGGCGCTCGACTTCGGTATCGCTGTGGCGCTCTACGACGAGAAGGGCGCGCTCATCGCCGCATCCGAGAGCAACCACCTCGGCGATCTCGAGCCCGGTGAAGAGAACGAGATCGAGGTGATGTTCCGGTACGTGAAGCGGAAGGTGTACAGCGCCAAGACGGTGGAGATCGCCCTCGAGACGCTGCCCGGGAGCTGAGAAAAACAACGGGCGGGCCGGAACGACCGGCCACGCCCGTTGCACTCGGGACGACCCTGGGGGAAGGGGAAGGGGGTACGTCCAGAGGTCCTGATCGCCGGGTCTAGAACCCGACGCGGAAACCGAGTTCCAGGCGGCGGCCCGGCATTGCGGCCGTCGGCGTGCCGAAGCGGGGCGAGGTCAGCACCGCGCCGTAGTTGATGAAGTTCACCTGGTTGAAGACGTTGAACGTCTGCAGGTAGACCTCGAGCCGCACCGCCCGATCGCCGCCGCTCATCGGGCCGCCGAAGCCGCCACCACCACCACCGGGACCGCGTCCGCCGCCGCCAGGGCCGCCGCGCATCACGGGACCGCCACCGCCAGGGCCACTCGGCGCGCGCTGCGGACCGAGTCCGCGGCTCCAGCTGAGACGCAGGTCGGTGTTGCTCTGCCACGGCAGGCGCCCCGCATTGCGCGTGTAGCCGGCTGGACGCTCGTTGAGGACGCCGTCGCCGTTGGTGTCGAGCCCGCTGGTGATGTTGTAGGGCCGCCCCGAGAACGCCCGGAAGTTCACGCCGACACGCAGCCCCCAGAACAGCTCCGTGTTGACGAAGCTGAAGATGCGGTGGCGGATGTCGTCGGCTGCCGGACCCCACTCCGCCTCGAGGTCGTTGCTGTCCACCGGCAGCGACAGCGCGCTGTCGCCATAGTTGTTGCGCTCGCCGATCGTGTAGCCGAACACGCCGAACAGGCGGCGCGGCTGGTAGTTGAAGTTCAGGTTCACGTCGAGGCCCTGGCTCTCGGCGCTCGCCGTCGTCTCGAGATACGTGATGTTGCCGAGAGCCGCGTTCGGGCGCTCGCCGAGCACGGGAGCGTTCAGGTTGCGGGCGCGGAACTGGTTCCAGCCGTACTGGTTGAAGTAGTTGGCGCGCATCCGCAGCCAGGGCAGCAGCTGCTGCTCCACCCCCACCGAGTAGCGGCGCACCGTCGGCATGTTCAGGTCGTTGCCGACCTGGACGATGCTGGGCGCCACCTGAACGGCGGGGATCAGCCCGCCTTCGTACGGATCGGGATAGCCCGGGTTGCGGACGATCGTGTCGTACTGGTGGAAGCCGTCCTGACGAATCGCGTTCTCGTACAGGCTCGTTTCGTACCAGTCGTAGAAGATGCCGGCGCCGGCGCGCACCGTCGTCCTGTTGCTCTTGAACGGCGACCAGGTAAGGCCGAAGCGGGGCGCGACGTTCATCTTGTCGGCGATGATCGACTGCGTCTCGTAGCGGGCGCCGAACGACAGCAGCAGGTTCTTGCGAAACCGGTAGTCGTCCTGCGCAAACAGCGCGAACTCCGTGTTGCCGTACTCGACGTACGGGTTGCCCTGGCGGATCGTGTAGTTGTTCGGCCGCGCCGTGTCGTAGGCGACCATCGTCGGGAACGTGAACGTGCCGGCGAAGTTGCGCAGTTCGTCGCCGATGTAGTTGCCGGTCTCGAGCTCGAAGCCGGTGCGCACGCTGTGCTTCTTGCCGATGGGAATGTCGAGGTTGTCGGCGATCTCGAGCTCCCAGAACTTGCGGCCGCCCTGGAGCTGGGCGCCGCCGGCCGTGAACTGATCCTGCACGCGCACGGTCGGCTCACTGCTCGCCGACGTGGACTCGTTCTCGGCCCACGAATACTGCACGCGGATCTCGTTCAGATACTTCTTGGCGAACGTACCGATGTCGGAGATGCGCACGCTGTTGGTGAAACCGTCCCGGCTGTACGCGCGCGACTCGAGATCGAAGTTGCCGATGCCGAGATTCTGGGCGTTGGTCGTGTCGCGATCGAAGGCGAAGCGCAGCGTGTGCGTCTTCGTGAGGACATGCTCGATGTTGAAGTCGACGTTCAGCCGCTCGGATGGCTGATTGACCAGGCTGTTGTATGCGCCGGTCGGCGTCGTCGCCACGATGGTCTGGACGTCGTACTCGTCGTTGCTGCGGACGTTGAGCGAAAAGCCGGTGCGGCCCTTGACGATGGGGCCGTCGATCGACCAGCCGTAGCGGCGGGTCTGCCCTTCGCCCTTGACCGGCGAGAACGCATTGCGCGCGTCGAGCCGGTTGTTCCGGAAGCCGAACGTCATGTTGTTGCGGATCGGTCCGTTGCCCGGACGGGTGACGATGTCGATGCGCGGGAAGCCGGCGTCGTGGTTCTCGGCCGCGCACGGATCGAAGCGGAAGCGGCTCTCGCGGATCTGCGACTTCGGCGGCAGCTGCCCACCCTCGAAGCCGTTCACGCGGATGCGCGCCCCGGGGCCCGCGAGCTGCTCGAGCTGCGCCTGCATCTCCTCCGGGTCGTCGGCGAGCGCGTCGATCTGCGACTCGCTGAGCGCAGTGGAGAACGACTCGGTCACGGCGCGATCCGCGGTGTCCTGCTCGACCTCCACCTGTTCGACGAACCCGGCAATCTCGAGGGTCATCTCCTGCCGCGTCGTGCGGCCTGCGCGCACGGTGATGTCGGCCACCGCGCCCGGATCGAAGCCGGGGAACTCGGCGACGACCGCGTACTTGCCTGGCGCCAGGGCCTGGAAGGTCGCCGTGCCCTTCTCGTCGGCCAGTTGCTGGGTGACCGTCCCGTCGGGCGCCGTGAGGTTCACGCTCGTCGCGGCGATTGCCGCGCCGGTGGTGTCGTAAACGGTGATGGAGAGCGTGCCGGGCCGTTCCTGTGCGGACGCGGGCGACACAATCCCCGCCGCGACGACGAGCGCCGCGAGCAGGGTCCTGAAGAGGGCCGTCATGTCAGTTGCTCGATTTCTTCTGGAACTGGTCCGCCTTCAGCGAGGCGTTCACCTTGTACTTGTCGATGGTCCACTCCTCCTGCACCTTGCCCTCGACCTGACGGGTGATCCGGTGCGGGAGCAGCACGCCACCGACCTTCCGGTAGTCGCTGTAGAAGACGTGCGCCTCGACCAGGGGCGGCGGCGGCTCGGCCTCGAACTTCTTCCGCATCTCCTCGAAATACGCGCGCCGTTCCTCGTCGCTCTTGAACTGCGGCAGGTTGGCGGGGCGCGTCATCATGCGAGGCTGGCGCATCAGATAGCTGAGCATCAGCGGGCGATGTTCGGCCTGGTCCACGAACAACCGCGCGCGGAAGTTGTCGGGGCCGCTGACGTCGATGACGTCGGCCGTGCCGCTCGGCGCTTCGGCCTCGGCGACGTGCGTGAACGTGAGGTGCGACAGCACAGGCGACGCCGGCAGGATGCCGAGCAGCGTGCGATAGAGCTCGGCCTTGATCATCACGGACGGGTCGACACGGTTGCCCCGTCCACCGGGCCCCGCCTGCGCCTGCCCGCCGGGCGCACCCGGACCGCCAGGACCACCCGGGCCGCCGGGCCCGCCGAAGCGGAACATGTTGCCGCCCCCTCCGGTCATCTCGCGAAACGCCTCGCCACCCTTGATGGTCTGCGTGATGCGCGGCCCCGCCATGCCGTTGGGCAGCGTGACGTCGGTCGCGATCTGGAACGCATCGGGCATCAGACCATGCAGTTCGAGGCCGCCCGTCATCTCCCGCTCGCCGAACACCCGGCGATACTCGCCTTCGGCCGTGAACGACGTCATGGACGTCACCTTGTCGCCGCCCATGGCCTTGACGACGGCAGCGAGCACGGCCTGCGCCTTTGCCGGATCCCCCTTGGCAGCCGGCTCGCCCTCCGCGGCAGCCGCGCCGTGCCCCGGTCCCTGGCCTGGCGCCTGATTCGGCGCCTGCGCCAGCACGCCACCGGTCGTCGCCACGCTCACCCACGCGGCAAGTGCCGCGGTCCTGAAGATGTGCTGCTGCATATGAGTCCCCAGCTCCGTCGAATGACCGCGTTCGTCCTCTGACGTCCCGCTTCTGACTTGTCGCGTCTTCCGAGCTCGATACCATTGGACGACGTTGGACGGGCGGAAGTGGTTAAGCAGCAGCTAAAAGATTGTTAAGGATGCAAAAAGGAGCGATTGCTGTCGTGGGCGCAGGGGCGGCGGGACTGATGGCGGCCATTGCGGCGGCGCGTACTGCGCCCGGCATCGACGTCGTCGCGCTCGACGGAGCCACGCGGCTGGGCGCCAAGATCCTGATTGCCGGCGGCGGGCGCTGCAACGTCACGCACCACGCCGTGGACGAACGCGATTTCAGTGGATCCACCCCCGCGGCCATCCGGCGCGTGCTGCGCGCCTTCGACGTCGAGGCCACGGTGGCATTCTTCGCGGCCGAGGGCATCACGCTCGTGCGCGAAGCCACGGGCAAGCTGTTCCCCTCGAGCAATCGCGCGCAGGACGTCCTGCGCGCGCTCATCGATGCGGCCGGCCGCGCCGGCGTCCGTCTCCATCATCCCTGCCGGGTGACGGCCATACGTCCCACGCAGGGTGCCGGCTTCGAGCTCGAGACCAGCGCGGGCCGATGGCACGCCGGCAGCGTCATCGTCGCGACGGGCGGCCGGAGTGTGCCCAGGACCGGTTCGGACGGTGCCGGACACGCCATCCTGCGCGAGCTCGGCGTGCCGCTGCCCCCCCGCCTCTTCCCCGCGCTCGTGCCCCTCACCCTGCCCGATGGCGCCCCTTTGCGGGCGCTCTCCGGCCTCGCGACCGATGTCGTCCTGACGGTCG
>JAEZCY010000276.1 GCA_023429845.1 Acidobacteriota bacterium
CGCCGTTTGGCGCGCCCTCAGTGCCTCGTGCAATTGCAGATTGCAGATTCTCAAATTTCCAATTGCTTCTGAAGGGTCCTCACCACCGCAGCTTGCCCGGCATGAACTCGTCGATGAGGTCCTTGTAGTACGGCGTCAGTTCCTTCACGTTCGGCCGGGCATCGCCCTTGGAGTAGAGGTCGAACCGGTTGAACGCCTTGACCCACTTGAGGCACTCGCGGTCGTTCTCGTTGGTCAGGTGCTGGTACGCACCTTCCTTGTGCCACGGGTAGAAGGAGTGGTAGCGCAATGCGTAGAGGCCGCCCTGCGGGATGTGCTCCTTGCACACGTGGTAGATGTACTCGTCGTGCCCCCAGGAGAGGTGCACGTTGTCGAGCCCGCCGTGCTCTTCGTAGATGCCCGTCTCGGTCATGTACTGCGGGTTCTGCGAGTCCGGGTTCAAGGCGAAGAACTCGGGGTACACGCACTTGTCGGAGAACCGGCAGCCGACCGGGAACGTGTCGCCCACCACGGCCCACTGCGGCTCGCCCCAGATGCACAGGATCTTGCCGAGGTCGTGCACCAGGCCCGTGAGCTGGAACCACCGCGGCTGACCTGCCGCGCGGATCGCTTCGGCCGTCTGCATCGCGTGCTCGATCTGGGTGAAATCCACGTCGGGGTCGCTGTCGTCCACGAGTTGCTCGAGGTACTCGAGCGCCTCCCACACGGTCATCTCCATGCGGTCGAGCGACAGGTATTGCTTCTTCTTGCCCAGCACGAAGTCCAGCGTCTGGTTCGTGTGGTTCAGCCGATAGAACTCCTTGACCGTGCTCCGCGCTTCGGCCTCGTAGTTGCGGAACTCTTCCGGCTTCCGACCTTCACCAGCATGCGTCGCCTGTGCCATGACCCCTCCGTGAATGGGCAGAGATTCAGTATACCCGCGATGCTACGATCGGAATCGCGATGGATGTGAAGGTCCTGACGGCGTACGAACAATCCAGCCTGTCGCAGCGGCAGCCGCTGCCGGATCGGTACCTGGCGCTCGATCCCGACGACATGGACCGGCGAATCAGGGACGCCCGTCGCCAGCTCGACGCGCGCCTCCTCATCCTGGGCCACCACTATCAGCGCGACGAAGTCCTCGTCCATGCCGACGTCGTGGGCGACTCCTGGAAGCTGTCACGGGAGTGCAAGGCACGCCAGCAGGCCGAGTACGTCGTGTTCTGCGGCGTGCACTTCATGGCCGAGAGCGCCGACATCCTCGGCGCCGACCACCAGAAGGTCAGCCTGCCCGACCTCGCGGCCGGCTGTTCCATGGCCGACATGGTGGACATCGAACAACTCGAGATCTGCTGGAAGGAACTCGAGGCGATGGGCATCACCGACGTCGTGCCCGTCACGTACATCAACTCCTCGGCGGCGATCAAGGCGTTCGTCGGCGAGCGCGGCGGCACCGTCTGCACCTCCGGCAATGCCCGTGCGACGCTCGAGTGGGCGTGGGCGCGGGGGCGACGCATCCTCTTCATGCCCGACCAGCATCTCGGCCGCAACACGGCCTGGACGATGGGCGTGCCGCTGGACCAGATGGTGGTGTGGGACCCCGAGGAAGTGGGCGGCGGCCATTCACCGGACGCACTCGAACACGTGCGTCTGATCCTTTGGAAGGGCCACTGCTCGGTCCACACGCGCTTCACGGTTGCCCAGATCGCGAACATCCGGAAGCAGTACCCCGGCATCCGCGTCATCGTGCATCCCGAAGTGCCCCTGGCCGTGGTGCAGGCCGCCGACGAGTCGGGATCGACCGAACGCATACTGGCGCGAGTCCGCGAGTCGGAGCCAGGCTCGACCTGGGCGGTTGGCACGGAGATTCATCTCGTCAACCGCCTGGCCAACGAAGTGGCACCGGAGAAGAAGGTCGTCACCCTCGACCAGTTCGGTTGCCTGTGCTCGACAATGTTCCGCGTGTCACCCAATCACCTGCTCTGGGTGCTCGAGGGCATGCTCGACGGCGTGGTGCACAACCAGATCGTCGTCCCGGAGCCCACCAAGCACTGGGCGAAGGTGGCGCTCGACCGGATGCTCACCATTCAGTAACCGGATGCCTACGGCGTGGGCGCCGCTCGACACATGCAGCCTGCAGGCCGCAGGCTGTAGGCTGTAGGCCAGTCACCAAGGAGACCCCAGCGATGCCTCACGAATTGCCCCAGCTTCCCTACGCCCACAACGCGCTCGAGCCGTTCATCGACGAGCAGACGATGCAGATCCACCACGGGAAGCATCACCAGACGTACGTGAACAACCTCAACGCGGCGCTGGAGAAGCACCCGCAACTGCAGGGCAAGCCGGTGGAGCAGCTGATTGCCGATCTGGACGCCGTGCCCGAGGACATCCGCACCGCCGTGCGCAACAACGGCGGCGGCCATGCCAATCACACGTTCTTCTGGAAAATCATGGCGCCCAACGCCGGCGGTGCGCCGAGCGGGGCGATCGCCGAGGCGATCGACGCGAAGTTCGGCAACGTGGAGGCGTTCAAGGAGGCTTTCGCGAAGGCGGCGACCGGCCGCTTCGGCAGTGGCTGGGCCTGGCTCATCAAGAGCGGCGACGGCGTGGAGGTGACGAGTACCGCCAACCAGGACAGCCCGCTGATGGAAGGCAAGACCCCGCTGCTCGGCCTCGACGTGTGGGAGCACGCGTACTACCTGAAGTACCAGAACAAGCGCCCGGACTACATCGCCGCCTGGTGGAACGTCGTCAACTGGGACGCCGTCAACGCGGCCTTCAAGGGCTGATCGAGCCGGCGGGGCCGTCCGCGACGGCCTCGCCGCCCCTCGGCGCTCGCGGCAGCGACACGCTGAACTGCGAGCCCATCCCTCGCCCCTCGCTCGCCACGCGCACCGACCCGCCGTGCATCTCCACGAGCGTCTTCACGATCGACAGCCCCAGACCAAGCCCGCCATGCTCGCGCGTCGTCGTGCCGTCGGCCTGGCGGAATCTGTCGAAGACATGCGGCAGGAACGCGGGCGTGATGCCGATGCCGGTGTCGCGCACGGTCACGATGACTGTCTCGGCCGCATCCACTGACACACTGACCGCTCCGCCAGCCGGGGTGAACTTGATCGCGTTGCTGAGCAGGTTCCAGAGCACCTGCTGCAGTCGGGTGGGGTCTGCCACGACGACGCTGCCGGGCGCAGAGCGGATCTCGACCGTCACGCCCTTGGCGTTTGCGGTGGGGCGGACCACGTCAACGGCGGTCTCGACGGCGTCGTGCATGTCGAGAGGACGCCCCTCGAGCCGCACCTGCCCCGAGATGATGCGGCTCATGTCGAGCAGGTCCTCGATCAACCGCGACTGCAACAGGGAATTGCGCCTGATGCTGTCGAGGGCGCGGCGCTGCGTACGCTCGTCGAGCGCGCCGGTCACGAGCAGATCCGCCCAGCCGAGCACCGCGTTCATGGGCGTGCGCAGTTCGTGACTCAACGTCGCCAGGAACTCGTCCTTGAGCGTGGCCTCGCGTGCCAGTCGGTGCGAGGCGTCCTCGGCCCGCGCCTCGGACCGCTCGGCGCGTATCCGTGCGCGCGCCTGGAACGCCGCCAGCGCGGTCAGCAGCAGCGTGATAGCCGAGCCGGTCAGGTGGACGTATGGCACGAAGCCGATGCCGGAACTCTCGTCGAGCGCCGGGGTCGAGACCACGGATACCGTCCACTCGCGCCCACCCACCACGACCGAGCGCGTCGTGGAGAAGCGCGGCGCACGCGGCAGGCCGGTCGTGTAGAGCAGATCGCCTGTCGACGGGTCCCCGTCATGAATCGTGAAGGCCGCGCGTGGCCGCGGGTTGCGGCCCAGGATGCCTTCGAGAAGGTCGCCGGCGCGGAACGGGCTGTACACGAATCCGCGGAGTCGCTCGCGCCGTTCCGCGATCGTCCTCGGCACGCCCCGGCCGTCGTACACCGGGAGATAGATCAGGAAGCCTGCCTGCTTCTCGTCGTCGATCTCCTGCACGAGCGTAAGCGCACCGGAGGCAGCGGGCCGACCCGTGTCGCGGGCCCGCACCATGGCATCGCGTCGCGTCGGCTCGGTGAACATGTCATAGCCGAGCGCGGCGCGATTGCGTCGATCCAGTGGTTCCAGGAAGAGGACCGGGTAGAACTCCCGCCGCGGGTCATCGGGCCAGGCCCTGAAATCGGGGGCGTCCTGTGCTGCTCGCAACCGGACCAGCTGGTCGACTTCCGCTGCCGGCACTCGGATCGCGAAGCCGATGCCCTGCAGGCCCGGATACTCGCGCTGGAGTTCGAGCCGCCTCACGAACACCGCGAAGTGTTCGGCGGTCGGCAGTCCGGGTTGCGCGAACATGCCCGCACCCGCCCGCAGCATCGCCATGTAGGCATCGAGCCGCTGCGTGATGCTGTCGTGGAGCGCGTCGGCGGCCCACTCGAACCGCTCGGCGTCCTGCGCGTGCAACGCCGCGCTCAGGGTGGCGCCCGTCGCCCACGTCGCGGCAAGTCCCACACACAGCACGACCGTAGGGAACAGGAGGCTGCGCATCGGTTGCGGCGCGCGCGAAGGCATCTCACTCGATTCTAGGAGAGCCGCACGGAAAAGGAGAACTGCGCGGTACGCTGTACGACCTCGACCATGAATCGCACGACGTCTGCTGTCCGGATGGCCGCGCTGCTGCCTGCCATCCTCCTCTCGCTCTTCGCCACGTCCAGTCATGCTCTTCGTCAGCCCCCTTCGGGCGCCGCGCTGCAGGTGCGCGTGCCGGAGGGGTTCACGATCGAGCGCATCGCCGGGCCCGAACTGCTGTCGTACCCGATGTTCGGGGCGCAGGACGAACGCGGCCGGCTGTTCGTGTTCGAGTCCACCGAACCGAACACGATGACCACCGAGGAGATGCTCGCGGCCCCGTCGTACCACATCCGCATGCTCGAGGACGTGGATGGCGACGGCCGGTACGATCGCAGCGTCATCTACGCCGACCGACTGCCGTTCCCCAAGGGCGGCGCCTTCGTGGATGGCAGTCTGTTCGTCTCAGCCGCGCCCGATCTGCTCCGCCTGAAGGACACCGACGGGGACGACGTCGCCGACGAGCGCGAGACGGTGCTCACCGGGTGGACGCTCAATGTCAACGGCGCCGCCCTCGGCGGGCCGTTCCTCGGGCCCGACGGCTGGCTCTATCTGACCGATGCGCGGCGCGGCTTCCGCATCACCCGCAAGGAGGGCGACACGCTCGAAGGCAGGGGCGCGCGGATCTGGCGCGTTCGGCCGGACGGCTCCGGTCTCGAGTGGATCGCCGGCGGCGGTTTCGACAACGCGACCGAGATCGTCTTCATGCCCTCCGGCGACCCGATCGGCACGATGACGTACTTCGTGGAACCGCGCGACGGCCAGCGCGACGCGCTGATGCACTGGGTCGAGGGCGGTGTGTACCCGAAGCCGCACGAGGTCATCGCCGCCGACCGACTCCCGCTGACCGGAGACCTCCTGCCGCCGATGACGACGCTCGCGCGGGTGGCGCCGTCCGGTCTCGAGCGGTATCGCGGCACGGCGCTCGGCGACGGCTTCGACGGCAACCTGTTCAGCGCGCAGTTCAATACCGGTCGGGTGATGCGGCACATCGTCGTGCCTCACGGTGCGACCTACCGGACCGATGACCTCCCGTTCGTGACATCGGCGAGCGCCGACTCACACCCGACCGACGTCCTGCAGGACGCGGACGGCAGCCTCATCGTCATCGAGACAGGCGGCTGGTTCATCAAGGGGTGTCCGTTGTCGCGCGTGGCCAAGCCCGACGTCGCCGGCGGTATCTACCGCGTCCGGCGGACCGGTGCGCCCGCGGTGGCGGACCCGCGCGGGCTGCAGATCCCGCGGGCCTCGCTCACGCCCGCACGACTCGGGGGGCTGCTCGCCGATCCGCGGCCCGTCGTGCGCGACCGCGCCATCGAGGCGCTCGTGCGGAGCGGCGACGCAGCGGTGCCGGTGCTTGCAGACGCGCGACGCACGGCGTCGGAGGCGGGGACGCGCGCCGCGGTCGTCTTCGCGCTCCATCGGATCGACACGCCAGCGG
>JAEZCY010000286.1 GCA_023429845.1 Acidobacteriota bacterium
ATCTCCTGATGCAGTGCCGAACAGAAGTTCGTGCAGTAGAACGGGAACACGCCCGCCTTCTGCGCGATGAACTTCACCGTCTTCGTCTCGCCCGGATCCACGACGACGTTCAGGTTGTGCTCGCTGATGCCGAGCCCGTGAATCATGTCGGTGGTCTGCTCGACGTTGGTCACGTGGATGGTCACCTCGTCGCCGGCGTTGACCTCGACCTTGTCGGGGAGGAAACGGCTGCGGATGGCGACCATCTTCACCTCGACCTGCTTGCCGTTGCGGGTCACGCCGGCCTGCGACGCGTCCCACGCCGCACCCGGATGCGTGTTCTCGGCCTTCGGGTAGACCTCGATGGGCTTGATCGCGTCCACCTTCAGGATCTGCGCAAAGTGCGGCTCCGGCTCGGTGAACGCCTCGTACAGCATCGTCATCTTGTTGCCCTCGATGTCGATGAGCTGGCTGCTCTCGGGCTGCGACGGGCCGACCGAGATGTGGCGGCCCTTGGACAGCTTGTTCATCGCCACCAGGTACTTGCCGTAGGGCTCCTTGGTGTCGCTGCCGCCCACCACGAGGTGGCCGATGTTGAAGTGCACCGGGATCTTGTCGGTGACGATCTTGTTCAGGTCGGCCTTCTGCTCGTCGCTCCAGGGCGGAAGCGACCACTTGGCGACCGCCGACTCGACGTACAGCGACGTGTACGCGTTGCCCTTGCCGTCGTACTGCGTGTGCAGCGGACCGAGCCCCACCGGCACCTCGCCCTCGATTACGGCGTCGTAGCTGATCACCGGCACGCCGCGGAACTCCTCGGTGAACGTCTTGGAGTCGATCGCCTTCTTGATCTTCTCGAAGTCGAACACCGAGGCCACAGGCTGCAGCTTGCCACCCGCGGCGATCCAGCGGCCTGACGGATCGGTGTCGATGCCGTGCGGCGACTTGGGCACCGGCAGGAAGTACATGACCCCCGGGGCCTTCGCCGGGTCGATCACCGGTACGCCGTCCACCATCGTCGCCTTGCCGTCCTTCACCGCCTGCTCGGCCGCGCGCCAGTTCACGACGGCGGCGTAGTCGCGCTCACCCTGCGTCGAGGTGGCCTCGAGCGTCTCGTGCGCCATCTCCGTGTTGTAGGAGGTCCAGAACGCCCAGCCCGAGCTCGGCCCCTTGCCCGTCGAGCCGAGGTCCCAGTTGAAGGGCGGCGTGAGCACCTGCCAGCCGACCGTCAGTTCGCCGGTCTCGGGGTTCACCTTGATGCCGCTCACCATGCCGTTGAACTCGTCCTTGTACGTGGCGATGTCGGCATAGCGCCCCTTGGGCAGAGGCACCGAGAAGCGTGTCGCGACAAGCACGTACTCGCTGTTCTCGGTCACGAACGACGAGCCATGGTTGCCGCTCGAGTTCGGGATGGGCCCGAGGATCTGCTTGGTCTTGAAGTCGCGCAGGTCGATGCGGGCGATGCGGTTGTTGGCGTTGTCGTTGACGAACAACCAGCGACCGTCGTACTTGCCGTCGGTCTGCGACAGCCCCGGGTGATGGACGTCACCCCAGCTGAAGTTGCCGAGCATGTGCTTCGTTTCCTCGTCGAAGCCATAGCCCGTGGCCGGGTACGGCGCGAAGACGGGGATCGTCGCGATGTGTCGCATCGAAGGCATGCCGGCCACGTAGACCTGGCCCGAGTGGCCACCCGAGTAGAACAGGTAGTACTCGTCGAACTCGCCGGGAGCGACATACGTCCTCGCGGCGGCCGAGCCGTCGTTGCTGGCGGTCTGCTGACTGCCCGGAGGGTTACAGCCCGCCGTCAGCAGGAGGGCGCCCGTAAGGCTGCACCCGAGGAACACGGAGACGCGAGTGGACATGTGAACGGTCCTTGGAATGAGGAGAGCTACTGCACGATCAGCACGCCGCGCATGCCGACCTGGTAGTGCCCGGGGAACGAGCAGATGAACTCGTAGCGGCCGGGTTCCGTCGGCGCCGTGAACGTGACGGTGTCACGCTCCTTGGGCCCGAGCAGCTTGGAGGCGGCGATGATCTTCTCGCCCTGAGCGCCACCAGGAACGTAGTCGGTGGTCACCGATTCGGCGGCGGCCTGCAGGAACGCCGGCACGTCCGTATCGCCCGCGAGCAGCACCCAGTTGTGCCCCATCGAGAACTTGGGCGTGGTGCCGGTGTTCACGAACGTCACGCTCAGCTTCTCGCCCGGCTTGGCCGTGATCTCGGTCACGGTGAACTTCATGGTGTCGTCGCCGCTCACCTCGATCGCACGGCCGTCGTGCGTCACGGTGGCTGGCGCGGCCGCGCTGGCGGCGGGCGCCTCAGTGGCAGGGGGGTCGTTGGCGGGTGGGGCGGAACAACCAGCCCCGAGGGCAGCTAAGAGGAGAGCCGATATCGCAATGTGTCGGGTCATGAACGTCCTTCCTGCGGTGCAGTGTCGATCCGAAGCCGCCGCTGCGTCTTTGCGCCAGCGCAAGACCGACAACCTCGGAATGACGGGCCATTGACGCGAAGCATAGGCGTTCGAAGGAAATAAAGCAGCCCACTGGACGAAAAGTCCCGACGGTGCCAGTCTGCTTTCGTCTTGCGCAACCGCAAAGATCCGGCGGCCGGCCGCAAGGCACACTCGAGTCATGACCCTGAAGCGCCTCCTCGCCCTCATCGTCCTCGTGTTCGTCGTGGCCGTCGTGGTGGCACGCATGCGCGGGGGGAACACCTCCGACGCCGGCGGGACGACCTATGCCGTCTCTGGTGTGGTGACGGCGGCGCCGGCCGAGGGCCGGGTGATGGTCGCGCACGACGAGATCCCCGGATACATGGCCGCGATGACGATGCCGTTTGCGGTCGACCCGACAAGGCCACCGGCAGTGCGGCCTGGAGACCGAGTACGTTTCACGTTGCGGGTTGCTGAGGCGTCAGCGCTGGCGGAGGACTTCGAGGTCACCGGCTACGACCCCGCCGTCGTTGCCGCGCTTCAGGGCGGGTCGCCGGCGACGGCGAGCCGGGTGCGAACCGGTGATGCGGTGCCCGACTTCACGCTCACGGACCAGGCGGGGCGGTCCTTCACGCGGGGCGACCTCGACGGGCAGGTGACCGCCGTGACCTTCATCTTCACGCGCTGCCCCGTGCCCGAATTCTGTCCGTTGATGTCGAAGCGGTTCCAGGAGGTGCAGCGCGAGACCGGAACGGACGCCGCCCTGCGGGACGTGCGACTCCTCAGCATCACGCTCGACCCCGAGTTCGACACGCCGCCCGTCCTCGACGCCTACGCCCGTTCACTGGCGGCCGACCCCGCGCGCTGGCGCTTCGTGACCGGCGGGGCGGACGAGATCGGCCGCCTCACGAAGGCGTTCGCCATCCACACCGAGAAGAACGGCGTGGTGCTCGATCACACGCTCGCCACCGCCGTCATCGGCCGCGACGGTCGCGTCGTCGAGATCTGGCGCGGCAACCAGTGGAGCGCGCGCGAGGTGGTGGAGGCACTGCGCTCCGCGTCGGCCGCCCCGGCCGGAACGCCCGGGGCGGGGCGCTAGCGCACCCCGGCCTGCCCGAGGACGTGCCGCGGCCGCTGCTGCGCAAACGAGAACATCCAGGCGATCTCCTGCTCGAACCTTGCGTCGTCGAAGGCCTTGTTGGTGTCCTCGCGTGCGGCATCGCGAATGAGCGCCGACAGGCGGACGATCTCCAGTTCGAGCCAGCCATTGCCGGTCCCTGGAGCGACTTCGGTGGCCGTCGCCACACAGCGCCTGAGCGCTGCATGGTAGGCCTCCTTCAGCCGCGGGTAGTTCATGGCCGTTTCGAGCAGCGCGTTGCCCTCCATCCCGGCGTACACGCTTCGATCGACTTCGCGGAAGTTGACGTCCTTGTCCCAGGGGATCAGCAGGAAGCGCTCGCTGTCGGCGCGGCGGTACAGGTAGAAATTGTTGATGCCCCAGTCGCCGGCGAGCCCGTCGTGCTCTGACAGGAACGTCTCCACCGCCAGGTACGTCGTGAGATGGTCGATGTCGAAGTAGCGCTCCAGCATCTGCGGCCACACGTCGCGTGACGTGTGGTTGAGCGCGGTGATCATCTCGGTGACCGTGCCCCACAGCTGGGTCGGTGACTCATCCTCGCGGGTCTCCGGCTTGAACATCGTCGCGTATCGCAGCGGATCGCCGCCAAGCCAGGTCAGCCGGTAGTCGCCATCCCACTCGAAGTCATACAGGTAACCGTCGTCTTCCGAGAGGCGGCTGTCGAGGAAGGACTTGTCGACGATCTCGACGGCACCGTAGAGGCCGAGGTACGCGCCGTTGACGTACACGCGTGCGTGAACGGCGCGCGGGGCGTGGATGCCCAGCCGCGCGTACAACTGCATGGTCAGGACCTCCTTCATCATCGCGGGGTCCTGCCGGAAATTGTCGAGCGTGAAGCCCTTGAGATCGGCGAATTCCTGGCCGTCCACGAACTCGTTGAAGTCGATCTTGAGGGCCGGCTTCCTGGGGTCCCGGCTGCCCGAGCCGCGCGAGCGGACGCCGACGTTCCGGATCGTGGCCCCGTCCCACACCACGTCGGCCGGGTAATACGTGTCGAGCAGGTAGTTCTGCTGCAGCAGTGCCCAGTCCCGTCCGTGCATCTCGATACGCACTTCGTGCAGTGTTGCGGGGTCGAATCGCGCGGCGGCCAGCGCCGCGTCGGAGTCGCCGCTCGCGCGGGGCGGCGCCGCGAGTGCGATGCACGACGTGATCACGATCGCCACGACCTGAGCCGGGAATCGCATGCCTGCCTCCGCGTTCGATGCCCGAGCGCCGTCGCGCGCAGCCGCGACGGCCGGACGGACCGGCCGCGGGGCGCGGCCGGACCAGGACGTCTGTGAAGTGGTGTCTACACACTTTGACGTCCGTCGCGGCCGAAAGTATGGGCTCGCGTGAGGAATTTGTGACGAACGGGAACCGGCTGAGTCGTCCCTCAGCCGGTTCGCCCCTACTTGGTGGTGATGGCCACGGCAGCCGACGCAGGGCCGCTGCCGAGGCCGTTGAACGCGCGGACGCGGTACCAGTACTTCTTGCCGCTCGCCAGCCCGCTGTTCGTGTAGGACGTGCTGTTCAGGTCGCGCGTGGACACGCGGGCGAACGCCACGCCGTCAGCGGATCGCTCTACGTAGAATCCGTCCTCGTTCAGCGACGTGTCACGCCACGTCAGGACGACCGCAGACGAGGGCTTCGACGTGCTTCGGGTCGCGGCAAGGGCCGTTGGTGCGGTCGGCACCGCCCCTTCGGCGGACGGCGTGACCGTCACGACGTTGCTGTACGCGCCGGTCGTCGCTCCGTGGACGGCCCGCACGCGGTACCAGTACGTCGCGCCGCTCTTGAGTTGGCGGTTGTACCAGGTGGTACTCCCTGCCGACCGCGTCGTGACGCGCGCGAAGGTCGCCCCGTTCGAGGAACGCTCGACCTCGTAGCCGGTCTCCCCCGCGACGTTGGTCCACGACAGACGGACGGCGTTGGTGGGGTCGGACGCGAGCGGCGCTCCCGTGAGGGTCACGATTGGCTGGTTCGTGGCCGCCGCGCGCTCTAACGCCCCGACATCCGGCGCGGAGCCCTGCGGTCGCTTCGTGCCGAGTAGGTCGCTGGTGAGCCCGGCAATGGGCTTTGCCTTGTCGATCGCTGGCGACGCGGCCGCGAGCCGGTAGTCGTGAGCGGCCGCATTCACGAATGCGGCGCTCGCCACCGCGAGATTGCCGTTGGCTGCCGGTGCTTCCTCCGGCAGCGTCCCACCGAGTACCAGCGAGTTCCGTACGACCACGCCGGACCAGTTCGACTCGGCGTCCTTGAAGGGGCGTCCCACGCCCGTGCCGAACGTCACGTGCGCGACGTCCACCTGCTCGATGTAGTCCTCATAACGGAACCCGTAGGACACGTCGTGGACGACGGCGTTGCGCACACTCACCCAGGCTCCACCGTTGTCGCCCGGGCCCCGCACGCGGAACGCGATGAACGAATCGCGCACGGTGACCCGCTCGAACGACGCGTCCACGTTCTCCTTGATGTTGAAGGCGGCCATGTTCGACACCAGGCCGTTGCGGAACCCGTATGCCACCGTGTCGCGCACCACGAGCGAGGCCCGCGCCGCATCACCGTGTGCCTTCGTGTCGATGGCGTTCTCGCCCGGGACGACGCCCTTGGCAAAGCCGTTCTCGGCCGACGGCAGCGGCGCCAGGGAGAACGTCGAGCCTTCGATCACCACGTCGTCCCAGCCGGGCAGGCTGCGCGACGGATCCAGTTGGATGGCGTCGCCGGAGAAGGTGCCGATCTGGACGTCGCGGATGGTGAGCCGGCGCACCGCACCGGCGGCGATGCCGTGCGCGTCCTCGCGCTTGCCGTTCCACCACAGGCAGCGGCTGATGCTCGTGCTCTCGATCAGCACGTCCTCGGGCGCCGCCATGTCGATGCAGTCGCGACCGCTGCGCCGCACCTCGGCGTTACGCAACACGAACCGGTCGCCCGCGCTCGAGACCTTCACCGCGTCGGTTGCCGCGTACTGCCCGTCGAACACGAGGCCATCGATGACGATGCCGGGATGGTTCACGTCGAGGAGCCGGCCGGCACGCGACACGACGACGCTGCGCGCCGCGCCGGCCGTCTTGACCGTAATCGGGCCTCCCGGCGACCCGCCGCGCACGGTCGTCTACCCCTCGGCGTAGGTGCCGGGCGACACGAGGATGGTGTCTCCCGGCTGCGCAGCCTGGAGAGCCTGCTGAATCTTGCCGAACGGCGCGGAGGACGAACCCGTCCCGCTGGCGCCGGCCTTCACGTGCCATTGCGACTGGCCCGCGGCGGGCGACGCAAGTGCGGCCCACGCGACGACGGCAGGAACTGCAATGGTGCGGAACATCTCGCGTACACGCGCCTGAGCGATCCGCGGGCGTCGATGACGCTCGTGTGGTGTTGCTGACACGAAACTCCCCAAGGGCATCCACGCCACTGATGGCGTGGGCCGCGACGACAGAAATGTTGTTGAGCTGGACCACCAAGGCCCAAGGAGCGCGCACTCGTGCGAGCACACGGCACCGCTGGCTACAAATCTGCTGCCAGCGGAGGCGTCTCGTATTTCAGAGATGTCAGAGGTGGTGCGTCGAGAATTCGACGGCAACGGGTCGGTAAATAGTTCCGTACCTCGACGCGCAGGGCGACGTGCGAGGCACGCCGCGCGAGGCATACTGGCTCGTGGATGATCGTCAGGCGCGGGCCAACATCCTGGACCAGGAACGTCGGATGGAGCGGCTTCGGCAGTGGAGCTGGCTGCTCGATCAGGCCTTCCGCGTCCCGGGCACCAACATCCGCTTCGGGTGGGACGCGATCGTCGGGCTGGTGCCGGGACTGGGCGACCTGAGCAGCCCGATCTTCGGCGCACTGCTCATCGCGCAGGCCTATCGCATGGGGGTGCCGCGCATCGTCCAGGCGCGGATGGTGATCAACGCGATCGTGGACGCGCTGCTCGGACTGGTGCCGGGGCTCGGCAACGTCGCGGACGTTTTCTGGCGCGCCAACACCTACAACATGCAGCTGCTCGAGCGGCACGCGCAACCAGGGGCGCGGCACACACGCGGCGATGCGGTCTTCGTGTGGACCATCCTCACCGTGCTTGCGGTGGCGGCGCTGATCCCTGTAGCCCTCGCCGCGTGGCTCATCCACTGGCTCCTGACCTGGCCCCACTGACCCGGCAGGTCGGCGGGCGACTTGCCGCTCGCAGGTTGCCGCGCGTGCCCCGGAGGATCAGGGCGCCAGTGACGCCAGCGGGGCATCGCCCCACTGCGACCGCGGCACCAGGCGGAAGTACGCCCCGCCGAAGCGCGACAGTGCGGACTCGCCGTCGCGGTCGCCCTCGAAGACGAACACCAGTGCGTCTCTCTCGAAGCACTCCATCCATTCGTCCCAGGTGAGACGTCGAAACCGCGCAGCCGCGGGAAAGTTGAACCGCAGCCCCGTGCCGTGATCGTTCACGTCCAGGGTCGCGGGGCCACTGGGCGTTTCCTCGCCGGTGGCGGGTTCGGCACCATGGTGGCTCGCCCAGGCCCGGATGAGGTCGGCATCCCGGGTGCCGATGAGGTGCTGGCCGGCGTCGCCCCGGCCAACGCCGCTGTCGGCGGGAAGGTGCGGGCGATGAGCCGGATCCTGCGCGCTCGCTGGCGTGCCGGTCGTCGTCGCGCCGGGTGTCGTCGTCGCATGCGGCATTCGTGGTCGTGGCGGCTGCATGCGACCCGTGGTGCAACCACGGTGCCGCTCCGGCAGCACGGCGTGCGCACGTGACGCCGCGCGCCGACGCGCTCGAACGGCGGCAATCGTACACACGGTGTCGGGGTTGTGGCCTGGAGCCTGCAAGCCTACAAGCCTGCCAGCCTCAGAACCCCGGCGCCATGCTGAACTGGAACACCCATCCCTTGCGGTCGCGTTGCAGGGGCCGGGCGAAGTCGAACTGCAGGACGGCAAAGCCGAGGGCGTTCACGCGAAACGCGGCGCCGACGCTCGACACCGGCTTGCTGTCGCCTTGATAGAGGAACGGCGAGTCGGCCCGATTGGCGTTCCATGTCACGCCGCCGTCGGCAAAGAGCGCGACTTCCACAGGGATGGGGCCGTACATGCCCGTCGAGGCGCCGAACGGGCGCAGCAGCGGAAAGCGGAACTCGACGTTGGCCACCGCGATGCGGCTACCGGTCAACCGGTCGGAGGCCGCGCACCGGCCGTCCGGCGTGGGCGGGCAGTCCTCTGCGTCGAAGCTGCCGACGTCGTAGCCGCGCACGAGCGATGGATAGCCCAGGTACAGCGGGGACAACCTCGGGTCCTCTCCGCCAACGCCGTAGCGGCCGTAGTGCATCACGCGGGTCGCCAGCGTGTAGAACCGCGCCGGCATGAAGTAGCGTCGGTAGTCGAGCAGCACCCCGGTGTAGCGGATGTCGCCGAACACCGGAGACACTTCGAACCTGTAGCGCTGGCCGAGGATCGGGCTCGTCGCACCGAAGGACGTCGTGTCGTAGACGAGCGCCGCGCTCGTCAGCCCCATGGAAATCGACTCGATGTCGCCGACATCCTGTTCCTGGTCCAGAAGGATCTCCCCGGTGTCGAGGGCGACGGCGGTGATGCGGGACTTCTGCGAGAACCCCAGGTTGCGATACGCCCCCGAGAACTCGACGCGCTGAGCCCGGCTGAAGGGGTACGCCACCATGCCGGTCGCACCGCGATCGGTCTGCCTGAAGATGATGGCTTCCTGCACGTTGACAGGCCGTCCGTCCACGAGTGTGTTCACGGCCGAGACGTAGCCACCGCGATAGGGCGACTGGTCGACCGCCGCGCCCCACGTCCACCGATGCTTCTGGTTCTGATAGAGCACGGCGCCGCCGATGTCGCTGGCGCTGAAGTCCTCGTCGAAGGTCGTCAGGGTCTGCAGCATCACGCCCAGGTTGTGGTACCCGAGCATGTCGCTCATGAAGAACGAGATACCGCCCCTGCCGAACGCCCCGAAGCGGTCGGCGCCCACCGAGAGCGTCGGCTGACCAACGAAATCGAGTTGCAGTCGCGGTCGGTACGGCTGCACCTCCTGGATGGCACGGCCGGCCGGAAGGCCCAGCGCCGGGTTGTCGAGCAACTGGGTGACCTGTCCGGGCTCCGTGCGGGCGGGCGGCAGGAGCGCCGCGTCCGGAAGCGCGCCTGGAGCATAGGCACGTCCGGCAAGCACGTCAGGCTGCTCGGCCACGTACAGGCGTTGGTTGCCGCCTTCGAACACGGTGAACACGAGGCGGTCGGTCTTCGAGCCGGTCGCGATCACGGGGCTCGTTTCGGTGATGCCGCTCGCGCCCGTGTAGAGATCCGTCACTTGCCGCGGCACGCCGCCGTCCACCCCGACGCGGAACACGTTGGGGACTCCGTCCGGGTCGCCGACGAAGAACAGGCTGCGCCCGTCGCTGCTCCATTGCGGATTGATGTGGCGGCCGCGCGAGAATGCCGGCAGCTCGCGCGGTGTACGGCTCCCCACGTCGAACAGCGTCAACCGGAGTTCGCCGATGTCGAGTCGGTCGAGCTCGGTCGTGAAGCGGCTCGACGTCAGGGCGATGGTGCGGCCGTCGGGCGACCAGGCCGGATGCAGTTCGGAGTGCGGGTCGGAAGTCCACTGCGTCACCGCGCCGCTCTCCACGTCGAAGGCGAACAGATCGGTGAAGCCGTGACGCATGCCGATGAACGCGATGGTGCGGCCATCGGGCGACCACGTCGGATTGAACGCGGCATCGGTGCCGTCGAGGGCGTGTTCGCTCACCTTGTCGCCGCTCTCCACGTCGTAGACGAGGAGCGTCGGGCGTCCATCGGTCACGCCGGCCATCGCCAGCTTCGTGCCCGACGGGTGCCACGTGCCGGCCGAGGCGATGAACTGCAGGCTGTTGAGGTGCGGGTCCACCGCCGTGCTCGTGAGTTGCCGCAGGATCGTCCCCGTCTCCACGTCGGCAACGTAGAGGTCCACCGACAGCAGGCTGCGCTCGGACAGGAAAGCGACCTTCGACCCGTCAGGGCTGAGTGACGGCGACACGTTCAGGTCGCCGCCGAGGTCCTGTTTCGGCGTCAGCAGCCGGCCGAAGCGGTCCGGCGCCGAGGCTCGCGCACCGACCTCGCGGTAGGCGTCCTGCAGCGCCGCATGCCATTGCTCGGTGAGTTCGTCCTGCGTCACGCCGAGCACGGCCTCGAACGACTTGGCGGGATCGCCGATCATGATCCCGGACGCCAGCAGGTCGCCCACCGCGCGATCGCCCCACCGCCCGGCGATGTAGGCCCAGAGCGCGTGCCCCCACCGGTACGGGAAGTACCTCGGGTTGGACAACTGCTCGATCGTCGGCAGTGCCTCGCGCAGGATCGCGTCGCGGATCCACATGGTCGTCAGCGCCGACCGCGGCCCGATCGAGAGGTACTCGGCCATGCCCTCCACGAACCACAGGGGCAGCGTCTGCAGTCCGCTCACCCGGTAGCCGCCGCCCGCTTCCCGCACCCGCTGTTCCGACATGTCGTACTGGAAGGCATGGACGAGTTCGTGCCCGAGCACGTGGTCGGTGTCGCCGATCGGTCCCGCGAACGGCATCACCACCCGGCGGCGCAGCCCCTCGGTGACGCCGCCCGTGCCCTCGCCGATCCCGCCCGGTATCACGGTGGTCTGCTGAAAGTGCGCCGACGATGCATAGAGCACGAGAGGCTGGCGGCTGCTGAGCCGATGGTCGAGGAGGCGCTCGAGACGGGTGGTCCAGCGCTCGGCAAGCCGTGCGGCGATGTCCACGCCGTCTTCGATCTGCGCGTAGAAGTAGATGTCGAACCGCTCCGTCTTCGCGACCCTGAAGTCGAACGTCTCGTACTGGACCTTGTTCTGGCCGAAGTACTGCGCGGCCGCCGGCGCCGCGCCCGACCCGAGTGCCATGGCGAGCATGACGGCGTGGAATCGAGACGGACTGACGTGCATCGCAACACCTCTCGCCGCGCCCTGCCGCGGGTGTGGTGTGCGTCTGCAAGGGAGACGCCGCCGCCCGTGCGTGTTGCCCGCCGGGCGTTCTATGATGCGCGCGTCACTTTCCCGGAGCACACCTGCATGTTTCTCTCGTCACTGACGCGTCCCGCGATGGTTGCCGGCATCGGCCTCGCGCTGACCGTCGCCGCCGCGGCCCAGGGCCCGGCCACGCCGCGCACCTACACGTTTTCCGCAAAGGACCTCGCTGCGCCGTCCGAGCCCCATCCGAATCCTCCGAAGGTCGTCCCGAAGCCCGCCGACGTCTCGCTGTCGCTGCCGCAGGGCTTCACCGCCACGCTCTTTGCCTCGGGCGGGTTCAAGCGGCCGCGTAACGCCGCCGAAGCGCCGAACGGCGACGTGTTCGTCGTGGACACCGGCGCGGGGAGCCTGTGGGCCCTGCGCGATGCCAACCGCAACGGCATGATCGAGGACGACGAACGGACCGAGTTCGCCACGGGCCTGACCCAGCCCTTCGGCATCGCGTTCCAGAAGGATGCGCTCTACGTCGCCAACACGGACGCGATCGTGAAGTTCCCATACGCGGCCGGTGACCTGAAGGCCTCCGCCCCGCCGACCACCGTCGCGTCGCTGCCCAGCACGAAGGGCGGCCACTGGACGCGCAACATCGCCTTCACGCGCGATGGGCGGCGGTTCTACGTCGCGGTCGGGTCGGCACACAACATCGACCCCGACCCGGATCCGCTTCGCGCCGCCGTCCTCGAGTTCAACGCCGATGGATCGGGCCGCCGCGTGCTCTCCACCGGACTGCGCAACCCCGTGGGTCTGGCCGTGCATCCCTCGACGCAGGAACCATGGGTCACGGTGCAGGAGCGTGAAGGCCTCGGCGACGATCTGGTCCACGACTTCGTGGCCAAGGTGGCGCCGGGCCGTTTCTACGGCTGGCCCTGGGCGTACCTCGGTGCGCACGAAGACCCTCGACACGCCGGAAAGATGCCCGACCTCGTCAAGAAGACGACGGTGCCCGAGGTGCTGCTCGAGCCCCACGCGTCGGCGATGACGATGGCGTTCTACGCGGGCTCGTCGTTTCCGCAGCGATACCGGACGGGAGCATTCGCCGCGCTGCGCGGGTCGTCGGGACGGGCCACGCGCACGGGCTACAAGATCGTCTACATTCCCTTCGAGCAGGGACAACCCACCGGGTCTTACGAGGACTTCGCCACGGGCTGGATGCTCGGCGAGGACCGGCCTGAGGTCTGGGGTCGCCCCGTGGGCGTCACGGTGCTGAAGGACGGATCCCTGCTCGTGACCGAGGACGGTAACGGCACGATCTGGAGGATTGCGTACGGGAAGTAGGGGCGCAGCCTTGGGCCTTGGGCCTTGTACCGTTCGGGCGGTTCGTGGCCGTCGACGCTCAGGTCGGCGGTATGAGAGGAGACACTCGATGCGTAAGCTGATCCCGATACTCATGGTCGCCGGCATCGCGACCACCGGTTCCATCCTGGTGCACGCGCAGGCGTCGCCGCAGATGTCGTTCTTCATCACGAGCGCCGGCTCGGGCCAGGGCGCGGACCTCGGCGGGCTCGCGGGTGCCGACAAGCATTGCCAGGCGCTGGCGACGGCGGTTGGAGCCGGCGGCAAGACATGGCAGGCGTACCTGAGCACCACGGCCGCGGACGGCAAGCCCGGCGTGAACGCGAAGGACCGCATCGGCACGGGTCCGTGGCACAACGCCAGGGGCGAGGTGGTCGCCAAGGACATCGCCGACCTCCACGGGGAAGCCGCGGCGTTCACCAAGCAATCGGCGCTGAACGAGAAGGGTGAAGTCGTCAACGGCCGCGGCGACCAGCCGAACCGTCACGACATCCTGACCGGGACCAAGCAGGATGGCACCGTCGCTGACGGAGACGCCGCTACTGCGACGTGCGGCAACTGGACGAGCAGCGGCGACGGCAGCGCCATGGTGGGGCACTTCGATCGCACCGGTGGGGGCGCAGCACCGACCTCGCTCAACGCCGCGCACTCCTCCAAGGGCTGCAGCCAGGAGAACCTGCGCGGCACCGGCGGCGACGGCCTGTTCTACTGCTTCGCGGTGCTGGAGAAGGGCCCCTCGCGCTGAGCCCGGCAGGCCGGTGGTGGCGATGGTTCAGGCGGTCGGCGTCAAGCCGACCGCCGGCCAGCCTTGGCCAGCCACGTCACGAGCGCGCCCACCGTCAGCAGCGCACCGACGCCAGGCTCCGGCAGGGGCGCAGGCGCCCTGCTCACATCGACCGCGACAGCCCAGCCGCCGGGCGCTCCTGCGAACCGCTCGATCGTGGCGGGTGTGCCGCTTATCTGGTCCAGGTCGCCGCTGAACGTGCCAGCCTGCGCTCGCCGCGCGACGCCGAGCACAGCCGCGAGGCGTCTGTCGAACAGGCCGTCTCCGAGCAACGCGGTGAACTCGCCATACGATTGCGGGTTCTCTGACAGGGGATCGGTCTCGCATCCTTCACACGTCACGACCTCCAGCGCCAGCAGCGGAGCCATGTAACGCCCATGGCGCGTGACACCGGTGTCGTCCGTCCACGCGACCTCCATCGTGAACGTTCCGGGCGCATAGCTGTACGTCGACACATCGGGGCTGAACGCGTCATCGCCGGGTTCCACATCGAGCGAGAGCAGCGGCCCACTTCCGAAGGCAACCGTGCCGGTGATCGCGGGCTCGATCAGCTCGCCGTCCAGACGCAGGCCCAACACACCGAAGTACCCGTTCGCCGGAGCGAGACCGTACCAGATCGTCGGATACCCTCCCTCTGCGTCCGCGTTCGTCTTCAGCGTGAGCTCGCTGGCACCGGCAACGGCGACGGGCACGAGCAGCAGGAACAACAGGTGACGTACCGTCCGTGCGAGCATGGTCAGTCTCCTTCCCTGTCGGACTGGTGACGATCCCGCACGCCCGCGCGGCGGCAGGGCCGGGCCGGGAGCGTGCTGGAGGCGGCATCACCGGGCGCCTCGTGGGCGGAGCCCTCTCTAACTGACGTCCGTCAGGTACTCGAGGGCGCCCGTGCTGTCGCCAAGCGTCTCGGTGCGGACGCCCATCCCGCCGAGCAGGGTCAGGTACAGGTTGTTCATCGGCGTCTGCTTGTCGTAGCTGACGTGGCGCCCGGTGCGCAACAGCCCGCCGCCCTGCCCCATCACGAGCACCGGCAGGTCTTCGTGGGTATGGCGGTTGCCGTCGCTCAGCCCGCTGCCGTACACGACCATCGACCGCTCGAGCAGGTTGGAATCGCCTTCCTGCGTGGCCTTCAGCTTGCCGATGAAGTAGGCGAACAGCTCGGCGTGGAAGACGTTGATCTGCTCGACACGCGCCATCCACTCCGGGTTGTTGCGGTGGTGCGTGAGCGGATGGTGCGGGTCGGGCACGCCGATCTCCGGGTACGTCCGCATCGACCCCTCCCGCCCGACCATCATCGTGGCCACGCGCGTGAGATCGGTCTGGAAGGCGACGACCTGCAGGTCGTACATCAGCTTCACGTAGTCGGCAAACGCGACCGGGATACCGGTGGGCTTGTCGATCCCCGGGCGCAGATCGCGCATGTCGCTTTCGGCGACCTCGATCTGCCGCTCGATCGCCCGCACGGCATGGAGGTACTCGTCCACCTTGCGCCTGTCGCCGGCACCGAGCGTGCCGGTCAGCTGCCTGGTGCGCTCGCCCACCAGGTCGAGGATGCTGCGCCGGTGCACGAGGCGCCGCTGGCGCGTCGCCGGGTCGAGATGCGCATCAGCGCCGAACAGCCGCTCGAACACGAGCCGCGGGTTGGTCTCGGGCGGCATCGGCGACGTGTCGCTGCGCCAGGCGAGGCTGTTCGTGTACGCGCAGCTGTAGCCGGAGTCGCAGTTGCCCACCGTGCGCGAGTCGTCGCACCCGAGCTCGATCGAGCTGAAGCGCGTTTCCCTCGCGAGCGCCTGCGCGGCGATCTGGTCGGCCGAGATACCGTTCTGGATGTCGGCCCCGGCCGTCTTCTTCGGGTGGACGCCGGTGAGGTACGACGCGGCCGCGCGCGCGTGATCACCGGGCCCGTCGCCGAGGGCCATGCCGTTCTGCTGCGCCAGGCCGGTCAGCACCAGCATGTCCTGCCTGAAGGGCGCCAGCGGCTTCAGCACGCGCGACAGCTCGAACGCGCCCCCCGTGCCCTGCGGGGTCCAACCCGCCATCGACACGCCATTGGGGACGTACGTGAACACGAGGCGCTTCGGCCCGGCACCCGCGGGCGCAGCCTTGGCGAGCGCTGGCGTCATCGCGTCCAGCAGGGGCAAGGCGAGCGAGGCGCCGACGCCTCTGAGGAACGTGCGTCGTGGCAGGTGCGTGCCGGTGATGATCATGGCGCGAGGGCTCCGGGAGCTGTTCCGACGTTCGGCGTTCCAACGTTCGGCGTTCCAACGTTCGACAGCGCCGCCCGTCGCATCTGGAACGGCAGGCTGTTGACGATCTCGAGCACCAGGCCCGAGAACTTGTGCTCGTGCTGCGGCAGGCGCTTGATGATGCCACGCACGGTGGGCTTGTCGAAGGGTTCGAGACCGCGCCCGAGCGCATACGTCATCAGTTTCGAGGTCAGCGCGCGGGCGAAGTCGTGGCGGTCCTGCAGCAGGATGGTCCGCAACTCCGCCGGCTGGTGGAAGGTGCGGCCATCGGGCAGCTGGCCGGTCGCGTCGATGGCGAACTTGCCGTCCAGGGCGCGCCAGGCGCCGATGGCGTCGAAGTTCTCGAGGCCGAATCCGAGTGGATCCATGCGGCGGTGGCACGACGCGCACGTGGGATTGGCGCGGTGCGCCTCCATCTGCTGGCGCAGCGTCGCCGTTTCACCGACGGCGCCCTCGTCGAGCGCCGGGACGTCGGCCGGCGGGTCCGGCGGCGGCGTGTCGAGCAGGTTGTCGAGGATCCACTTGCCACGCATGACGGGCGACGTCCGCGTGGCGTAGGACGACACGGTGAGGACGCTTGCCTGCGTCAGCACGCCACCGCGCTGCTCGTCGGTAAGCTCCACGCGTCGGAATGCGGGCCCGGTCACGTCAGGCACCCCGTAATGGCGCGCGAGCCGCTCGTTCAGGAACGTGTACTTCGCGTCGAGGAAGTCGAGCACGCTCCGGTCCTCGCGCACGATGTGCTGGAAGAACAGCATCGTCTCGTTGCGCATCGAGAGCCGCAGGTAGTTGTCGAACGCGGGGTACTTCTCGCGGTCGGGCGCCACCGACTCCAGCGCGCGGAACTGCAGCCACTGCCCGCCGAACTCCTCGACGAGCGCCCGCGACTTCGGATCGGCAAGCATGCGACGGACCTGCGCCTCGAGGACGCCCGGCGCGCGCAGCAAATTCCGGTCGGCGAGTCGCCGCAGCTCCGCATCGGGCATCGTGGACCAGAGAAAGTACGAAAGACGCGTCGCGAGCTCGTGCTCGCCGATCGGATGAGCCGATGCCGTGGCCGTGGCCGGGCGATCGTGCTCGATCCGGAAAAGGAAGTCGGGCGACACGAGGATGGCCTGCAGCGCGATGGCGAGGGCCTCGTCGAACGAGTCACCGCCCTTCTGCGCCTTTGCCATCAGCGCGACATAGGGCACCAGCTCTTCGCGACCGACGGGCCGGCGGAACGCCCGCTGCGCGACGTGCGAGATGTTCTTCATCGCGCAGAACGGCTGATGGGCCGGCCGCCGCCCGGAGGCGCCCGTTGAGTTCGACCTGCCCGCAGACGGGTGCCTCGGAGAGGCGTCGCCGCCAACGTGCCCGCACGCGTACACGGCCTGGAGGCTCTCGCGCGTCGGTTGCGTGCGCGGCTGGTAGGGGCCTGCCAGTTCGAGCCGGCTGACGCGCGCGGCGTTGATCGGCGCCTTCGCGAGGTCGGCCTGGCGCTTCTCGAAGTTGCGACGAAACAGCTCGACGCGCTCCGGCGTGGCGTTCCTCGGCGGCGTGAACGTGAACACCTTGTGCTGCTCGGGCCGTGACGAGGGGTTGGGGCCCTCGAAGCGCGCCGGCAGCCCGTCGTACATGTCGAGGATGGTGACGGCAATCCATCGCTCGCCCGCCTCGAGCGGCACCCGGAACTCCAGCGTCTTGCCGTCGAATTGCTGCTCGTCGTCTTCGAACGACGCCTGCGACGCCGGGTCGAGGACCTGCGCGGTCGCCAGCGTGCCGTCCACGTACAGCCCGACGCGCACCGGCATGGACCCGAGCGGACGACGACCGCCAAGGAACGCCCGCACCAGGTACTCGCCGGGCACGGCGACGCGATGCGCGGCATGCACGGCATTGGGAAGGCTGAGGCCCGTCGAGTCGTACGCGGCCGGCACCGTGCGCGCCGGCGGGATGATGCCCGTCGGCGCTTTCAGGCGGACCAGAGCCGGCGGCTCGGGTTCATGCCCGAACATCGCGGTGCGCACGACCTTCTCGGCCGCCGCCATGTATCGCTCGAGCAGCACCGGCGAGAGCGAGAGCACCGCGGCGATGTTGTCGAATCCGTACCCGGTGTCGTCCTGGGGAAAGTCGTCGGCAGGGCGCACGTCCACGGCAAACAGGTCACGGACCGTGTTGTTGTACTCGCTGCGATTCAGCCGGCGGGCCGTGATGCGGCCCGGGTCGGGCGGCGTCACCCGCTCGAGGCGCGCGAACTCCGCTTCGAACCACTGGGTCACCGCCTCGACGTCCCGCGCGTCAGGGCGCTCCTCGTCTTCCGGCGGCATCTCGCCGGTCCGGAGCTTCAGCAGCACGTGCTCCACGTCGTCCAGATGCGCGGCGACGAGGTCGGCCGACGACAGGCGCGCGAGGTTCATCCCGCCCCGCTGCCGCCGGTCGTTGTGGCAGTCGATGCAGTGCTTCTCGACGAATGGCTTCACGATCGCGTCGAACGAGGCGCGATCGGGTACGCGGTCGGCGTCCGGTGAAGACGCCGCCGGGGCGGCCAGCGAGACCGCGGCGACGAGGACCAGGCTCGATGCACGGCGCATGAGGATGTCCGCGCATTGTAATGCGGGAAGGCGCGATGCGGGAATGTCGAACGCCCCCGGGCCTTGCAGGGCGTGGCTCCTCGCGCGCCGCCGGGGGCGAGGCCGACCGCTGGTGTCGAGCCCTACGGGACTGCGGCGGGCTGGGACAGCCCCCCTACCCGCCACTGGTAGGCTGTAGGCCGTAGGCTGCAGCCGTAGCAGCCCGTGGTGCAAGTCACTGAGTCACGCCGGAAGCGCATGGTCGAAATCATGGTGGTATAGGTCGGCCCGGCATGGCCGGGACTCGGTGCCCGGCAGACAGGCCCAGCGGGTGGTCAGCAAGCCGATAAGGGCCGTGATCAGGCCCGCAAGGCCCCGCAGCGGCCCCGGAAGCCGCGCGGTGTGCCCCGGCCGGTCAGCTGTCGCAGGATCGGACCGAGATTGAAGGCGTCCGGATGCACGAGCAGCCGCTTGAGGCTGTGCTGATGCCCGCGCAGATGCGTGCGCCGCATCCCGCCGGTCTCGTACAGATGCGCGAACGAGCGTTCGACGTACGCCGCGCGATGCCGGCGGAGTCGGCCGACCCGCGCACCGCGCAGGCGGCGATTCGCGTAAACGAGCGCTTGCGCTTCTGGGACGTCTCGCCACTGGCGACGCCCACGGGGCCAGTTCGGCGATGTTGGGGCGGAGGGGCGGACGTCAAGCGCGTGCAGGTCGAGCAGCGTCCGACTGCTGGGGTCCCTTGTCGGGATCCGTTCCCTCGCCGGGGCCGGTCGCCGGCGCGTTCCGGGTTGCTCGGGCGCGTCGACGACCGTGTCGATCACCGTGGTGGTGTCGCCGACGTCGGCGCCATCGAGGCGCGCCGAGACGACCGCCCCGCTATCGACATCAACGGCGTGCTCGGCCTTGTGCGCGAGGTGCGTACGCCCGTCCTTCATCTTCGTGATCTTCGCGTCGGGATGAGGTGGCGCTTCCGGAAGTCGGCGAACGTGCGCAAGTCGGGCGCGTTGCCGGCCGCGAGCACGCGGAACGGGAGGTCCTCGAGCAGGCGCCGCTGGGTCTTGCGCGACGAGAACACGCCGACGCAATACGCGTAGACCAGCACTTTCGTGAGCATCACGGGGTGGTACGGCGGGTAGCCTCGTTCCTCGGCCTCGTAGACGCCCAGGATCGCCGACAGATCCAACTGATCGACCAGGTCCCCGACGAAGTACGCCAGGTGCTCGCTCGGCAGCCACTCGCGCAGGTCCGGCGGCAGCAGGAGCGTCTGCTCGGGCACGTAGGGGCGATACGTCTTCGCCGTGCGTCCTATACGATCGGCAGCGCCAGACGCGTACTCGGACACGCTCCTACTCACATCAACGGCCCGTTGAGCGCGTAGGCGTACCGGTTCCACCGCTGGGGCTCGCGAATGGCGCCCACGTGCAGCGGATCCGCGGTCAGCATCCGCCCATGCGTCGCGTGATAGAACCGCGCGCCAAAGTAATCGAGGCCGACCTCGCCATCCCGCTGCTGCCCCGTGAACTGCTCGCGCGGGAGCGGGCCCGGCGTGCTCGTTGGGATCGGCGACCCAAACGGCGCGTAGTCGGCCCGCGCTTTCACGGCGCCGGCGGCGTCGAAGACCACGCGCACCGACCCGAGCGCATCGAGTGCGTAGTACTCGAACGTCGAGCCGCTCCCGCTGCCTCCGCCGCCGCCCTGCATCATGGCGTCACGCGCCAGCGGGGCGGTGAGTGACGACCACGGAACCGCCCCACCAGGCAGGGTATCAGCCGCGACCGCGTGGCTCACGACCGGCGACGGACTCGGCGGTGACGGCATGGACGCCGACCCCATCTCCGTGACCACCGTTCGCCCCTCTGTCGCCTCCCCGGCCTCGGGGAGCGTCGACGCCTCGTGGTGCCAGGCCGACGCGGGCACCGCCACCATCATCGGCAGCAAGGCCGCCAGTATGCCTGACCGGATCCGCCCAGCCGCGGGCGCCCAGCCCCAGGCCATTCCGCGAGCACCGTGAAGCGTGGAACCCCTCAGGTCGGCCCTCATGCCTTCTTCATCGCTGAATCGGACTCGGCATCATCGCGGATACGCTGCTGACCATCGCGGACACGACCGCTCGCAGGGAGGCCGCGGCGGCCACCGCGTGAGGCCAAGGGTCGCGGGCTGACCTGGCCTCCCCAGCCGACCTGTAGCCCCCCGCACTGCGGATCAGGTCTCCTGAACCGATTGCTTCACCGGAAAGTGTTAAGCGAAACTCAACCGTACTACGGATGCGTATCAGTTGAGTTGGAGCGCTCTCCAGCTCGATGGTCGCCCGCTTCGGCTTGATTCCAAAGCGCCAGGAACCGCGCCTTCAACATAGGGTCCTGCGACCTACTCGAATCGACAACTTGATTGTCGAATAGCAGCCGGTGGTGTGCGGTAGACGGTGCTCTGTACACCACAAGGCCTGCTTGGTTGATCGCAATCTCGCGGGTCACGTGTCCTCTCTGGTCAACTTCGGTGAGTAGCTCACTCCAGTTCTCTGAAAGGCCAGCGATCTCGTCCGGCGACCAGACCAGGTAGCACATCATTTCTTCGGCTCCTTCAGAATCGGCGTTTGCTGGAACCACAACCACGGCCGGTACCAATTGTACCGATGAATATGGTAGTGGAACGGTAGTGAAGCACCGGTCTGAGGATTTACGCCGCCGCCCTTCAGGGCCCAGGTCTTCACTGCGCCGAATACTCCGCCTCCTACGGCGATTTGGTTTGACACAATTGTCGGCCCCCATCGGATGAAATCACCGAACCCATAGCCTGCCGCCCCCAGCCCGGTGAATCCCAATGTTGTGCCGACCATCCACAACTGCTGCTTGTAGACTTCGTTCATCGCGTCGGCATCTACCATGATGGGCGGCATCCCGAGGTGGGGCGAGAATGGCACCTTCGGTCGACCACCCTTTTCAGGCGCCGGTGCTGGGGGTGTTGGATTGGCGGCGTCCGGCTGATTGATCCTAGTCACTGCCTCACCAGCCCGCTGTTCCTGCTGATTGGACGCGGCTGCTATCGCTGGTATGGGAAACGATACGGTCTGGCTCCCAAACGTTGGCACATAGCCGTACTGCGACAGGAAGTAGGCCTCATTGGAGTCGAAGCCCATGAAGTCGAACGTCGACACGCCGAACGAGAACACGGGCCCACTGGGAGGGCTAGGCTTGGGGAAGCACGTCCCGCCACAGTTCTCGACGATCCCCGTCGTGAAGTTGGGGCTGCGGCCATCAGGGTCGGCCATCACGATGGGACTGTTCAACGCGTAGGCGTACCGATTCCATCGCTGCGGGTCGTACGCCGCGCCCACGTACAGCGGATCGACGCTCAACATCCGTCCATGCGTCGTGTGGTAGAACCGCGCGCCAAAGTAGTCGAGGCCGACCTCGCTATCCCGCTGCTGCCCCGTGAACTGCTCGCGCGGGAGCGGGCCCGTCGGGCTCGTCGGGATCGGTGCGCCGAACGGCTCGTAGTCGGCCCGCGCCTGCACCGCGCCAGCGGCGTCGAAGACCACGCGCACCGACCCGAGCGCATCGAGTGCGTAGTACTCGAACGTCGAGCCGCTCCCGCTGCCGCCGCCGCCCTGCAGCATGGCGCCGCGCGCTGGCGGGGCGGTGAGTGACGACCACGGGACGGCCCCACCGGGCAGGGTGTCAGCCGCGACCGCGTGGCTCACGACCGGCGACGGACTCGGCGGTGACGGCATGGACGCCGACCCCATCTCCGTGCCCACCGTTCGGCCATCTGTCGCCTCCCCGGCCTCGGGAAGCGTCGACGCCTCGTGGTGCCAGGCCGACGCGGGCACCGCGACCATCATCGACAGCACGGCCGCCAGCATGCCTGACCGGATCCGCCCAGCCGCGGGCGCCCAGCTCCAGGCCATTCCGCGAGCACCGTGAAGCGTGGAACCCCTCAGGTCGGCCCTCATGGCTTCTTCCCCACGCTCAGGTGCGAGCCGTACCAGGGCAGGCCGCTACTCTGGATCTGCAGGTCGGGGCCGGAACGGTCCCGGTGGCTACTGCCCGGTGGCGCCTTTCCGACGATCAGCGCCTCGGGGGTCTCGGTTAGCTGCTGCGTCGGCCCCTGCACTCCGTCGGTCAGCGTGTACGGCGACGGCGGGATGCCCATCGCTTGCCACGCTTCCGCAGCCGGCTCGCCCGACATGTCACCGCCGCTTATCAGACTGCTGCCCGTCGGCCAGTACATCACCCGCTCGGCCACGATCGCTTGCGTCGCCGTCACCTCGGTGCTGAAGGCGTGCCCCCCTGCAGTACCGTTCGCCCAGACCGCGGCGCGCAGGTACCCGGGGATGACGAGACTGTCGGCTCCAATCACCCCGCCCGTCTCATTGCGGTAGGTCAGCGTGACCGTGGCCGGCGCGCCCGCTTGGTTGATCAGGATGAAGTAGGTGTCGAACCAACCGGCGGCATAGCCTTCCGCGAACCGCCAGTGCGTGCCGGCCGTCATGGCGCCTGGCGACGCGTGGCCGATTGTCCAGTTCGTGCCGGCATAGACGACGCGCTCGGCATGCACCGCGTGCGTCAAGCCGTAGACCTCGGTCGCGTAGGCGCCTGCCGGCAGGAAACCAGGGCTGCCCACCGTGATCCGGCTCTGGGCAGGCACACCGACGTCCTGGTAGTAGACGCTCCCGTTCTCATGGCGGTAGTAGAGCCGCACGGTCGAGGGCGCGGCGTGCGGGTTGAACAGTGCGATGAAGGTGGAGAAGACGCCCGTGCCACCCTCCGGGAACTCCCAGAGCCACGAGGCGGTGTGTTGCCCGGCACTGCTGTGCCCTTCGAGCGCGCCGTTCCAGCGCATCCGCCGCTCCACCACGATGGGCACCGTCGTGCCGCTGTCCTGGCCCGTCGCGGTCACGACCGTGCTGTGCTCGATCTGGCCCCAGTGCACGTTCACGTGGCGGGTGAAGAGCCCCGGCCCCGACGGGATGGCGACCGTCTCGGCTCCCACCATGCCGCTCGCGCCGTAGTACACCACGTGCGCGTTCACGGGTTCGCTGCTCGGGTTGAAGACCGTGATCCACTCCTGGAAGCCCACCGACAAGCCCGTGGCCCCTTCGGCCAGGGTCCAACTCGTGGCCGGCGACACGCCCTCGGTGGCCTCACCCGACTGCCACCCGCTCCCCGCGTAGTGCATCAACTCGGCGACCAGCGGACGGCTCGTGTCAGTGGACTGCACGACGGCCGACCCCTGGGCCTGCCCGGTCACGAAGGCATCGCTCGGGACGTGCAGTCCGAGACGTTGACGGGCGCCGAGGGTGTACGTGCGACGCACGCCCGCACCATACGCGCGCACGTACGTCACGCGCGCCGTCACGGCGACGTCGTGCGGGTTGTAGATCTGGATGTAGCTGTCTTCCCCAGGCGTCCAGGCCCGCGCGAAGTAGTCGCCAGGCAGCGCGGGGTCGATCGGCTCCCACGGCCCGTCGTCGTCGTGGATCGTCACCGTCGCCGTCATGGTGCCCGGCACGGCATGCGACAGCGCGCTGAGCGTCACGGTGAACTCTTCGTCCGGCTCGGCGTAGCTGTCGTCCATGAGGGGCACTGTGACGGTCGTGGCCAAACTACCCGCCGCGATCGAGGCCACGACCGGCGTCGCGGTGAAGTCGCGTCCCGCCTTGGCGGATCCGCTCGCAGGCGTCACCCACGCGGCCGCCAGCTGGCCGCTGATCGCCGAGAGCGACACCGTCAGCGAGACGGTGCCGGGACTCTCCGTCACCGTGACCCCTGTGATCGACATTTCCGGTGCCGGATCGTTGTCGAGGATGGACACCGTGTGAGTGACCTGCCCACCGAGGACCGCGACCTGCGGCGGGACGCCGGTCAACTGGACCTGGAACGTTTCGACCGGCTCATAGAGCGCGTCGTTGGCCACAGCGATCTCGACGTCCACCACCGTCCCGCTCGCCGCGCCGGCCGGGAACGTCAGGCTGCCCGGGCCCGATGTGTAGTCCACACCGGGGGTGGCCGTCCCGAGACCGGGTGCGGTCCACTGCACCGTCACCGGCTGCGGCAACACCAGGCCATCGGCCGTCGTGACGCGCACACCCACGGCGGCCTTCCCCGACGCCACGCCTTCGCCGACCGTGGTCGCGGCCTGCACGAACTCCACCGTGGGCAGGGACAGGTTGGCTTTCGACGCGCCCAGCAGCCGACCGCCGGCGTAGACCAGGTCACGCACCCAGCGGACAGGACATCCCGTGCACAGCTGCTCGAACTCGCTGAGCACCTGCCCGCCGATGGACCGCAGGCTGAACGTCCGCGTCGTCCCGCTCGGGGTCGTCACATCCTTCCGAATCCGCCATTCGCTCGCGTCGTAGACCTGACTTGCGCTCAACGCGGGGGTGGTGATGGTGGCGGTCAGACCTGCCGGCGTGTAGCCATACGTCGTCGTGCCGCCCGGCGTGGTCGTCGCAGACGTGGTGCGCCCCGCGGGATCATAGGCAAATGTCGCCGCCTGCAAGCCGCCGACGCTGGTCAACCGCCGGGTGCCGCCAGCGCCCGTGTCGTAGGCGTACGTCAGCGACCCTCCGGGGCGGGACTCCAGCGTGCGGTTACCGCTCGCGTCGTAGGCCCACGTAAGCGTGGCTGACGCACCGCCGGTGCCGTACGGACCCGTGGCGCTGGTCAGGCGATCGAGCGCATCGTACGCAAACGTCTGCTGGTGCGTCGGGCGATGGTCGGACAATGCAGTGACCAGCGACACCGCGTTGTAGGTGTAGCCCAACTGCAGGGCCGTGCCGGCGACCGTCGACGACGCCCCGATCTGTGTGGTCCGGTCTCGGTCGTCGTACGACAGGGCATGCGTCACCGGGCCTGTTGTGTAGGTCGTCAGACGACCACTCCCGTCATAGGTGAAGCCGGCCCCGAACGTCTGGCCCTGGTAGGTGACCGCGCTCAGCCGTCCGCTGGCGGTGTACTGATAGCCGGCCGTCTGCAAGGACGGGTACGTGACGGTAGTCAGGCGGTCGAGCGGGTCGTAGCCGTAGGTGGACGTGCGCGTGAGTCCGGCCGTGGTATCGGTGCGACTCGCGGGTCGGCCCGCGGCGTCGTAGGTGTAGGTGGTGACGACCTCGCCGCCGACACTCTCGCTGGCCACGCGTCCGAGCGAATCGTAGGTGATGGTGACGTCTGAGGCCGTCCCGGGGCCGTCGCGGCCGGTGAGGCGGTGGTTGGCGTCGTAGCTGAAGGCGAGCGTCTGGCCGGCCGCGTTGGTGAGGCTCGTGATGTTCCCCACCGCGTTCGGCACGAACGTCGTCGTGCCGGCCTCCGGGTGTGTCTCGCTCGTCGGGCGCCCGAAGAGATCGTAGGTCCACGCCCGAGCACCGGCCACCGAGCCGCCCGTGGCCGTCAAGGCGCCATCGATGTTGTAGGCATAGGTTGTCGTCTGCGCCGCCGGGTCTGTCAGCCCGACCAGCCGGGCGCCGGCCGGCCCCGTCTGGCTGGCGTAGTCATAGGTCGTCGTGCGTCCGAGCGCATCGGTCACCGCGACGTCGATGCCGCTGTAGGCGAACGTGGTCGTGCTGGTGCCGTCGGCCGCGATCTGACTCACCACCCGGCCCAGCGCGTCGTAGGCCGTGGTCACACCGCGCGTGCCCGCCCCGCTGGTGTAGGGGGCGCTCGCAAAGGTCACGCGCCCGCAGGCATCGAGCCCGAGACGCGTCGTGAGGCCGTCGCTGTCTTCCTGGCGCACCGCGCGCCCCAGGGCATCCGGGTACGTGCGCGCGTAGGCGGTCCCGCGCGTCGTTTGGTCATACGCCGTGCCATAGCTCATCGCGGTCGGCGTCGTACCGCCCGGGCCCTGGATGCCGGTCGGCCGCATCAGCGCGTCATAGGAGTAGGAGGTGGTGAGCGCACCAGCCCCCGTCCCCAGCGTCTCCGAGGCGACGGTGCCGTCCGCGTTGATCGTACGGCTCGTCGTGAGCAGCGGTGTCTGGACC
>JAEZCY010000325.1 GCA_023429845.1 Acidobacteriota bacterium
ACTCGTGCCCACCCTCGAAGAGCCGCGAGCCGAAATACATCGCGCGCTCCGCGATGATGGGCGAGGTCGAGGCCACGACCATCGAAAACGACGTGTTCTCGAGTTCCGGGATGGTGCCCGCGAACACGTTCACACGCGACGTCGGTGCGACGTCGTACGTGCGGGCGACGTTGGGGCCGCCCTCGACGAGGAACGTGACCGTCACCTGCGCCGGCTGACTGTTCGCGTTGGCCAGCAGCAGGTACGTGTCGAAGTAGCCCTGGCTCCCCTCGGCGAAGTACCAGCGCGTCTGTGGTGCTTCGACCGCGTTGCCGGTGTGGCCGCCGTAGTAGCTCGCGTCCCAGAACATGGTGCGTTCCACGGCGAGCGGCACGGCGTTGGCCGACCGGATCACCGCCGATACCGCCGTCTCCTCGAGCCCGGCAACCTGTTCGACCTTGACGGTGTGCCGGCTGTCGGCGAGCACGGTGAGTGACTGGGAGTGCGTGCTGCCATCCGGCTTCAGGTACGAGATCTCGACATCTGCCGGAGCGTTCGTCGGGTTCGCGATCAGGATGTCGAGGTCGAAGAACGGTCCCGTCGCGCCTTCCGACAGGTAGTAGAGGAACTCGGTCACCTGAATGGTGACGGTGTCGCTGGCCATGTTGCCGTTGGCATCGTGCGCGGTCACCGTGACCACGTTCGCGCCGGCGACCAGCGGGACATCCGCCTGCCACGCGGCCGTGCCGGTGGCATTGCCGGCGAATCCCCGGTCGGTCGCCCAGGTCACGGCTGTGACACCCAGGTCGTCGCCTGCCGTGCCGGCCAGCGCGGCGAACGGCGACGTGGCGGTGGACGTGACGCTCGTCGTGGGTGAGGTGATGACAATGCCGGGCGACGGACCACCGAGGAGGCGGAGGACGAGCACGTCCGACGCGCGACGCCCGGCGACCACGATCGTGCCGTCGGCCTGCACCGCCACGGCGTACGCCGCCTCATCGCCTTCGAGATCGTAGACCTGCCAGCCGTTCGGCAGGAACGACGCGTCGATCATCCCGTCGGAGGTCAGGCGCGCCACCGTGACGTTCTGCGGGACGCCGCCGCCCGCGCCGGTGTATCCCGCGAGCACGATCTTGCCGTCGGCCTGCCGCGCCATCGACGTCAGTACGTCCGCACCGCCGAGATTGAGGCGGCTCCTGCCGTTGAAGTTCGTGGGACCGGCGACGCCGGGGTTGAAGGCCACGTCGAGGCTGCCATCCGGCAGCAGCTGTGCCGCGGCGAAGTCGGACGCGCCGTCGTCGGCAGACCCGCTGATCACGATGCGTCCATCGGGCAGCAGCAGAATCGCTTCGGCCGTCTCGTTGGCGCTGAAATCCACGGCCGTCCAGCCGTCCGTGCCGAAGGCCGGGTCCAGCAGCCCGTGGGGCAGCAGTCGCGCGACGGCGAAGTCCGCCGTCCCGGCGCCCTGGGTGCCGCCGGCAATGAGGATCGCGCCGTCCGGTTGGATGACCACCGCGCGCGCGACGTCCGCGCCCGCAAGGGTGAACCGATGAATGCCATCCCCGTTCTCGGGCGTCGGGGCCGCCACGTCGTTGAACGACGGGTCCAGCGCGCCGTCGGGCAGCAGCCGCACGGCGGCGATGTCGGAGGCGGCCTGACCGACGACCACGATCCGCCCGTCAGGTTGCACCGCCACCGCGTGGGCCTGGTCTTCGAACCCGAGGTCGAGCACCAGCTTCCCATCGTCGCTGAACGTCGTATCGAGGTTGCCGTCGTGATCCAGGCGAGCAATGGCGAAGTTGTTGGGCACGCCTCCGCCGGCGTCGGTCACGCCGACGAGGACGTACTTGCCGTCGGCCTGTCTGGCCAGGCCGTACGCCCGCTCCACGCCACCGAACGGAGGGGCGCCGAAGGTCAGGGTCACTCGACCGCCAGTGCCGAATGTGTCGTCTGGCGTGCCGTCCGGATCGAGGCGGAGGACCGCGAAATCCGCTGCGCCACCGCCGCCGACGCCCGCAACCACGATCCGGCCGTCGGGTTCGATGAGAATCGCTTCCGCCTGATCGCCTCCGCCAACGTCCACCGTCGTCCAGCCGCCCGCGCCGAACCTCGTGTCGAGGTGCGTCGGAGTGACGAGGGCCTGGGGCTCGCCGTAGATGAAGTCGTCCATGGCCACGGCGTCCCCGGCGACGCCGTCGCCGCCGCCGGTGGCGAGATCGACCTCGCCTGAGGTGATACGAACCCGGGCGATGCGCTCGCCGGCGTTGAACGAGACGCCGAGGAAGCTGAGGCCGTTCGGGGCGATGAACGGCTTCGTGTCGTCCTCGGCCACGGACAGTCGCTTGCCGAACGGGTCGAAGAACTCGACGGTCGTCGCGCCGAAGACATCCACGTCGGTGAACACCAGGCCGAATCCGCGCACGGTCGCCGGACGCTCGCTTCCCGGCACACGAAACGTGACATCGACGATCGTGGAACCCACCGGCACGAACAGTCGCTGCGGCGAGAAGGTGGCGAATGCCGTGCCGTACGCCGCGTTGAAGTGACCGAATCTCACCTGGTCGGGATCGGCGTCGGGGACGACATCGTCGTCCATGCTGAGCTGGAACCCGGCGCCTGGAGTGGTGAAGACCACGCCGCGTGGGGACGTGACGTTGAAGAAGTTGCCGGGGAAGGGTTGCGGTGCCGAGAAGGCGTCTGGTACGCCGTCCCAGTTCACCTCGCGGCGTCCGGTCGGCTGTGAGCCGGGCTGGTTCGGATTCAGCGCACCGCCCAGGTCGGCCCGGAACTGGTCAACGGTTGCCTGGATGGCGGCGGCGTCAGCTCCGGCCTGCCTGCGCGCCACCGGACCCGCGAGCGTTGCGGAAGGGGGGATGAGGAGCGAGGCGACGAGCAGGAGCGTACGGACCGGCGCCGGCGCAAACGGCAATGTCATGCTGCCCTCAGCGAATGTGGGATGTCTGGAACCGCGTGCCTGCGGACGAGTCACGCAGACACTCGTCCCCGCCATAAGAACGGCCGGGGGCGTCAGCGCGTACAGCTGAAGGGGAGAAAGAGGACCCCGAACCGAGACGATGCCAGAAGGGAATCGTTCGGCGTCTGGTGCAGTACCGTTAGGATCGACGAGGACGGCCCTTTCGCCTGCGCCTGGACGTGACAGGAAACCGCCGCTGCCGTAGCCTCGTATGTGTACCCTGAGGCCCGCAAGCAACCACTTGCGTGAACTCGCTGGATCCCGGCTGTCCCTGTGGCCGCGGGCACCATGCCTCCCGGAGTCGTCTGAATCACCATGCAGGACATCGTTCGAGCCAGCACGCCGGGGCAGGTGACCGCGACGCCCGTCGAGTACGACGCGCCGCTGTCGCCGCGGCTCGCCAGCCAGGCGTCCCGTCGGCTCTGCTGGGTGTCGCTGCTGGCCGCCGTGACCACGGTCTTCGCGTTCGTGTTCCAGCGGGTCGTGCAGCCCGAGATCATCCCGATCCAGCAGGACCCCGTGAACGCGCTCGCGCTGCTGGCCAACGTGCTCGGCGCGGCCGGCCTCATCGCGCTCCAGCACTACCGGGTCGTGCCGCCGACCACAATCATCCAGCTCGGCATGGCGTTCGAGCTGATCGTGGCCTTCTCGATCTCGACCTTCGAGACCAGCATTCCGTTCGACCCGAACGCCTCGGTCAGGGGCGGGTCGATGCTGTCGCTGTGGATCATCATCGTCGGCTTCCTGGTGCCCAACCGGCCACCGGTGACGTTGACGGTGGCGTTGCTGGCGGCATCTACCTGGCCGCTGGCGTATTTCATCAACGTCGCGCGCCTCGACCTGGTGCCGCTGCCGGCCAATCGTCTCGTCGCGTGGATGTTCCTGCCGTACCTCTCGGCGCTGTGGGCGTACTTCATTGCCCGACGTGTGTACGGCATGGAGGTCGCCGCGCAGAAGGCGCAGGACCTGGGCAGCTACCACCTCGAGGCGCTGATCGGCGCCGGTGGGATGGGCGAGGTGTGGCGTGCCCGCCACAAGATGCTCGCGCGCGAGGCCGCCATCAAGATCATCCGGCCGGAACTGATTCAGGGCGCGTCGGCCCGCCAGGCCGATGTGGCCATGCGTCGCTTCGAGCGTGAAGCGCGCGTGACCGCCGACCTGCAGAGCCCGCACACGGTGTATCTGTACGACTTCGGGACGTCACGGGACGGGCACTTCTATTTCGTGATGGAACTGCTCGACGGCGTCTCGTTGCAGAAGCTGGTGCAGACGTTCGGCCCGCAGCCAGGCTCGCGCGTGATTCACGTCCTGCGACAGGTGTGCCTCTCGCTGGAGGAGGCGCACTCGCGCGGGATGGTGCACCGCGACCTGAAGCCGTCCAACATCATGGTCTGCAAGGTCGCGCTGCAGCACGACTTCGTCAAGGTGCTCGATTTCGGCCTCGTGAAGCCGACGCAGACCGACGAGGTGACGCACCTCACGGTTGACGGCGTCTCGGCCGGTACCCCCGGCTACATCGCGCCGGAGATCGCCATGGGCGAGGAGCGGATCGACGCGCGTGCCGACATCTACACGCTCGGGTGCGTCGCGTACTACCTGCTGACCGGTACGCTGGTGTTCAACGAGACGAGTCCCACGGCGATGGCGGTGGCGCACGTCCAGAAGACGCCTGTGCCGCCGTCGGACCGCACGGAGCTGCCCATCTCGCAGGATCTGCAGGCCGTGGTGCTCCAGTGCCTCGCCAAGAAGCCTGGCGACCGCCCGCCGGGCGCGCGCGCACTGATCCGCATGCTCGACGCGTGCGTGGACGCCAAGCAGTGGTGCTCCGAGGACGCCGACGCCTGGTGGCGCACGCATCTGCCGCCCTCGTCATCGCATCGCAAGCCGGTTCTCGAACGCGACGCCCAACCGGAACACTCCCCGGTGCTGGTACGCTGATCCGCTACACGTGAGCACCGCCTCCCTCGCGCGCACGGCCATGACGGTGGCCGCCGTCATGCTCGCGCACCAGGTCGCCGGCAAGGCGGTCCGCGACGCGTTGTTCCTCGGCGCGATGCCGGTGACCGACCTGCCGCGGATGATGATCCTGGCCGCGCTGCTCTCGGTGGCTGCGGTGCCCGTCTACTCGCATCTGCTGGCCTGGCTCGGACCGCGCCGCCTGGTGCCGGCCGGCTTTCTCCTCAGCGCGCTGGCGCACGTCGGCGAGTGGTACTTCTTCGGCACCTCGACTCTGGTGCCGGTCGCGGTGTACATCCACATCGCCTCTTTCGGTGCGCTGCTGCTTTCGGGCTTCTGGTCGCTCACCAGCGAGCTGTTCGACCCGCATACGGCCAAGCAGCAGGTGCTCCGCATCGCCACGGCCGGATCGCTCGGCGGCATGATGGGCGGGCTGGCGGTGGAGCGCGTTGGCGCGTGGGCCTCGGCCGAGAGCTCGCTGCTGCTGCTCGCGGGCCTGCACGGCGCGGCCGCGATCGGGCTGCTGCCCCTGCGCGGGCTCGTGCGCCCCGGCGTCGGGCCCATCACGCCGGAGCCGCTGTTCGGGCGGCAGTTGTTCCGCACCTCTCCGCAGGCGCGTGAGATCGCGGCGCTCGTGGTGCTCGGCACGGCAAGCGCCGCAATTCTCGATTACCTGCTGAAGTCCCGGGTTGCCCAGGAGTACGCCGGGGGCGACCTCCTGCAGTTCTTCGCGATCTTCTACACCGTCATTCAGGTCGGCACGTTCGCCTTCCAGGCGCTGCTGTCCCGCCCCATCCAGCAACGGCTCGGCGTCGGCCGGTCGGTCACGACGCTGCCGCTGGGTGTCGGCGTGGGCACCGTCGCGGCCCTCTTCTTCCCGGTGGTTCCGGTGTTTGCCTTTGTCCGGCTCCTCGAGTACGTGCTGCGCGGCTCGGTGTTCCGCAGCGGCTACGAGCTGCTGTTCTCGGCGATGAGTCCGGCCGAGAAGCGGCGCGTGAAGACGTTCCTGGACGTGGCCTGCGATCGGGCAGGCGACGCCCTTGGCGCCGGCATCGTGCAGCTGCTGCTCGTCGCCGGGCCGTGGTTCCTGGTGTCGGAACTCCTCGGCGTCGTGCTGCTGATGGTGGCGGCCGGCATCTGGCTCGGCGAGCGGCTCGACGCCATGTACCTCAGGTCGATCGAGCAGCGCCTCGTCGATCACGCGGCCGCCGCCGGCCTCGTTGGCCTGACGGAGCTCGGGGCGCCGACGCTCGTGAGCGTCGAGTTACCGGTCGTGCCGGCGCCGATGGCGCTGGAGGACGTCACGCCGGGGCACCATGAGCACGTTCCCATACAGGTCCTGCTCGACGAGCCGCTCGATCTGCTGCGGCAGCTGCGGTCAGGCGACACGGAACGGGTGCTCGTGGCGCTCGAGTCGGCATCGCGGTTCGAGGCGATGCACGTCGCGCAGGCGATGCAGCTGCTGGCCTGGGACGACGTGACGGGGCCGGTACGTCGGGCGCTCGAGCGTTCGGCCGATCGCCATGTGGGGCTGCTCACCGATGCGCTGCTCGACGGCGGCACCGACTTCGCGATTCGGCGGCGCATCCCGCGCGTCCTGATCAGCACGCCGTCGCAACGGGCGCTGGACGGGCTGGTGCTTGGTCTGTCGGACACGCGCTTCGAGGTCCGGTATCAATGCAGCCGCGCGATGGACCGCATCCTGATTGCCGAGCCCACGCTGCGCGTGGACACGGCGCGCATCCTTCACCTCGTGGAGCGCGAGCTCTCGGTGGCGCGCCCGGTGTGGAACGGCCACCGCCTCCTCGACCAGTTCGAGAGTGCGGACGCCGTGATGTTCCTCGACGAGCACCTGCGCGACCGTGCCAACCGCAGCCTGGAGCACGTGTTCTCGCTGCTGGTCACGGTGCTGCCGCGCGAGCCTATCAAGGCCGCCTTCCGCGCGGTGCACGCCGAGGAACCGATGCTGCGCGGCCTGGCGCTCGAGTACCTCACAGGCGTGCTGCCGGACGCGGTGCGGGTGAAGCTCTGGGACATCCTCGACGCCGGGGACACGCGACGCGCCACGCCGGACGCCTCGCACGATGCCCTCGAAGCACTCCTGCGTTCACAGGACGGCTTGCTGGAACAGTTGTCGAAGGCGGCTACACCGTCCGCCGCCGGTGTTCCCGGGCAATCTGACCCGCCACGACCAGCCACGCGACCGTCAGGCCGACGTTGAGCCACGCGAAGGCGCCGATGCCCGCGCCGAGCGAGGTGCCGATGCGCACGATCAGCGCCTGGGTCACGTCGCCGAGCCGCATGAAGAAGGTGTCGATGGCCGCCTTGGCCTTGTACTTCGCTTCGCGGGAGGTGGGCAGGAACAAGGCCTGGCGCACCGTGTTCTGCACCGAGTAGTCCGTGCTGTTCTCCAGCACCTTGAGCACGCTGACCACGGCGAGCAGGGGTGCAACGGCGATCACGGAGTAGTTGACCAGCGCGAGCACGGGCAGGATGAACAGCGCCCCACGCACGCCCATGTGCCTGAGCAGACGCGACGTGACGAACAGCTGCAGCAGCAGGCCCAGCAGGTTGACCCGCCCGAAGAACGTTCCGTAGAACCCCCCGATGAAGCGCTGGCGCTCGGCCATGTGCCCATCACCGGCAAACTGCGCCATCGCCTCGCCGACCACGAGCTTGCTGAGCAGGAACTCGCCCGACGTGTTCACGACGTTGAGGAGCACCATCAGTCCCGCGATGAGCAGCAGGTACCGATCCGAGAACACCAGCGCGAAGCCGCTGCGGCCCTTGATGGGCTCGTCATTCTGCCGCTTCCCGACGTCGTCGGTGCGGAGCACTTCGCGCCGGTTGACCATGACGATCATGGCGAAGCACACGCCGAGCAGTGTGGCTGCCGCGATCATCAGCGTGCCGGGATCCGAGGTGGTCCACTTGACGAGGGCGGCCGCCGCCTCGGCGCCCAGCCATGCACCGAGCGAACTGCCGACACCGATGAATGGAAACAGGCGTCGCCCCTGGCCCTCCGTGTAGAGGTCGTTGGCAAAGGCCCAGAACTGCGAGATCACGAAGACGTTGTAGATACCCAGCCAGACGTAGAAGACGATGCCGATGGCGGCACCGGTGGCACGCAAGGCGGCGAAGCCGAGGAGGTTCACCGCGAAGAACGCCATGGTGATGCCCATCAGCGGCACCCGCGGCACGCGGGACGCGAGCCAGCTGTACGCCGGCACCACCGCCAGCAGCAGCACGGCCTGCGCGGCCGACGAGTACGCCTTCACTTCCGCGCCGCCCTCCGTGAGGATCAGCGCTTCGCGCGCCGTCTTCAGCAGGTAGTAGCCCGCCAGCAGCAGGAAGATCGTGGCTGCCAGGAGCACGACGGCCGGTCCTTCGCCGGCACGCACGTCGGCGAAAAACGACAGGATGCGTTCGAGCGCCGTCTTCGGCGTCTCGCCGACGGTGCGGAAATGCGGGAAGGACTGGTGGGAACGGAGTTCCGGGTGGCTGAGGAGTGTGCGGGGTTCGTTCATCACCGGTACAGACCGACGGGCGTGCACTGCGTGCCCTTGCAGCGGAAGTAGAACGCCACCGGCCTGGACCAGTGCCGATACTCGGGGTGGCTGGCGTGCACGCGCGCTGCCACGAACCCGTCGGTCGCCAGCACCGACGGCAGTGCGGCTTCCGGAATCGCGACACTCACAGGCGTGCCGGCGTCGGTGTGCAGGCCGGTCTCGTTGTCGAACCGTTGCCACTGTACGACATAGTGCGTCGGCGCCTTCGCGACGCCGGCATCCACGGGGGCATTGGCAAAGCGCAGGCGGCCGTCCACGAGCGCCGGCGCGACGAGCGGCGTCACCGCGGTCAGCCACGTCTTCCGGATCTCGTCACGCCGTCCGATTAGCGCATCGACGACCTGTGCCGTCGCGGCGGGGTCCGAGTAGCGGGCTTGCTCGGCCAGCAGTCGCAGCTGGGCATCGGTGAACGCCCCGACACGTCGAGCGCCCCAGAAGGCGTCGTCGGCGCGCATGTTCAGGAATGCCGTGTTCGGGTACTCGGGCTTCCATTCATCCGGCTCGAAGCCGTTGGCGGTGAACGGCCCGACCGAGGGATGGTACGGGCCGATGCGCCGGCGCGCCCACTCGGGCGCCCAGAGCCCGAACGTCCGCAGGATCCGCCAGGCGGCAGCACGGTCGATCAGGTAGCCGCGGCCCGAACGCGCGTTGTCCGGACCGATGGTGCCGCTCCCCATGATGGAACCGAAGTCGAACATGTAGTGGCGGATGGCGGTGGTCTCGCCGTCGCCTTCGAGCATGTCGAGGGTGTTGTTGGCGCGCGAGTCGTCGTGGTTCACCCACGCCGCGAACACGCGGGCCGCCCGCAATTCACGTCGGTGCTCGTGCTGGTAGATGTCGTTGGGGTCGTCGGGCCGCGTCCCGTAGTAGCGGAACTGGCCGACGGGCTTGCCGGCGGCGAAGCGGCTGGCCAGGGCGCGGTAGGTGCCGTCCGCGTTGCGGGCGGCGCGCGCCAGCACCTGGGACAGCGTCTCGCGCGTGAACGGGCGCGAGCGGCCGTCGCGGTCCCGGTACCGTGCTTTCGGGTCGATGGTGATCGCGTCCGGATCCAGGCTGATGATGTAGTTCTCCACCACGTGGTAGCCGATTGCGTGGTAGAGCAGCGTGCCGATCATCTCGGCGCCCGTGGCCAGTTCGGGATGTCCGGGCGGGTCGAACTCCACCTGGTACAACTGCCGATCCGGGGCGTCGGTGATCACCGCCCTGAAGCCGGGCTGCAGGCCGCTGTTCTTGCCGGCGACGATGGTCCAGGCAGCTGCGGTGAGCGTCTCGAGCGAGTTTGGACCGCGAACGAGTTCCGCATCGGTGAGCGCACGGTGCACGACCCGGTTGGTGAACCAGCTGGAGTCGGGCACCTCGTCGAGCGTGTTGACGTTGAGCGCGCGGATATCGCGCCGGTCGCCCTGCAGCGCGAACGTGTTCTCGAGGAAATCGTACGACTGGCTCAGCTCCTGCTCGGCGACGCTGCTGGCATCGGCGACCATGTCGGCATCGACCCAGACGGGATCGTCCGGCGCGAACCGAATCTGAGCTGGCTCGTCGCCCGACCGCCAGCCGGCGAGGAGGAGGACTGCCACCAGCGACAACACGGTGGCGGCACGGGGAACGCTCGGGGGAGCCATGCGGTACGTCGTCAGAAGCTGCTGTTGAAGCCGACAATCAGCCGCACCGGGCTCTCGCCGCCGAACGCCACGTCGGCGCGCAAGGCAACGGCCTCGCTGTATCCGAATCGCAGGCCGACGCCGTAGTTGTCGCGCAGGTCCTTCAGGCGGAAGTCGGTCCAGTCGGGTGCGACCTGGCCCGCATCGTAGAAGACGGCTGCCATCAGGAACGGGTTCACTTCGTAGCGATATTCAGCGGAGAAGAGCAGCATGCTGCGGTCGCGGAACCGCTGGCGATCGTATCCCCGCAGGCTTCGCGCGCCGCCGAGCGTGGGCTGCAGGTAGAACGGCACCATGGCGTTGCCGAGGCCGTCGGCATGCTCGGCGAGCAGCCGGAGGGCGATGACGCGGCTCTCGTTCCAGAACGGCATGAACTGCTGGAGGTCCACCCGCGTGCTCGTGAAGCTGTACGCGCCGCCGTCACGGTCGCTGAAGCGGCGGACGTGCGCCTGATAGAGGCCGCCCCGTCGCGGATTGAGCGAGTTCCGCGTATCCACCACGCCCCCCAGCTGCGTGGTCACGAAGTCGGGCTGGACGTCGATACCGGGCAGGCGCCGCTCGTCGTAGCTGGCGTTGGTGACGGTCAGGGGCGGCGCCTCCGACGAGCCCGTCACATCAGGGTTCAGGAAGCCGACGCTGGCCGTGCCGGTCAGCCAGCTGGTGATGCGCACGCCGGCCGTGAGATCCAGTTGCAGCGCTGAGAGCCCGAACCCGGTGCGGTCGTCCAGGCTGCTGTCGGGGCCGAGACCATAGAAACGTTGCGCGGCTTCGTGCCGGCGTGTGACCGACGCCCTGATGAAGCCGGCATCGCGCGGCAGGAAGCTGCGCGTCAGGTCTCCGCCGAGGAGGACGGACTCGCGAAGGGAACCCAACGCCCGCACGCTCACCACGCCGAGTTCGGTGGGTTGACGATAGCCGCCGCCCATCGTGAGACCGTTGCCCTCACCAAGCCCGCCGACCTGCCCGAACCAGCCGCGCGGCGGGTTGAAGATGCGCGGGAACAGGCGAGAGTCCTCGATGTAGTGGATGACGCTCTCGACCTTGTTCGGGCGTCGCGGCTGGGACAGTTGCGCGGCTTTCGCACGGCGCGCCGCTTCGAGGTGCTCCGCGCGCGTTCGCGGCGGCGCCGGTGCCGATGCCGGTGTCTGCGCGCGGCTCTCGCCGCACAGACCGATGGCGCAGCCGAGGACAACGACACTGCACGCGGTCGCGCGCCACGACAACGCCGCCCGACGCGCCGCCTGGCGAGGCCGCCCGCAGACCAGGTCCCGGGAGAGAAGCCGCATGGAGGAGTTATTAGAACAGAAGCCGTGCGCCGGACCTACGACCCCGATCGGGCACGCCCCCGGCCCGCACGAACCGTAAGGACGCGCGTATAGATCGACATCCGCATGGCGTGATGCGAGAGCGGGTTGTCGCCGCTGACGCAGGGCGATAGGGTTGGTCCAGACAGCGCGGTTGCACCGCTTCACCGATATCCGGAGAAAGCAGGAGACCATGGCTGAGGAGAGTCCACCCTTTCACGATCGGCGCGGCAGGGGTCGCTACTGACACCCGTCGTCGCCACCCGCCCGCCTCGCGCCCTGGTCATCCATCGCACATGGGCCCAGGCCCATCCGGCAGCTGCCGACCCGATGGTGACAGGACGTACGGCGGCCGTGACGCACCTTCCACGTGAGGAGAGCATGGACCAGGACACGCCACCGAACAGGATAGCCGCGTAGGGCGATGGCTCTGCCATGTGCTACGCGGGAACAATCTGCTGGTCTCGCTGACCCGACCGCCTCGCATCGAGGTCCCCACGGGCCTCCCGGCGGCTGCCGAACGCATACGGCGCTCCCGTCAGTGCGACCCTGAACCGTCCATCAGGGAAGGAGCAGAAACGAATCAAGGCCCGGTGCCCGAAAGGGACCGGGCCTTTTGCTTGCATGCCCACGGGCGTGACATCGCCGGCCGTTGAACGCTACGAGACATGGGCCGACATCAAACAGCGCTTGTCGGCCTTCAGCCCGGCCTGGGTATTCCGCGGACACGCGGGCGCTTCCTGGCCGCTCGCCACGGCCATCGAGCGAAGCGACAGCATCGACCGTTCAGCCGACGAGTGGCGGATGATCGACCACTTCCGCCGTCGCGCCTCGCTGCACCTCCCAGCTCAACTGCATCTGGATGACGACGATGCGTTCGGCTGGATGGCATTGATGCAACACTACGGCGCGCCGACACGCCTGCTCGACGTGACGCGGTCGCCCTACGTCGCCGCCTTCTTCGCGCTCGAGGAACCCTCGTGCGGTGACGAAGCCGACGCCGCAGTCTGGGCCGTCGACACGCGCGCCTGTGCAGCGCAGGCAGTCGCCATGCTGCGGGAACATTGGGACCTGAGCGAGGATGAGGCCACGCGCCTCGTGCATCATGAGCATGGCCGTTTGGTGGGTCGCCTCGTGGAGCCGCCTGGATGGTGCATCCCGGCCGTGTTCGCAGTTGAGCCGTGGCGTTTCGATCCGCGCCAGAGCGCGCAGCAGGCGTGCTTCCTCTGTCCCGGTGACGTCACGCGGCCGATACGCGAGTTGCTCGAGAGCGTGCTCGTCGTGCCGGACGACCCGGCGATCGTCTGCCTGACGTTCAGTCGCGAGGTGCGCACCGACGCGCTCGAGGATCTGTGGCGGATGAACGTGAGTCCTGCGTCGCTGTTTCCGAGCCTCGAGGGACAGGCGCGGGCATTGCGCATGCTGCTCTCGCAGCGTGCCTGAGCATCCCGGCAGCGGACTTGCAACTCATGCCGCCGGCCGGGACGTCGGGACGAGTGGCCCCGGCGACGCGCGGCGATGAAAGGAGATGGCGGTGGCCGACCGGATGCGCTGGGGCAGGGGAGGACAGGCGCCGTGGCCCGAGGATCACGGCGACACCACGCCGCGGCACGGCGGCGGACCGGAGCACGGCTGGCGCGACTGGCGCGAGGCGTCATCGCACCGCGGCGACCCGGGGGGCTGGCACGTCGGGAAGGGCCCGAAGGGCTACTCGCGGTCCGACGAACGCATCCGCGAGGACGTGTGCGACCGACTGACCGACGACCCCTACGTGGATGCCACCAACATCGAGGTCGCCGTGGCTGACGGCGAAGTGACACTGAGCGGCTTCGTCGATCGGCGGCGCGCACAGCCCCCCCGCCCAGACAAA